>NZ_JAESMX010000014.1:0-395930 GCF_017893405.1 Staphylococcus sp. GDH8C109P | reverse complement strand
TTTTACTTTGCAACAGAACCTGATTTATTAAGAACTTGCTTTTCCCATTACAAAAGTTATCATACTTTAAATGTTATCTAAACCCTTAAAGGTTTTGAACAACTCACTTTAACTTAAAGTAACACTTTTATTTCAATATGTAGTCTAAAAGCGGGATAGATATTCACTATCCTGCTTTATTTTGTACGAATATAAATAATTAAAAACCTTTAATGATTGATTACTTTATCTATTACCCTTAATAAAAAATAACACAATAACAGTCTTTAATATTTAATCGCCAAACACTTTATGTACCTTTTATTAAACTTTGTAAAACTATATTGCTTTATAATAGATTGTACTGTATAAATAATAAAAAATGATGTAATTTTATAAATTAGGATGAGGATGATTTTATGAAAAAAGATAGTTTTCAACGATTTTCTTTAAGAAAGTTTAAAATTGGGACTGGATCCGTATTACTGGGTACATTTTTAATGATAGGTATGCACAATGAAGCCAATGCCAGCGAACTAGATTCAACACAAATTGCACATCAAACATTCGTCGAGGATAACAATAAGACAACCACTAAATCAAATGAATCAGCTAATCAAAATGATAATGAAACAAAAATAGCAAAAGCAGATTTCTCGGTAAGTATGAATGATATGACTAAATATACAAATACGACAGGAGAAGTAACAGCACTAGAAACTAATGTAAATACATCCGATGTAAATCAATCAGAAGTAATAAACAATACGCCATCTTCTTATGCTGAAAATCAATATCCTGCCCAAAAAATGACTTCAACGACAGTTGAAACTACTTCAGATATAAATAAAGATGCTGATAAAGATGGCAATTTAACATATTTCCAAGAACAAAACGGTTATATACCACAAAGCACTCAAACTGTTCAAAATGGTGTCAAAACAGGTGAAAATTGTACGGCAGACGAAATAACTACATCATATACAAATAATGTTAATTTAAATGCCAAAAGTATCATGGATACAAATTTAGATGATTATTCCAATAATGGATACCAAGAAAAAGTTAAAAATCCAAATAATCATCCTAATGCGATAGATACAGAAAATTATGGTCCGGGTAACTTAGAAATTCAACATTGGCAAGATGGTCCAAATGAAGCTACTAAAACACAATATTGGAGAGCCGTTTTCGCTACTGATTATGCAATAAACAACGCCGAGATGAGAGTTACACTACCATATGAAAATGTAACCACAACAGACGTAACAAACTGGGTGGTAAATCGATATTACCCTGCTGTTTCAACTAACGGCACGAGTAAGTATCAACATATAATTACTCCAATGAGCGTAACATTTGATGGTAATGTAGCAATTATCAGTTTTGGTAACATCGAAGCCAATAGTGCTTATGGCATAATGTTTACTAAACAATTTGATACACCGCAAAATTTGAGTAATGGATTACTTTCTACAAGTGCAAATGTAGGTGGGACGTGGAATGAAGAGGACCTCCAAAGACAGTTAGAAATTAAAAAAGAAAACATGCGAACGCAAGGTTTTACTGAAGATGAAATTAATAACGCACAATTAGATTATATAAAAAGTAACCTAAGTCCGAAGCAAATTGAGTATATAAACGAAGTATGCGAAATCCCGAACAATCCTAGCAACCCAGACAATCCGAATAATCCTGATAACCCTGATAACCCAGACAATCCGAATAACCCGGACAACCCGGATAACCCGGACAACCCGGATAACCCAGACAACCCAAATAACCCAGACAACCCAAATAACCCGGACAATCCTAGCAACACAGACAATCCGGATAATCCGAATAACCCTGATAACCCGGACAACCCGAATAACCCGGACAATCCTAGCAACCCAGGCAATCCCGATAATGCTGACACCTCTTCCAACTCGGGTAATCTAGATAACCTAAATTATTTAGATAATACAGGTAGATCTGAATTTATGAATAACTCAAATAATCACGTAACATCTAAACTTATGCATTCCACTTTAGAAACAGAAGTAACTAAAAATAGTAACGATTATTCTGATAAAGATCAACTACCTAATACTGGACAATTACAAGATAAAGCAAATCCATTATGTGGTGTGGTCGCAGCAATGTTTGGCGTTATATTCATCCTATTCAGACGTAAAAGCATACGAAAAGAACGTTAACTTTAATCCATAAAACAAAACATAAGGTAACATGCTAACCTTCAAAAAATTTCTTTTATAGTAAATATAGCAAAAAGGCTACTAAAACCAGTACTTCCGGTTACTTAGTAGCCTTTTAAATATATTCATTACTTCAATATTACGATATTACCTCTATAAAATTTTTGTTTGCTGTTAAGTAGTTTCCTTCTTGTGTGACTAATCGAGGTGTTGATTTATTGGTATAGGCAATATTAGCTATGTTAATCGTATCTCCAACTTTAAGTGTTTCCAGTGGTTCATTTTTAAATGTTCTAGAGTTATACAATTTACAAACTTTTTTAATTTTAACTTCACTAGGAACCTCTGTAATATATTTGTGATGGTCATCCATGTTAATCTGCGTTACAAAATCCTTATTTGCTGTGATTACACTACCGTCTTCAAGAATTAATCTAGGTGTACCATTCGATGTGAACTGAACGTCTGTCGGCACCACTTTTGTACCTGGATTTAAGCTCACAATCTGTTCTTTAAATTCAATGTCGCGATATACATTTGTTTTTTTAAGCGTCATCAGTGGTTCTGAAGCTTTTAAGAAATATTTTCCTTTGTATTTTTCCCTCAATTTATTGACGAACTCTAACTTAAAGCTTTGTCGTTTCATTTTATAAATTTCATTATTACTTGGGTAAGAAGCGTAAACCAAAGCGATATCATTCATTTCACCAAATTCGACACCGAGGTTAACATCTATCTCTTTCGCTTGTTTAAATTGTTGCTGATGAATATAAATGTTTTTATCTTTATACACATAATCAACATGATACGCGTTCGCTGCGTTATTAATTTCAACTAATTTCACACCATTGATTTGTATATTTTCTGGTTTCAACACTTTAATCACTTCATATAATTCACCATCTAGCATTTGTGTCCCTTCATAAACTGGATAACAACGCACAGGTGTGGGTTCTAAAACATCATAATTACCATCGATTTCCATGTAAATTGCATCTTTTTTAATATAATAATGCCAATAACCATAAACAAGTGCTTCTGTAAGGTTTAAGAAATCTTCCTTATTTTCTTGATGGTAAAGTGTATACATAGCTATGAATTTTTTATTGTTAATAAATTCCTTCATATCGTAACCATATTCATTTAGTATATGTTCTACTTCATCAAAAATAGCATAAAACGTTTGCTTATCATCAGATTTTAAAAACGTTTTTGTATGCAACAACCTTCTAAAAAAGTCTACTTCCACCATTCTAGATAACATCATCTTTTTCAGAGATTCGGATATATCCATATTACAAATGCGCTTGGTTATATTCACATTCAAATAAGCTTTATCTAACACTGAAGTCTCTTTCACAAGCGATTGATTCTCATCGTATCTATTCACATGATAAGCAGGTATCGTAGACATTGTAATATTTTGAATCTTAGAAATAAGATCAATGAAAAATAATTTGTCCTCCCCAAATTTCATATGTTCAAATTGAATCTGATTATTAATTACAATTTCGCGTTTGAATACTTTGCCCGGTGGCCCTACTGCTCGAAAAATCTTTTCAATATCTTGTGGCATCAACTTTGACGCATCTTTATATGCTGTGAATCTAGCATGATACGTAATGCTTTTATTCGTATGTTTGAAAGTTTGTCCTAAGCCTAACTCTGCATCATCTGCATTTACTTTCTCCATAAATCTAGGAAATCCTTCTGTATCTAACCAGTCATCTGCATCCAATAAGGCGATATATTTGCCCTTCGCCTCTTTAATACCTATATTTCTTGGTTCTGAAGGACTACCTGTATTCGTTGGTAACTGAATTAATTTTATAAAATCATACTGACTAGCATAACTTTCAATCATTGCTACCGAATGATCTGTAGAACAATCATCGACAAAAATTGCTTCTAATTTTGAGTGTTCCATATTTAAATTGATTAAAGATTCAATGCATTTTTTTAAAAATGGTTCCTTATTATAGACCGATATAATAACCGAGACTAATTTGTTCATTCAATTCTCCCCTTTTTAATCTACTAGGTTATTTTTATAACTTTGATAAAACTTGTCATACTTAACATTCCCGATGCCACCCACTATATATTTACCTAGTTTGAACTGGTTAACCACATAAGCAATACATATTGAGAACGTAATTGTCAGCGTAAATGTGAATAGTATATTGAATATAGGATGATCATGTAATGTCCCTAACCTATGTACAATAAAGTAGTGAATTAAGTATATTGAAAAAGAATAATTGCTAATTAAGATGAAAAATTTCGGTACATATTTAACGTAAGATGATATTAAAAAGAAGATTAAGATTATCATAGTTACATAAATTGGCGTGTCAATACGCTTAGAATCCACTAGTGTTAGCCAGCCCGATAAATAATTGATCAACGTTATAACTATCACAATGATAGTTCCTAACACAATGTATTTCGTATATTTTTGTATATTTGTCATCAGTGCTTCGTAATAATAACCCATATAAAAACCTAGCAAGAAATAACTAAGCCAACCTATGAAAATCATCCAGCCTTCTCGTTGCCATAACCAATTTAAATACCAAACTTCAGGTGCATCGACAAATGTTCTCATAGCCCAAAATAAAGTCGTAACGATTAACGAATATGCGATTAATTTTAATGGGTTAAGTTTTACTAAGTATTTCGCGAATAGCATATGTAAAGCATAAAATTGGAAGATAATAATAATGAAATACGTCAGCGTACCACCATGAAACATCATAAATTGAACAGAATCTAGGTATGCCGTTAAATTACTAGGCTGCCCGTAGACATACGCTAAACCTAAGTTAATGATGATATATGGAATTCCTAATGTCAGCACTTTCTGTTTCACAAAACCTTCTTTCACCTGGGTCTTATACTGTTTGGCTAATAAAAACTCAGAAATAAAAACAAACATTGGTGTTGCGTATAATAATAGTAATTGAAAAGTTCTTAATAAATAGCCATCATTAGGCATTTCAAATTTATAAAAAGTTGTAGTAATTGTATGAATCATCACAATACTTAGACAAGCAATTGCTCTCATCCAAAAAATAATTGATGTATATACTTTCATAATTGCGCTCCTCTTTGGATTGTTCTATGTATATTCAAATTTTCGCAAACATGAATTTGTCATTTTGCATGAAATAACGTGAATTATATTACAATGTTTTTTTGAATTCAAACATTTCATTACTTTTTAAATATATATTCAGAACCTAAACATTCGTATTATATGCTTACCTCTATAAACTTTATAATATGTGCGTAAATACAATTGTTGCTTTTCTGCAAAACATCTAAAATTTTAGACTTCCCTTAGACTACCCGTCAATGAATCTTACTAAAATATAAAAAACCCCAATACGTATACATACGCATTGAGGTCCTTACCTTATTAAAAGAAATATAATTATTAAAATTAAAAACTTAAAACGTGCTACTTTATCAATAAATTCAATATATTATCCTTAATTTTCTGGATAGACTTGCTTGATTGCATCATTGAGTGCTTCGGCAAAGTCATACATTGTGGTAGTCCAATTTTCTATTTTTTTACGTGACGCTGTGCTAGCATCTCCATCTTTGAAAAATGCTTTTCTTAAAGCAGTCGTTAATTCTAATTGAACACCTGTGCTTTCTTCTACTTTATTTATAAAATTAGCATTACTCAGTCCACCAAGGTATTCTGGTGGTATCTTCACTACAAATCCTTTACGTTCAAGTTGACTTTGAATAGCATCTCTAAGAGGTGATTGATAACCACCTAAGTATACGAGCTGTTCTTCCCCTTGAGCACCATGAATTGAAATTGTAGCTGTTCGGTCTTGGATCATGTCATGTAAAGTTGCATCATCATAATTTGTAGATGTGACATGTAATTGTGTATTATTGGATGGACGTATCGCTTCAAATGAAAAATAATCAAAATCACCATTGTTCGCCACTAATTTTGTTAATTCTGAAGTACCTTGTTCAATATTTCCGCCGTGTGGTGCCACGATCAACACTGATTTCCCAACATTTCGCGTATCTTTCTTCCAATCGATACCTTCTTTCGTATCATTATATAATTCTGTCATAGATTTATAGTAATCCTGTTTACGCGTTGCATTTTGTGTATTTGTCTCTGTTTCAGGAGTTACTTTTATTGCTTCTTGTGACTGCAATGTTTTATCTTGCGTGTTCGTATTTTCGAGTTTCGGAGTTGCTATATTTGGGAGTTCTTCATTTGTTTTGACTAGTGATTTGGTTATTGTACTTGGTTGCACTGGTGCAGATGTTGTAGGTACTGTTGATGATGTGTTTGGTTTTGTAGACGGCGACGTCGATGTACTTGATGTCTTTGGCGGTGTACTCGGTTTCTTTACCGTTGTCGTCGGTGCTTTTGTTGTTGTGCTTGGTTTTTTTATTGGAGTTGTTTGTGTCTTTGTCCGTGCTTTTGTTGATATTACCGAGGTCTTTATCGTTGAAGTTGGTTTTTTCACCGTTGTTGAGGTGGGTATTTTTATTGTCGTGTTCGGTTTCTTTGCTGTTGTCGTCGGTGCTTTTGTTGTCATACTCGGTTTCTTTACCGTTGTAGACAGTGTTTTAGACGCAACAGGCGCTTTAATCGTCGTTGTGGAAATAGCTTTACTGACTGGTTTTTTTACAGGTACTGACTTCTTCGTCACTGGTGCTTTTTGTGTTATGGGTTTTACTGTTGCTTGTGGTTTTTTAGTCGTTACATTGGTAGTAGCTTTAGTTGTCGATGTTTTTACCATTACAGGTTTTACTGTTTTCACCGTTGTAGATGGTTTAGTTGTCGCAGGCGCAGGTTTAGTTGTTTTTGTTACCGTTTGTGATTTTACTGTTGAAGTACTCGCATGTGCATTTTCACTTACTAAAGCAATCGTGCTAATCCCAATAGCAGTCGTTAAAAGCCCTAACATTAACTTCTTACTAGAAAAAGTACATTTATTCGTTTTCATATTCATTCTTTTCCCCTTAATGTTTTCTGTAATCTTAATAATACACAATGTTTTTCAAAAAACAATAATTAAATTAATGTTTAACTGTTATTTTTCATTTGTTGTACTATGACATTAAGTGGCTTAAATCCAGAAATATAAAGTACTTAATTTTTTATTAAAACAGAACGTTATATAACAAGTAAACCAAAATATTATTTAGGTTAAAAAATTAGAATAATTTCAAAAACTCGTTGAAGCTATGATTTTATATTTAAAAAAGTAAAAATATAAAATGAACATTCTATAATTATCTATTTAGTTTTTTACTTTATACTATTAAAAACCCCCAAATTTATATTTTTAGCCTTGGGGGAATAATGCCGAATGAGTAAAATGTTTGTTTTCAATGTATAAAAATTTTGAAAATATAAATCAAAAATAGTTCGATTTAATATTATTTTTGACGATTTTAATTGAAAGTTATGCTGTTAATATTAATCAAACTAAATAAGTACCTCTTACAATGTATTATTTAATTTTTTATATTTTAAACACTTTTATCCTCTTTATAGAGGTTACTAGTTTGTTCCACATAATGCGGTCTATTTTTTACTTCATAATAAATTCTACCTATATATTCTCCAATAATTCCAATAGATATTAACTGTACACTTCCTATGAACAAAATACTAAAAATGATAGTAAAATATCCTGGTTCAGTAACACCTGATGTTAATGCATTAATAAAGTTTATTAATAAATACATAATACTCATAAAAAATATAAATAATCCTAGATAAATCATAAGCCTTAAAGGTTTATGATTAAAAGATAAAATACCTTCAATTCCGTAGTCTAAAAGTTTAGCAAATGTCCACTTTGAATCACCTTCTTTTCTAACAATATTATCGTAACGAATAATTATCTGTTTATAACCAACCCATGAAAAAATTCCTTTTGAAAAACGTTGTGTTTCTTCCATTTTTGAAATAGTTATCAATACTTTATTGCTTAACAATCGATAATCTCCAATACCATCAACAATAGATGTATCTATCAATTTGTTAAGTAATTTATAGTACAATTGTGTTGGGAATTTTCTAAAAAAAGCTTCTCCCTTCCTATTTCTTTGAGCAATAACTTGATCATATCCTAATTTGTATTTCTTAATCATCTCTGGAATCATTTCAGGAGGATGTTGTAAATCAGCATCTATTATTATAGCAGCATCGTAATCAAGACTATTTTTAATCCCTGCGTACATAGCAGCTTCTTTTCCAAAATTTCTTGAAAATGATACATATTTAACATTCGAATCATTCTCTGAAAAATTCACCAATTTTTCCAGTGTATTATCCGTACTCCCATCATCAATAAATAATAAATTATAATGATAATTAATTCTTTTAGCATTCTTTTGCATTATTTCTGTTAGTTTATTGTAAGTAAACTTTATAATCTTACTTTCGTTGTGGCAAGGTATAATAATTTGTATTTTCAATTTACATGCTTCCTTTTTTTTAATGAAAATGCATAAATATAACAATCATATGATATCATATAATTATTATATGGAGTAAGGATGAACAATATTGAAAATTTTAAAAATTAAACCTATTATATTAATTGGTATATTTTTCTTTATAATGAGCTTATTGATACCATTAACTGGGGATGATTGGACCTGGAAGTCAGAAAAAGGTATCCAAAGACTTCAAAGTGCTTTTTATAACTATAACGGAAGGTATATAAGCAATGTATTAGAAATATTATCAGTTCGTTTTCAAATGTTTAAAATATTATTAATGACTCTATTCTCAACATTACTAATATTTTTTATGTCGAAAATAATTTTCAGAGACAACGCAAACAAAAATAGTATTTATGTAATAATATTTGTTATGATAATGCCAATTTCTATTTTTCAACAAACTTTCGGTTGGGTAGCAGGCTATGTAAATTATGTAATATCGATTGTCTTGGTGTTATATTTTATTTTATTGTTCAAAAATATTTTTGAAAATAATATTAAATTAAAAACTTGGCAAAAATATTCAAATACTATATTAGCTGTGTTCTCTATGTTATTTGTAGAACATGTAAGCTTATACTTACTTTTTATAGGAGTATTATTTAATATAATTTTATATGTGAAATACAAAATTATTAACAACGACTACTTATTAATTTTTATAGGATTTATTGTTGGAGCAATTATCATGTTTAGTAATAAAGCATATTTTTCTATATTTATGGGCACAGATACATACAGAACAGTAGGTAGCGATGACGGTTTAATTACTAAAATGTTAGATATTTTTGTTTATCAAATGAATTATCATTTCTATGTTAATAATATTATTATGATTTTAATGATTTTTATAATTTGTTTAATTATTGCGTTCAAACTTGATAAAATGAACACCGTAAATACTATATTATTAACACTTTTGGCGTTAGGACCTTTATTTCTATTTGTTAATCAAAAAAATTTATTAGAGTTTAGAAAAGGATCTGACATTTATTATTTTTCTAGTTTGATATTTATAATTTTTATAATAACTTTTATAATTTATATTATTTATAATTTTAGAAAAGAAAATATTTTTATAAATTTATTATTTTACTTGATAAGCAGCATTATTTTAACAGCGCCGTTTCTTATTATTACGCCATATGGTGGTAGAGCTGCATTAGGAAGTATTATATTTATAATATTGCTTTTATTAGAATTAACAAAATTTATTTTAAAAGACCATTTTTTCACCCATCTTAAGATATTAAAATTTGGAGTAATTCTATTACTTATAGTATCGATACTTTATCCATTATATGAAAACAAAAAAACTGAATTAGAAAGAAATTTAATAGTATCCAATCTAAGTAACAGCGAAAAATCGGTGAAATTACCTGAACTTCCTTATCCTGAGTTTCATCAAATGCCAGATCCTAAAGAAAATGTATATATGACTCAATTTTATAAAAAAATATACGACGTCAATCCTGAAGTGAAATTTATTTTTAAACCTAATTAAAACTACATTAATTTCCAAAAATAGTTATATATAATGTCTTAATTGAAAGCAAGTATGCAAAAAATCAAAATTTGCATACTTGCTTTTCTAGTTACTATACTGACAATAAATTATTATTTGAGTTTATATTTTATTTATAAAAATAAATGATAAACAATATATCAAAACATTTTACTGAACCAACGACTATTTTAATATATTGTTCTCATTAGTAAAAAATGTATTGCCATACACAAAAGAAAAAGTATATAATATTGAAGAAATAATCACACATTTACTTTTTACACAATAAAAATAGGGGGACAGATTAAGTGCATAAACCATCTTGGGCAATAAAATATATTGCTGCTATCATTACTACAGCTCTGATAGTTTGCTTGGGGATAATATTTCATGTTGATAAAGTGGAAGCCGCTGAAAAAATTACTGATATAGATTATACAGTTAACCATAAAGTAACCAAAAAATCTCCAATAACAACAAATGAGACAAAAAAGGCCAATACAATTAATGGAGTTAAAAATACTAAAAGCGTTAGTAACAAAAATTTAAAAACACAACACAATAAAGTTCAGTTTCCTCAACAAAGCACTAAATTGCAATACAATAATAAAGACATAAATATAAAAAGACCTGTTAAAAACGATGTTTCACAAGAAACTCCGAAAGTAATTTCAGGTAAAAATGCGCAACCATCATCAAAATCTATAAAAACACTATCACCTTCACCAATAACGCCAAAGAAAAAACAAGCAAAGCAACCAATCATTCAAAATAAAAATAAGACACAAGCTATTATGCCCACTGACAAAAATCAAAAAGCAAATACAGCTATTAAACAAAAACGAAGTGGATTATCAAAAGCAAAAGTTCGAGTATCTCAACATACTTCTTCTAAGCGTAAATCAAAAACTATAAAACCACAGCTACTATCAAGCTCAACTAAGGTAGCAAAGAAAAAAACGAATACGACTAAAGTAAATAAAAATAAGAAACCACAAACCTTATCTGCAACAGCAAAAAAGCAGCAAGTGAAGACATCAATTAAACAAACAAAAGCATCTAAAAGTGTAAAAGTTATTCCAAAAACAAATAAGAAAACTACAAAAAACAGCAACTACTATAATCAAGCACCTAAAGCATGGTCATCAAAGATACCAGGCAGTGATAATGTGCGTGATTTTGGTCAAACTACTAAAGCATCCGGCATCAATGATGCATTAAAAATCATGAAAAAATCCGGCAATAAAGGGGTTACTTTAGAACATACGACTGCGAAAACAGCCAATATTGCAACCGTATTTAATTGGAATCCTAGTAAAAAAGCACTGACTTATGGCACTGGAACTGCAATTGGTAAACATACCATACTAACAGCTAATCATGTCATCAATAATCCAGAAGCGCATAAACCAATGTCACCATCTTCAATACAAAATCTAAGAGTGAACTTGCTACAAGAAGGTTCAAGTTACACACGCTCACTCAAAGTAGTTGGTGTAAAGATGATGCAATTTGGTGATGTCGCGTTATTATATACAAAAGAAGATATTTCGAAGTATATGAAAATACGTAAAATAGCTCCTGAAAAATCGATTACCAATATCAAAGCTAATACACCTATTCACATGTATCATTATGGATTGCCAACTGGCAAATTCAAAAATGATCCTATGGGTACGATGTATCATTCTAAGGGTAAATATTCCCTTATGGCTCGTAACATCAATCCAATGGGCTATTATCAAATGATGGCTGAGCCAGGTTCTTCAGGAGGCGCCATTTTAAATAATAAAAATGAAATTTTAGGTATCCATGCTTTTAGAATCGATTCAGGTGATTATAAAAAATACCACCTAAATACGATGGCAGAATTAAGAAGTAAATTACGCAAAGAAGTTATTCAAAACATTATCTAAGCTATTTAAAAAGCATCTTCGGTTGTTATTGAAGATGCTTTTTTTATCTTTTATTTTTTCAAATTTGTAGCAGACTTTCACCGTAGAATTATTATGCTAAACAAATCAAAAAAAGGATTAAGCAACCTATGATTGCTTAATCCTCAAAGCTTATATTAGTGCTATTTAAAAAAGTATTCGTAACACTTTAATCAGTACTAACTTTTTTAATCAAAAGACTTTAATTTTTCTTTCTTCTAAACACCGTAAGTAGTATACCGCCGATTAACGCTAATATACTCGCAAAGAATCCAGTATTATTCGTTTCTCCTGTTTTTGGCAATTGTTTCTCTTTAGTTGTATTAGGTGATGCTGAAACTTTTGCTGTATTTTCCGTGATTGATACATTTGATGTATTTAGTGTATTTGGTATATTCGGTGTATCCGACGTATTTGGTGTGTCTGGTGTATTTGGTGTATTCGGCGTATTTGGTGTATCTGGCGTATTCGGCGTATTCGGCGTATTCGGCGTATTCGGCGTATTCGGCGTATTCGGCGTATTCGGCGTATTCGGCGTATTTGGTGTATTTGGTATATCTGGTGGTGTTGGATCTTTTTCATAAGGTACTGGTGTGTCCTTCGATGGATCCTTTGGATCTGTTATCGATGGTGGGATATATCCTCTTTCTGGATGGTCTGGATCTACCGGAACCAATGGGTTCCCACTTGGATCTTTCGGCGTATAACCTGGAATGTATGGTAATGGTGGATTATCTGTTGGCTCTTCTGGCGTCTCATCATATCCTACCGGCGGTTGTTCTGTACCTGGTTTATTTGGATCGTACACGTCTCCTGGGTTTTCTGGAATAAACGGAATATATTTCCCTAATGCTTTATAGATATACGTAACCGATGTTGTTCCCTCTACAACTTTTCCTGTTTCACGATCCCCTTCTTTGACTCTTGAGAAGAAGTACTTTTTTACCATCTTTTTCTATGAATTTCGGCTTGTGATCTGTCGTATCATACGCTGTGTCTACATTTGAATCTGGCGTATCTACTACAGATTCTTTAATCGGATTGCCTGCTTCATCAAGATAGTCAACAATGACATTTCCTTGTTTAATTTCTGGTGTTGGATCTTTTTCATAAGGTACTGGTGTGTCCTTCGATGGATCCTTTGGATCCGTTATCGATGGTGGGATATATCCTCTTTCTGGATGATCTGGATCTACCGGAACTAATGGGTTACCACTTGGATCTTTCGGCGTATAACCCGGGATATACGGTAATGGTGGATTATCTGAAGGTTCTTCTGGTGTCTCATCATATCCTACCGGCGGTTGTTCTGTGCTTGGTTTGCTTGGGTCATACCCTTCTCCTGGATTTTCTGGAATAAATGGAATATATTTCCCTAACACTTTATAAATATATGTGACAGATGTCGTCCCCTCTACTACGCTACCAGATTCTTGATCGCCATCTTTGACTTTTGAGAAGAAGTACTTTTTACCATCTTTCTCTATGAATTTTGGCTTGTGATCTGTCGTATCATACGCCGTATCGACGTTTGAATTTGGTGTGTCCTCTACTGTTTCTTTAATCGGATTGCCTGCTTCATCTACATAATTCACCACGACATTTCCTTGTTTCAATTCTTTATAAACGTAAGTAACCGTCTTTGTTCCTACTTCTATTTTACCTATCGGTGCATCTGATGTAGTTAAATGCCCGTGATTATCAACTTCACCTATCATATAATTACCTGCTGAAACAAGTTTATAAGTTTTTCCATCTTTTTCAATTGTCATTGGACGATGGTCTACTACGGTATCATAATCTGTCCCTGCTAACCCATCCTTAACATCTTCAACTGAAGATTTTAGTTCATTACCATCCGTATCAACATAACTGACAACTACATTCCCTTTTTTGGTGATGTAATAGTACACGACAGTATCTGGATACTCAAAGTTATTTGAAATATCAAACGTTCTTCCATTATCATATCGTGAATTAGTCACTTCTCCTTTTTTTAGTCTCACAATAGAGCTAGACGTTGCATCGCCCCCATCATAATCTGAAACAGATATTGCTACGTTTGAAGGTAACCCATTTTTATGAAAACGGAATTTTTGGAATACCACTTGTCCTTCCAAACCGAGTTGTTGATATTTTGCTTCAGACGCAACATCTACAATTTTTTCCCTAAATTCATAACCATTAGGATTTTTTTCAAAATCATAATTCATATCTGGAAGATTATTAGATGCTATTCTTCCTTTATCTGAACTACTGCCATTCACTGGATCAAATGTATCTGGTGCTTTTGCATAAGTAAACCATACTTCACTTTCTACAGTGCTTTTATCAGCTAGAATTTTATCTTTACGATACATTGTGCCACGGCTCGTTGTCGCTTTACTATATCGAACACTACCAATTATTTTAGAAGATTGTTTGTTAATTTTTCCATTTTGATTAAGCGGTGCTCTTGTACTATCGAATGCGTATCCATCAATTTCTGGAGGTGCCGTAGTATAAGTGCTCTTAGTCCATCCATACTGAGTGAATGGTGGCGCAATTTCATTACCTTGCTCATCATAGTAATATGTTGTCTGTCCTTTCCAATGTGGTAATACAATTGAATAACTCACAACCTCACCCGTTACCAATTGTGCAGAACTTCCATAGATGGGAAGGAAATTGGATGGTTCATTTCCATCAATTTTATTCAATCTGAAAGAAAATCCATTCTTTTTTGCAACTATATTTAAAAAAGTCAATTCATCAAGTTGAATATCACTAGGTGTGATGGTTTTGATATCAATCTCTTTTACTAAAGTTTCTCTATCTTTGTTAAATACCGTAACGAAAAATTTTGTAGGTTCCCCTAAGTGGTCAACATCCTCTTTTCTAACAGAAAAGACATATTGTCTGCCTCCACTTTCACCTCTTCTAGCTACTTCGAATGTATATTGTTTCGGATCTGCTGATTTATGAATTTTATATGTTACTTTATTATTAGTTGGAAGATCAGAGTTAACACTATAACCATCCGCAGGGGGTCGAGTTAAACTTTCATTGGCTCTTCTAAACATACTGTTTGAATCATATGCTTCTGAGACGTCACGTTTTTTTATAGATTTAGGTGCTTCACTGGCAGATATATTCTCTGATTTTGAAGTATTTTTTTGGTTATTTGGTGTTTCCAATACTTCTTTTGAAGACGTGTTCTCTGACTTTGAAATGTCCATTTGATTTTCAGTAGATTTTGATAATTCTTTCGAAAATAAGTTCTCAGATTTTAAAGTGCTTCCTTGGTTTTCTGGTGCTTCAGTTACTTCATTTGAAGTTACATTCTCTACTTTCGGAGTGTCTATCTGATTTTTTGGTGTTTCTTTTGAAGATGTATTCTCTGCTTTTGATGCATCTGTTTGGTTTTCTGATGTTTTAAATGCTGATTTCGAGGATACATTTTCTGCTTTTGGAGCGTCGTCTTGGTTTTCTAATGTTTCTGGTGCTGCTTTTGAATCTATGGTTGCACTATCTACAGTCAAAGAAGGTTTTTCATCAATTTCAGCAGCAGACGCATCATTTGTTGTAGCAACAAATAATATAGCGCCTATTAAAACACTAGCTGCACCAAAATGGTATTTTTTGATTGAAAAACGTTGTTTCTGTTCGTGGTGTTTGAAAATCTTCATTTTCGTTTCTCCTCCTTATATAAAACTTACTTATATATTAATATTACTCCACTCAATTGTCCACAATGAATTATATTTATTTTTTTAAAAATATAGTACATTTATTACTTATTTAAAATAAAGTTCACGAAATTAAATTTTATAGCGTAAAATATTAATGAGAATTGATTTTAATGGCTGCTTTAATTCCAAAAAATTTGTATATTAAGAAGGTAATGAGCTAAAATTTCATGAATTTATCGAAAATAGCAATCACTTTGCTGATTGTAATCAATACATTAATACTAGCAATTAAATATAAAAATGCTCCCATCATGTTTACATTCTTTAAAATGTCTACTTTGATGGGAGCATATCCTTATAGTTAACTTTTTTAAAATTCATATTTATTTTTCGCTTTAATTTCTAATGAAAGCAGGCGTTGACTAGAATGAAAATGTGTACTACTCATGCATGCGCATCAGTTCAGATAAATTTTCACATTGTTAATCTAGAGTGGGAGCACGATATTTTTCAACCAATCCAATAACTACCCCATCTCTAATTTGTGAATTTTCTAAGATACTGAGTTTCTTCCTCTACCACATAAAAATTAAATTATCTACTAAACTTTATGCTTCTTCTCCAACAACTGTGAAGCGTTCGTTTTTATGTTGTGGATTTTCAATTTCGTCTAAAATAGCAATGGCAAAGTCAGCATAACTAATATAGCTATTACCATTTGAATTCACTAATAAATTATCTTTACCTGATTGATAATTTCCTGTTCTGACACCATCTGCATTAAAATCTGCGGATGGGCTAAGGAAGGTCCAAGTTATACCTTGTGTAGCTTCTAAATCTTGTAAATTTCTACCTTGACCTTTTGCAGTAGGTGCAAATATTTCAGGGAATTCTGGTGTATCTATTAACTTAGTTGTTTGTGCTTCATCAACATATAAGCTACCAGCACCACCTACAATAATCGCTCTTGTATCTGTTCCTTTTAACGTTTCAATCAATGCACGACCAGCAGTTACATGTGCTTCTTCCTCACCAAGTGGTGCACCAAAAGCATTCACAACTACATCTAAATCTTTTAAGTCTTCCGCTGTAATGTCGTATATTTCTTTTTCTAATACATTTATATTACTATTAGATAATTTTGAAGCATTTCGAACGATGGCTGTTACATCATGTCCTCTATCTATTGCTTCTTCTAATACCAAATTTCCAACTTTTCCAGTTGCTCCAATAATTCCAATTTTCATAATAAATTCCTCCAATTTTTAATTAATATAATACGTTTAAAATGACTACTAATAGCGATAAAATGCTAACAATAAAGCGTAAACTGCTTTCATTTTTTCAATGACACTTGCTGCCAGGACACTAGTTTTGACGAGTTATTAACAGGCTCTAATCGAGCTAACGGTTTTGCTCACAGCTCAAACATTTGCCCTTCTATCGATACATCTGAGCCAGTTTCTCAGATTACTTTTTCAAGTTAATCCTTATCTATAAAATTGACACACATACCCCGAATAAATACTTATTTTCAGTGAACAACCAGCCTTCTTTCAGTTCAGTAAGGTTGATGATGATCGTTAAGGTTGTTTTAAGACACTTTATTAAATGCTTTTCAATTGTGGCTATGTTTGTAATTGTAATAGTTACAGTTACAAGTCAGTCATACGGATAGATTTATCCGTTATTTACGAGTATTTTATTGACGATGCTGTCTAATGTGACACCTTTTAATACCGCTTCCATTGCATCTTGTGCACTTTCTAAAATAACTTCCAACACACTTTGAATATTGGCACCAACTGTACAATTGATATTCGTGTCTTCATGTATTTGGAATAAATGTCCTTTTTCAACCACTTCCACAGCTTTATAGACATCAAATAATGTAATTTCATCCAATGGTTTCAAAAGCTTAGCACCTGAGTTGCCTCGAGATACGTCAATAAAACCCGCTTCTTTAAGTCTCCCCATCAATCTTCGAATAACCACAGGGTTCGTATTCACACTATCTGCGATTTGAGTCGATGTTAAAGTATATTCTCTTTCAACCTTAATTAAAGCTAATATATGAACAGCTACCGTAAAACGACTGCTTATTTTCATACCAATCACCTCATGTAACCATTATAGTTACATCTATTATTAATGTCAATGTAATAGTATTATTCATTTTGGTAACTGTTAGAAAAATGCCATCTTTCTAAATTAAATTATATTTATGATGACAATGGAAAAGCAGTGTTACGTTTATTGAAATAGGCAAAAACCTTAAAATTGTATTAGTAATGATTAACACACATTTTCTTTAAAACGGTAAAAGCAGAAGAGAATCAGGTTTAAATCTGATTTTCTCCTGCTCTTGAGGGGTTGAAATATCACACTTCCATATGCTTTGTGTTAACTACACATGCGTATGATATATAGCCAACTTCATATTTTCTGGGATTTTTATCAATAACTAATGCGATTTAGAACTGATAACAATGATTCAGTAAAAATATGACATTGAATTATTGGCCAATAATTATTTTAGTTAAATAACCATCTTCATCAAAGAATCCCTTATATGAACCGCCATTATTAGTATAAAATGGAACCATTGTCTCATCTTCTAATTCTGAAGCGTCATCATCTTTGTCCATGTTAGATTCATGTGCTTTTATAAATTCTGATTTAGTTACAGATTTGGGTTTCGTTTTAAAGCTCATTTGGATAACTTCGTCTTTATCGTTAAAATCTATCGTTGTATCATAAATTGTTTTGCTATAGGCATAATCTTTATACGCTTTAGGGTCTACTTTATATCCATTGATAGTTGCATTATCATATTTCATAGCTCTAACGAAATTATAATCTAACGTAAATGTTGGGTCGTATGTCGTATAACCTTCATACTTGTACCATGGTGTTTGTGATTGTAATTTTGAAACGTTTTGACTATTCATACTTTCTCCACCACTTGAACCACCTTCACCACTACCCCATTTTTGAACTTGTTCTGCTGCTTGTACGTCATTCGTTATCGTCGAAAAATACATTGCTGAGGATCCTATTACAAGTGTTGATACAACGGCTGTCGTTGATAATAATTTAGTTACTTTACGCATAATCAATCACTCCTTTAGTATTGAGTACCGCTTGGCTTTAGTTATTTAAACTCCATTCAAGTGGAACAATCTCTAAATTAGTAACGATTTCTCAATTTCCCATCAAATGATTGCGATTGACAACCACGCTTATGCTTCTATTTACGATGTTTGAACCAAATAATCATGACAAGTCGCTATACCATGACAATCATTTAACAGTCGTTGGGTTTATCACTCCTACGCTTTGACATACGTTAAATGCATGGTGTAATTATTCACTTTCATCATACATCATATCTTATTAAATGCAAGTATATATAATATTTTGATAGAAGATGACTAACAATGTATATTTACTTTTTTTGAGAGGTCATTTATCTTCTTTTAAATTTCACGTAATTATTCATATATTTAAGGTTCAAAAGTTATTAATGACACATTCACCTCATTGCAACCCTCAAATAAACATTCAAATAATTATAAATTGCACAATATTGTTGTCGATATATGTAAATGATATAGTTAAAGTGTATTTTAATATTTTTCAAACGGGAAATAATGAAGGAGCGTATTTCGATGTATAAGATAGGCATAGCAGGAGCTGGCGCAATGGGTGGGCGAATTGGTGTGTCCATAAAAGAAGCTGGCTACGATGTTACACTTATTGATAGTTGGGAAGCACACGTCAAACGTATTAATACAGATGGTATGGACATTAAAACAGAAACGGATAACTATTCAGTCAACATCCCAGCAGTATTAACAAAAGATGTTTCAACCGAGTTTGACCTTATCATTATATTGACTAAGGCTATGCACTCTGAAGCAATGTTACAACAATTACAAGAAGCTGGTTGCATCCATCAAAATACAGCTATAATGAGTATGATGAATGGCTTAGGTCATGAAGAACGACTATCACAAATTGTCCCTTTATCTCAAATTTATCTAGCAGTAACGATGTGGACTGCAGGTCTACGTGGACCAGGACAACTATTACTAGAAGGTGAAGGATCTATATATTTACAAAGCGCAGACGGTGAAACCGATGACCATACGCATGCTATCCTTCAAATTCTCAATGATGCAAATTTGAATGCCCAAATTAGTAGTAATGTATTCGAAGCTATATGGTCTAAAGCTACATTAAATAGTGTTTTAAATCCTTTATGCACGATACTAAACAAAACGATTTATGAATTTGGTAATCATCCGGATTCAGCTGAAATGGTTATGCCTATTATTGAAGAAATTGTCGCAGTTGCCAAAGCAAAAGGTATTCATTTAGATAGTCATGCACTATTAAAAAAAGTTGAAGCAGCTTATCCAAAAGAAGCTCAAGGCCTTCATTACCCATCAATGCATCAAGATTATACAAACGGACGTTTAACAGAAATAGATTACCTTAATGGGCAAATAGCTGCTTATGGAAAAACATTCAACATACCTACGCCTATTAATGCTATGCTCACCCATCTTGTACATCAATTAGAGTCAAAATTACAATAACTAGCAAAAGTAAATTTAATTATTGTTCTATCGACGAAGTGTTGCTTAGCACTTCGTCTTTATTTTGAGTTAGATACTATATAATCTAATATCTTCCTTTTAACATTTAATATCACTCACATAAAAGGCGATTTTTTTAAAGAGTAATAGTAGATACTGATGTTTTAATAATTAATATACCTATTCTTCAATACTTACTCTTGTATTACTCCAGTTTATTTAAAAAATCACTTTAAACCTAATAAATAAATGTATAAAAATCGTTACTCTGAAAACCACAGTAAAGTTCATAATCAATAAAAAACTAGGATACTGATTTCCTTATAGAATTTAAGAAATTAGCACCCTAGAAAATAATTAATACATTTAACCTTCACTTTGGTTTTGAAGCATATTCACATTTATTCTTTTATAGTTCACCATTTAAAAACTGGGCTTCTCCATTAAAAAAGCTCCAATCTTCATCCGTATTCTCAACTACACTAAACATGATGTCTTCTATACGTATACCTATGTCGTCATGAAGTTTATTTACCACTTCGTTATAAAATTGTTGCTTTTGTTGTTGGGTTCTTGGCCTTGTAATAATTGTAAACACGATTATATCCTTTGTCCGCTCTACACCTAAACCTGTATCCAAAATTTCCATTTCATAATCTTCATGTTGGTTAACAATTTGATATCTATCACCTTTAGGCGCATTAAAGGTTTCTAACATAACTTCATAAGAAATATCTAATATTTGCTTAATCTCTTCTTTTTCTCTTCCTTTTATCAAATCAATTTTTATTAATGGCATTATTCTTCGTCCTTCTCTCTACATATGATTTTCTATACACGATTATGAGACGTACATTTATAAATAATAGATTGAATGGTTTCTACCATAGCTTCTTTACTAGGGTTTAAAATTTGCTGTGGATTAAACAATGACTTATCTTGATTAAGTGTTTGTCTTAATTGATTGCTCCAGGCAATATTAATTTCTGTATTGAAATTAATTTTTGCATGACCCAAATGTATTGCCTTTAATAAGTCTTCATCTGAAATACCTGAAGCCCCATGCAATACTAACGGAACATCAATAGCATCTTGTATGGCTTTCATTTCTGCAAAGCCTAAATCGGGTTCTCCTTGATACTTTCCGTGAACTGATCCTAGTGCAGGTGCTAATGTATCTAGCAATGTTTCTTGAGCTAATCTTAAGCAATCATCTAAATCAGCATACTTCACGTTGCCAATCACACCGTCTTCATTACCTCCTATAGCACCTACTTCTCCTTCTACGATGACATTATTTTTATGCGCGTAATCTACGACTGCTTTAGTTTGTTTAATATTTTCTTCAATAGGTAATTTTGATCCATCAAACATTACAGAATCGTATCCAGCATCTACTGCTTTTTTACAATTTTCAACAGTTAAACCGTGATCTAAGTGAACGATAACTGGTATCGTTACATCCATCGCTTTAATTTTATTTTTAATCGTTGAACAAATAAATTGATAGCCACCAAGAAATTCAATTACTTTATCCGTTGTTCCTATGATAATGGGGGAACGTGTTATTTCAGCTGCTTTCAAAATACATTCTATCCAAATTAACCCATTGGCATTTATTTGAGGTATGGCGTAATGTTCTTCTTTAGCTTTTTGTATAATTGTATTCATTGATTCACATCACACCTTTCTTTATATTCTTTTTGGCTGATTTGATATAAGTGATTCTTTACATTTCAAAGCAATTTGTTGCGCTTTATATCCATCTTCAATAGAACAGATGACATCTGTATTATTTTGAATAGATGCTATAAATTCATCCATTTCTACTTTATATGCGTCACTATATCTTTCTAAAAAGAAATAAGGTGGATTATCTCTTCTGATACCATCTGTACGATAATAATTTAATGTTGAAGACTGTTCGTTACCTACATCTATTGCGCCATGATCACCTAAAATTTCGATACGTTGATCATATCCATAAACACTTTTTCTACTATTTTCAATGATTGCCATAGAACCATTTTTAAATTTCAATGTAATTAATGCAGTATCTATGTCATCATAATCTGCTATTTCTGGGTTAATCAATGCTTCTCCAGTCGCATAAACTTCTACTATTTCAGATTGTATTAAATACCTTGCCATATCAAAGTCATGAATACTCATATCCATAAATAGGCCACCAGATCGTTTTATATATTCAATTGGTGGTGGCTCAGGATCTCTTGAAGTAATCCGCAATGTCTGAACATTCCCTAACTCTTTTTTATTTAAAATACCTTGGAGTTGCTTGAAATTTTTATCAAATCTTCTATTAAAGCCTATCTGAAGTTTTACATTAGATTTTTGTACCGCTTCAACGGCCTCTTCCGCTTCTTCCAAAGAAAGACTAATTGGTTTTTCACAAAATATATGTTTACCGTTTGCTGCTGCTGCTTTGATAATATCAACGTGTGTGTCAGTTGGTGAACAAATAATAATCGCATCTACTTCAGGGTCCTTAATAATATCCATATGATCTTTAGTTTTATTTTCAACACCTGCTTTTTCAATCCATTCTGACATTTTGTCACAATATAAATCTGATACCCATTTAATTTTCACATTTTTATTTTTTTGTAAATTATTGATGTGTAATTGACCAATTCGGCCCGCACCAATTACTCCAAATGTAAGTGTCATAATTCCCCTCCTATTGAGCTAAACCAAGTGGTGAGAATAGGATATAAGTTGCGATTACAACAATTATGATAATACCGCCTACGAGATATCTATATTTCCACGGCGTTATATCTACTTTTGCGTAATTTACACTAAAATCAAATTCGTCTGATGGTTTTAATTTGTTAAATAATAATACTATGAATAAATCTATAAAGAATAATACGCTTAATACGTATAAATAATGTATATCTGATAACAAAATTTTTGAAAGCGCATACACAACTATGTGTAAAATGAACATTATTTTAGCACCTTGATGTGATGTACGTTTAGCAAAAAATCCTACAAGTATAAGCACTAATAATGGCATGTTATAAATACCGTTAAATTCCTGTACTACAGCATATAAACCTTGTGGAAATAGTGAAATCATTGGTGCAATAATTACTACAATTATACCTACAAGGACTGTCACTAATCTGCCCACTCTAGAAATTTGTTTATTTGTTGCTTCTTTATTAATTATTGATTTATAAAAGTCAAGTGAGAATAAGGTTGCTGTACTATTAAGTGATCCCACAAATGAACTTAGAATTGCTCCAAAAATGACTGCTCCAAACAAACCATATGCCCAACCTGGTAGAACTTCATTAATTAACATAGGGTACGCATTATCAGGATTTGTAATTTTATCTCCTAACATATTGAAAGCAAGAACGCCTGGAAAAACTAAGAATAATGCTCCAAATATTTTAAATATGCCAACATACATTGCACCCTTTTGTGCTTCTTTTAAGTTTTTACCTGCCAGTGCTTTTTGGACAATCATTTGATTGGTACACCAAAAGAATAAGTTGTTAAAAAACATTCCAAAGAATAGTGTTGGCCAAGGTACAATATCTGAGTCAACTGCACCAATTGAATTTAATTTTTCAGGTGTATTTTGTATAATTTTATCGAAACCTTTTAATAAACTACCATCACCAAACATGACCAATCCTAAAAAAGGTATAGCAAGTCCTCCGATAATGAGTCCAATCCCATATATAGAGTCACTGTGAGCACTTAAAGAAAGTCCTCCGATAAATAAATATATAATTCCGAAAATACCTATAAATGTAGAAATTAATACAACAGCAGTCATATCGCTAATATTTAAAATTTCACCAATATTAAATATTTTATTAAATACTAGAGCGCCTGAGTATAGTACTACTGGTAAAAAAGACACAACATATGTAAATATGAATAGCAACGATACCAGTCTTTTAGTAAATGTATCAAATCTCATTTCAATAAAATCTGATATTGTGTCTACACCATATTTAAAATACCGTGGTAAAAACAAAAGCGCTAATATAACAATAGCTACTGCAGCAGTTACTTCCCACGCCATTACTTCCATACCTGCCATAAAACTTTGACCGTTTTGTCCTACTATTTGTTCAGTAGATAAGTTTGTCATGATAATTGTAGAAGCAATAGTAAAACCTGTTAAACTTCTACCACCCATGAAGTAACCATCAGAATTTTTAGTATTGATTTTTCTACTTCTTAAAAACGCATATAAACCTATTAGTAGAACTACTGTAATAAATGAAATTATTGCAAACATACTCATGATAACTCTCTCCCCTTTGGAGCTTAGATTACTCCCACCCTTATATATAACTTAATTTTATTGAAATTGAGACATATATTCTTTCGCTTTTTTAGCGTAGATAAATGGATTTGCTATAGCTGGATCTTGTTCAGCTTCAACAACAATCCAACCACTATAACTTGACTGATATATAAGATTTAGAATAGGTTCAAAATCAATCGCGCCGTCACCAGGTACAGTGAACATACCTTTTCTAACACCATCTAAAAAACATTGATTACCTGTATCTACTGCCTCTTTAACTTCTTGTCTCACGTCTTTAAAGTGGATATGTTTAATCCTATCTTCATATTTATTAAAAATCTCTATAGGATTTTCTCCTGAAACTACAAGATGACCGGTATCAAATAAGAGAGAGACGTTATCTTTATTTGTTTGTTCCATTAATTTGTCTATTTCTTCTGTGGTTTGTATACCTGTTCCCATATGATGGTGATATACAATTTCCATATCTTTTTCTTGAGCAAGTTTTCCTAACTTTTCCAAACCAGCTATTAACAAACGCCATTCTTTATCGTTGAAAATAGGCTTGTCTTTAAATAATGCTTTATCCAAACTTCCTTGAATACTATTGCCTTGTTCAGATACTACAATTACTTTAGCGCCCATTTCACAAAGAAAGTCTCTATGTTTTATAAATGCTGCTTCTGTCACTTCATATGGTTTAGAAGTTAAATATAAACTAATCCATGCGCTAGCAACCGATAAACCGCGCGGTTCAAGATAAGACTTTAGAACTTCAGGCTCTCTTGGATATTTATTACCTATTTCTGTACCTTCGTATCCAGCTAACGCCATTTCACTAATACATTGTTCGAATGAATTGCTACTGCCTAATTCAGGCATATCATCATTCGTCCATGCGATTGGAGCACATGCGTAACGAATATTTCTAGTCATTCTTTTCACCTCATAACGTAATAACCTTCTTAGATTCGAAGGATGATTGCATAGCAATGGCTACTTCTGTACTTTTCAAACCGTCCACACCTGTAACAGAAGCTTTTTCTTTATTTCTTATTGATTGTATAAATGTATTTAATTCATTAATAAAAGCAAATCTAAACCTTTCAGGAAAATGACCTGATGTAGGCCTTACAACACCATTTTTATCATATAAAGTTACTAGATTTTTTTCTGGTGCGTTACCAATTCTTATCATGCCTTCTGTTCCTATTATTTCTGTTTCGACATGATAACCATGCTTGGCATTTCTTCCTGCTAAAAAATATGCAATAGTGCCATCTTCTAATTCTGATAAACATGCACCAGTTTCTAGCTCTTCACATTCAGATAATTCAGGTGCTGCAATATTATTTCCTAGGGAATAAACCGTTTTAAATTCTGAACCGGTGAACCATCTTACTAAATCAATATCGTGTATTGACATGTCTAAGAAGATACCGCCACTTGCACTATTTTTAGCAAATTGTATAAAACTATCTAATCCTATACTAGGATCAATACCATAACAACGCATTGCTGTAATTTTTCCTAAGCTTCCATTTTCCACTGCTTCTTTCGCATATAAATAAGATTCATCAAATCTACGCATAAATCCTAATTGGAATACTATATCTGGATTGTCATCTATTTTATCTACAACTTGTCTAATATTCTCTAACTCTAATCCGATTGGCTTTTCAGAGAAAACATGCAAACCTTTTTCAAAAGCTTGAGTAATTTGCACTGCATGAAACCCACTTGGAGAAACAATAACAACGGCGTCAAGTTGGTCATTATTTATCATTTCACTATAGGATTTATAACAATGTTGAACACCTAGTGTTTCTTTCGCGTATACTAGCTCTTCATCTACTACACTTGCGACTGCATATAATTCGGCATCATTAACATGATTTACAATATTTGATGCATGAACTTGACCTAATCTGCCGAGACCTACTTGTCCTATTCTAATTTTTGTCATAGTTTTTCCACCCGCTTTAGTAATGTTTTGCGTTTTTCATTATTTTTTCTTTATTTGAAAATGCTTCTTGTATGGATGCTTTGTCACTATGCTCTGAAACACCTACATTCCAAAATGATTCATATCCATCTGTCATTGTTTTGGGCAATGTTTTAATTTCTATTAACGTAGATTTAGTTTCTTCTTTAGCTTGCTTAATCACTTCTGTCAGTGCTTTCACATCATTTATTTTATAAGATTTCGCACCATAACCCTCAGCTACTTTTTGATAATCTATGTTTAATGGTTTACCACTAAAATCTGTGAATTCTGTGCAAAAACTATCGCTACCATTATCCATTTGTAAATTGTTAATACATCCAAAACCACTGTTATCAAATAAAATAATATTAATTTTATAGTTATACTGGAGCGCAGTGATTAATTCAGAGTGCAGCATAAGGAAACTACCATCTCCTACTAGCGCATAGACTTCTTTATCAGGTTCTGCAATCTTAGCACCAACTGCTGCACCAATTTCATAACCCATAGTTGAGTAACCATATTCCATGTGATACGTATTGAAATCATCTGTTTCCCACAATCTTTCTAAATCACCTGGCAAAGAACCTGCTGCTGCAACAATGATTGCATTTTTAGCTATTGTACGATTCACTGCAATTAATGCATTTGTTTGTGGTAACTCAGTCTTTAATGTTTCTACGTATTGCTTAATCTTTGCATGATCAAAATGATTGGCAATTTCAGGTGTATAATCCTCTACATTAATATTAATTTCTGCTAATCTAGCACATTCACTATTCCACTGTTGTTTAATGCCATTAACGGTCTCAGTGATATCAAATTGATGTTCTCCTAGTGCGCTCGTGAGTTTTGCCACAGACACTTTGGCGTCACCCACTACTTGTGTTGCATCTAGTTTGTATGCATCTACTCTATTGATATTAATATTGATCAATTGAGCAGTTTCAAAATTAATAGCTGTCTTCGAACTCGTTGTAAAATCAGAATATCTTGTCCCAATTCCTACAATGACATCAGCATCTTTAGCATATATATTCGCTGCTAAATTGCCTGTAACACCTAAACCGCCTAAATTTAATGGGTGAGAAGCTTCTATCGTTGATTTACCAGCTTGTGTTTCGGCCATAGGTATTTTATGCGTTTCAATGAATTGTTTGATTTCATTGTGTGCTTCTGAATACTTAGCACCGCCTCCAACAATAACTAAAGGCTTTTTAGCTGCTTTTAGCATTTTGCAAGCACGTTCAATCGCGCGTTCAGATGGTTCTAATCTATCGACATAATGTACACGCTTTGTAAAGAAACTCTCTGGGAAATCGAACACTTCTCCTTGTACATCCTGACTCAACGCTAATGTAACTGGTCCAGCCGTTTGCGGATTTGTCATAACTTCAAATGCTCTAATAAGTGCCGACATTATTTGTTCCGGTCGTGTTATACGGTCAAAATATCTAGATATTGGTTTAAGTGCATCATTTGTTGTTATCCCAATACTTTGGGGATTTTCTATTTGTTGTAATACTGGATCTGGTTGACGTGATGTAAATGTATCACCCGGAAGGAAAAATACTGGGATATGATTGGCAGCCGCTGTGCCTGCTGCAGTCACAAGATTAGCTGAACCAGGTCCAACGGAAGTCGTTACTGCAAAAATTTTCTTTCTTAGACTTTGCTTACTGAAACCAATCGCAGCATGTGCCATACCTTGTTCGTTTTTACCTTGAATTACTTTCAATTCATTTTGATATTTTGACAATCCTTCACCTATGCCAAGCACGTTCCCATGGCCGAAGATATTCATTACACCTTCAACGAACCGTGTTTCTTCGCCATCAATGTAAATGTATTGCTGTGTTAAAAACTTAACGATTGCCTCACCTGTTGTTAATCTCACTGTATTGACCATTTTTACCACCACCTTAAGCTTGTTCTTTGATTAACTTTTCTATTTTTTCTACAGTTGGCATGGCTTCTGACGAACTATGACTACTAACAACAATTGCTGCAGATGCCGCCCCATATTGAAGTGCTTCCGCTACAGATTTACCTGTAACAAGTGCATAGATAAAGGCAGCTGCGTATGAATCACCTGCGCCAAATGTTTTTACAACATTCGCTTTAAATGCTTTTCCTTCATATACTTCACCTGCTTTATCAAAAGCAAATGAACCTTGTACGCCATGTTTGACCACTACTAAATTAGGATTTCTTGTAAATAGCAAGCTGCTAATCTCCTGATCTGACAGTGTCTGATAACGCTTAATCATGTCGAATTCGTCTCTTGTACCAATTACAACATCTGCTTGTTCAGCAATTAGTTCATAATAAATCGACGTTTCCTCTGTATTTCTCCAACTATATGGTCGGTAATCTAATTCAAAAATCACTTTAACATTATGTTTTTTTGCAAGTGCTAAAGCCTTTAAGACCGCTTCTCTTGAAGGTGATTGCGCTAAAGCCGTTCCCGAAATGAGCAAATATTCCGAATTTTCAATGTATAATTCATTCACATGTTCTGGAGCAAGATATAAATCAGCAACTGCTTCTCTATACATCAAAATACTAGATTCTGTAGGACTTTTGATTTCAGTAAAAGTTAAACCAATTTTGCGTCCTTCTTCATCAATATGAATTTGAGAAGTGTCTACACCTACTTCATTAAAATAGTTCGTAATAAATCTTCCGTGTTGATCATCAGATACATTAGCAATCATACCAACATCTAATCCTAGTTTTGCAGCACCAATCATTATATTAGCTGGTGAGCCACCCACATATTTGCTAAAGCTAGCCGTTTCTTCCATTGGTCTATTAATTTCTTTAGCATTTAAATCAACTGCAGCACGACCGATTGCTACGATATGTTTCTTGTTAGCCATATATGTGCACTCCTTTTATTTACGATCAATTATCCATTCATGATTTGGTTGATTATAAAATTTCCAAACTTTTTTAGGTCCTGCCATGATATTTAAATAATAACCATCATAACCATCTGGGACAGCTACTGGGTGATATCCTTTTGGAACCACTACGACATCGCTATTTTCAACTGCCATCGTTTCATCAAGTGACAAATCATCTGTATACACTCTTTGGAACACAAACCCTGTACGTGGATTCATTTCATGATAGTAAGTCTCTTCTAGTAATGACTCATTTGGTAAATTATCCCTGTCATGTTTATGTGGAGGATAACTAGACCAATTTCCTTGATCCGTATATACTTCTACAACTAATAATTTTTCACTCGCTTTATGCGTATCTGGTAAGATATTGTGTACATGACGCTTATTAGCATATTTACCTCTATCTTCAATTGAATTCTCGCTTGCTGGTATAAACTGTGTCTCACGTGTTTCATCAGCAGGTGCGTAACATAATATTACTCTTGCATCTGTCACAGCCTCGATGGTTATATTATGTTGCTTTGAAATATACACGCTATCTGTTGGAATTCTTTCAAATACTGAATCCCTTGTACCGATATTATTAAAAGTGTCATAACCATCTGACACTGAAACTTTTCCTGTTAAGGCCACTATACATAATTCAAAGTCTTCAGTTGCTTCTTCATAAATGCCACCCGTTCTAATATCGAGTACTTTTAACCCTATATAGTTTAAATTTATGTCGTTTGGTTTTAAATCGTGGATAACTTGTACATCATCGCTTAAAGGATGATGTACAGGTTTATTTAATAAATCAGCCATATCTATTTTCACTCCTTAAAATTGTGGATCTCCATGACGTGCTGTAACGACTTTTCTGTGAGTATAAAAATCAATACTGTCTTTACCATTAGCATGTAATGAACCATAGAATGAAGATTTCCAACCTGAGAATGGGAAAATTGCCATTGGTGCAGGTACACCTAAATTAATACCTAACATGCCTGCATCAATATTTTCTCTAAAATATCTAATTGACGAAGCACTATCTGTAAACAAGCAAGCCCCGTTTGCAAATTCAGATTGGTTAGCTAATGTGATACCTTCTTTTAAACTATTCACTTTAACAAGTGATAATACAGGCGCAAAAATTTCATCTTGCCATAATTTCATGTCCGTTGTGACATCTTCAAAAATAGTCGGTTTGACAAAATATCCATCTTCTTGATTATCTGTTCTACCATCTAGGACTAATGTGGCACCTTCTTCCACACCTTCGTCTACGTATTGTAATGTTCTTGTTTTATTTTCTTCTCTAATAACAGGCCCTAAAAATACGTTATCTTCTATGCCGTTACCAATCACAATATTTTTAGATTCTTGTACTAATTTTTCTTTGAATTCGTCATAAACATCAGCCTGCACTGCTATAACAGCTGCAGCCATACAACGCTCACCTGCTGAACCAAATGCAGCACCTATGACATCTTTGACTGCTGTATCAATATCTGCATCATTTAATACGATTGTATGGTTCTTCGCTCCAGTTAAACATTGAGCACGTTTTAAGTTCTCAGTTGCTTTTTTATAGACATACTCACCAACTGGCTTAGATCCTACAAATGAAACTGCTTTGATATGTTCATTTTCACAAATACCATTAACGACATCGTGTGCGCCATGTACGACATTGAACACACCACTAGGAAAGCCTGCTGCTTCAACTAATTCAGCTAATTTATTAACCAATAGTGGTGTCTTTTCTGATGGTTTAATCACAAATGTATTGCCTAATGATATAGCCATTGGGAACATCCAGCACGGTACCATCATTGGAAAGTTAAAAGGAGTTATACCACCAACAACACCTACAGGATATTTATAACTTGTCCCTTCAATATTCGTTGCAATACTTGATAAAGAATCACCCATCATTAGTGAAGGTGCCCCTGCTGCAAATTCAACATTTTCAATCCCTCTTTGCACTTCACCTAAAGCTTCAGTAGTATTTTTACCATTTTCTTTAGTGATGATTGATGCAAGTTCATATTTATTATCTATGAGTAACTGTTGTAACTTGAACAACAAACGCGCACGTTTAGGTACTGCCACTTCTTTCCATTCTTGAAATGCATCATGTGCTAATTGTGCCGCTTCGTTTAATTCTTCACGTGTTGATACAGGTACCTTTGCAATCACTTCTTTAGTTGCAGGATTTAACACATCAAGTGTTTCTGTACTCTTCGATACTTTCCATTCGCCATTAACATAGTTCTTTAAGATTTCTGCCATTATAAAATCCTCCAATCGTTTTTAAGTAACCGCTTACAAAAACAATAAAGCGAATATCAACTTTTGGTTAACTTCTGGTTACTTGTTGAAAAATATATTATAATATTGTTTAAATAATGTCAACTTTTGAGTAATTTTTTAGTTTTTATGTTGTTTACACTACTTAAATTGGGTATATTGTAATTAATGGGGGTATCATATATGAAATCTAAACGCATTTATGAAATTGAAGCTTTCATAAAAAAAAACAAGACAGCATCAATAGAAGAACTTTGTGAAACTTTTAATGTCTCAACAAATACTATTCGACGCGACATTAACCAACTTGTTGATATGAAAATCGCCAAAAAGGTTTACGGTGGAATAGAAGTCATTGAAGATTCACATAAAGCTGTGGATTACTATAAAAGAAATATAGAAAATTACCAATCTAAAAAATATATTGGAGAAATAGCCTTTAATGAAATAAAGACTAATGATATTATATATATCGATACAGGCACGACTACAATACATCTATTAGATTATGTTGATAAAAATATGACCTTCACTATAATAACGAATAGTTTAGACATTATGAATAGAGCATCACAATTTGAAAATGTAACACTATTCATTATTGGAGAAAAATATAAACCAATCACAAGGTCATTTATAGGTATGGATTCCAATATGTTGCTAGAAAAATTCAATATTAATAAGGCTTTTATGTCCGCAACTGGTGTTAATATTCAAAATGGATTATCTAATTCCGAAATGGAAGAAAATTTAATAAAACAATATATTACGAGCAAAGTTTCAGAAACATTTATCTTAGCCGATCACAGTAAAATGGGGAAATCCACTTTACTCACATATTGTAATTTGGACGATATTAGTAAAATATTTACCGACAAAACCCCACCAAAAGATATCACCGATTTTTGCCAAGAACACAATATAGACATTCATTTTTAGTAATGTTATTAAAAGATTATTATGAGTCATCTAATAAACTATTTTTAATTGGTTTATTAGATGATTTTTTTATTTTGAACTATTAATGAAATTACCCCTCAAATTAACAAAATATTATATTTTATGTTAAATAACATTTATAAACGTTTATCCTATTATATTATATAATGATTAATAAGATTATAAAAAATTGTCCATTGTATTGGACAATTTTAAATTAAGCGCTTACAAATTATTGCTATACACTTTATGTATGGAGGAGGGAATATTTATGAATAAGGAGGAAAAAAAGAATAAGATTATAAATTTTTTATTAAACAACTCTGGATATACCAAAGCAACTGAACTAGCTAATTTATTATCGATCTCTTCTAAAAGTATTTATCGTTTAATCAATGAAATTAATGGTTCTACTGATAATAAAAAAATTTATTCAGCAAAAGGTAAAGGTTTTTATATAGATCCTGACTTTAATAGTTTGGATATTGAATCAAATACAATATCCAAAAGTGTGAAGTTAGCTATGTCACCTATTGAAAGAAGAAATGAAATTTTTAAGGACCTATTAATAAGCTCCCCAAAACCAATGACTGTGAATCAAATCATTAATAAATTCTATATTAGTGAAAGTATGTTATCCGTAGATGAAAAAATGATTATAGAAATGGCCCAACCATTTAACCTAAAATTGATTCGTAAAGACCGTACCTTAGTAATTTCAGGAGAAGAATCTGATATTAGAAATGCATTAATGCAAAGTATGGATACTCTATTCTTAGATATTGAAAAATCAGATAGTATACCCAAAAGTATAGAAGAAAAAGATAAAAATTTTGTTTATAACCAAATAAATACGATTGAAAAAACGCTCAATGTTAGCATACCGTATCCATACAATATCAATATCTTTTCACACTTATATATTCTAATATTACGTTTTAGAAAACATGGAAAACATGAAGTTAAGAAACATAAAAATATAAAAAGCACTGATCATACAATAGACCAAAGATATTACAGAATCAGTGATATCATTATCAAAAATTTTGAAACGTACTTATCTTCCCAGTTGCCTAACATAGAAAAAGACTATTTATATAAATATCTAACATCCTATCGCGTAGAACACGAGACACCTTCAAACCAGGATAGCGAATGTGACTTTTCGGATGACATTATTACTTTTACAAACAATTTAATAATACCTATGGAAAAGAGATTGAACAGTGATTTTTCTAATACTACATTTCGTATTGATTTAATGAAACATATAAAGCCAATGATTAATCGAATAAATAATCATATTCTTATTAAAAACACTTTATTAGATCAAATAAAGTTTGAATATTCTGAAATATATACTCAAACATCTTATATTTCTAAAATGCTAATTCCAAGTATTTCAGAAGATGAAATCGGGTTTCTAACACTTTATTTTGCTCGAGAAATAGAACGTAATCCTAGAAAAATCAAAACACTTATTACATGTACAACCGGCATAGGCACTTCAGAGCTACTACGTGTCAAAATCGAGAAAAACATTCCTGAGATAGAAGTAATAGATGTCATATCATCAGACACTATCAACAGCGAAATTATTAAAGATATCGATTTGGTAATTTCTACTATTTCAATAAAGAATTTCGATGTTATTCCGGTTGTTGTTGTAAGTGCAATGTTTAATAAAAATGATCAACAAAAATTAAAATCCCTTATTCCGAAATTAGGTGTTCATCATGGATGAAATTTTATTTGAAATAACGACACAATCAAATAATACGTACGAAATTTTAGATGATATAGAAAACTTACTTATTGAAGACAATGTTATTGATAAACAGAATACAATGCTAAAGGATATTGCTTATAGAGAGGACCAAGGCGACTTAGAAATCTATCCAAAAATAGTATTACCTCATATTAAAGAATCTTACGTTTATCAAACACGCATTGTGTTAGTAAAAAATAATTCATCATCTATAAAGTGGCAAGACAAGTTCATTGATTTAATTATTTTAATACTAGTGCCTATGAAGGTTGAAGACAGTGACAAAGACTTAATAAGAAGCTTTATGAGGAATTTAGCACATGAAGATTATATAAAAAAATTGATTACAAAGGAGTAATTTATATGAATATCGTAAGCGTTTGCGCATGCACAGTAGGAATTGCACACACATATATTGCAGCAGAAAAATTAGAACAAGCCGCTAAAAAGAAAGGTCATTCCATTCAAATTGAAACACAAGGAACAATTGGTTCGGAAAATGAATTGACTGAAGAAGCAATAAGTAATGCAGATATTGTATTACTTGCAATAGACGTGAAAATAACAAATAAAGAGCGTTTTGATGGAAAAAAAATAGTTGAAATACCTACAGATTTAGCAATTAAATCACCAAATAAATTAATAGAAAAAATAGAAGAAATTGCTGTGAGTAAAAGTTAAGGGAGATGAAAAATTTGGAACTTACAAATATCTTAGATAAAAATATAATTTTTCCTAAATCTAATTATACAAGCAAAGAAGAAATCTTAAAAAGTTTAGCAGCTTCGTTCAAAAAAGAGCAATACATCGATAATATAGATGTTTTTTTAAATGATGTTTATAACAGAGAAAATGAAGGTGTGACCGGAATTGGTAATTTACTAGCAATTCCACATGGCAAAAGTAAAAGTGTTCAGAAGCCAGGCGTCGCAATTGCTACATTAAATAATAAAGTCGAGTGGGAATCATTAGACAATGACGGTGCTCAAATTGTGTTTTTAATTGCAATAGGAACCGAAAACTCAACAGATCACCTCAAATTATTATCACAAATAGCTAGAAAATTAGGAAATGATGAAATAAATTCTAAATTACTTAACGCCAAAAGAAAAGAAGAAATCATACAGGTGCTTACATCTTAAAGGGGGCAGGATTATGAAATCATTTTTCAATAATTTAAATTTCAAAACACATTTATTAACAGCCATTTCGTATCTTATCCCTGTAGTCTGTGGTGCTGGGTTTATGATTGCTATAGGAATGGCGTTCGGTGGAGATAGCTCTACTGATTTAACTAAGTCAGGTTATTCATTTTGGGATGTCCTCGCTGTAATAGGTGGCATTGGATTAAAATTATTACCTGTAATAATCGCTACTGGTATTTCCTATTCTATTGCAGACAAACCGGGTATCGCACCTGGGGTAATTATAGGTTTAACCTCAACTGCAGTCGGTGCTGATTTTATAGGTGGTATCATTGGTGGATTTCTAACAGGTTATCTTGTATTACTAATTATTAAATTTGTAAAATTACCAAATTGGGCTAAAGGCCTTATGCCAATGCTCGTTATTCCATTTATCGCTTCACTCATTGGTGGATTGATTATGGTCTATGTCATTGGTGTTCCAATAGGTGCATTTACACATTGGTTAACAGAATATTTACAATCGTTAGGTGGCACTTCTAAATTATTCTATGGCTTATTGATAGGCGTACTAGCCAGTATTGATTTCGGAGGTCCTATTAACAAAACAGTATTCGCTTTCGTTTTGACTTTACAAGCTCAAGGTATTCATGAACCTATAACTGCATTGATTGTTGTTAATACTGCTACGCCATTAGGATTTGCTTTAGCTTATTGGGTTGCTAAGTTATTCAAAAAAAATATTTACAAACAAGTCGAAATTGAAACCCTGAAAACTGCGTTTCCAATGGGCCTCATAGAGATTGTTGAAGGTGTGCTACCTCTTGCATTGAATGATATTATTCGTAGCGTTATTGCTACTGGAATTGGTGGTGCTGTTGGTGGTGCGATTTCTATGGTGTTAGGCGGAGATGCACAAGTACCATTCGGAGGCTTTCTCGTGCTGCCTACCATGTCACAACCTTTTACTTTTGTCCTAGCCGTCTTGGCTAACGTAATTGTTACTGCATTTGTACTCACTATTTTAAAAAAACCGATTGATGCATCTAATGATATACAAGAAGAAACAGAAGAAGATGATATAGATTTAAATGAACTAAAAATTTCTTAAGGAGTGACATTTATGGTTAAAACACAATTTTCACCATCATTAATGACGATGGACTTAGATAAATTTAAAGAGCAAATCACTTTTTTAGATCAGCATGTCGATTCGTACCATATAGATATTATGGATGGACACTATGTTCCAAACATCACGTTGTCACCATGGTTTATTGAACAAGTTAAAAAAATTTCTTCTGTACCAATTTCTACACATTTAATGGTAACTCATCCAACACAATGGATAGATCAATTAATAAAAATCAGAAGTGAATTTATATGTGTACACGCAGAAGTTATGAATGGCATTGCTTATCGTTTAATCAATCAAGTGCACAACGCAGATTTAAAATTTGGAGTTGTTTTAAATCCAGAAACTAAAATTGATATCATAATGCCCTATATAGATTTAGTTGATAAAGTAACAATTATGACTGTTGATCCAGGTTTTGCAGGTGAAAAATTCATTGATAGTACATTGGAAAAAATACAAGAATTACGTGTTATTAGAGATGATAATAACTACAATTATCTTATTGAAATGGATGGATCATCAAATAAAAATACATTTGAAAAAATTCAAAAAGCTGGGCCAGATATCTATATATTAGGACGGAGTGGACTTTTTGGATTAAATGAAAATATTGAAAAAGCATGGTATGAAATGTTACAAGATTTTAATAGCGCTAAACAACAAATTTACTAACTATAAATTCAATAAAGACAACCAGAATAAGATGTGGGTTGCTGTGTGGCTACAAATCTTTGTTATTGATAGCCATGATAAGCGCTCTGAGAAGATCATCTATATGTACTAATTTCCTAACAACCCTTAAAAGGGTTGTTTATTTTTTCTTCCTAGCTTCCTCGCCAGTAAAAGATTTATATATTCAACAAGTGTTAATTGCTCTGCAACTCTTACTATTCTTCATTCATGTGGTTGTTAAAGATCGTATTTCTCTAAAATTGCGATGTAAGTAAAAATGAATACTTGCGACATATCACATGGTAAAACTCAACATAACAATTTCAATACACACTTAATATACACGGTAGCGTATAGTGACGGCACACAACCCGATGACTTACCGCTCTATATTTTGATAAAATTATCACTTGTCATATCATAACTGACAGCAGGTTTAATTATCATCTTTATTAATGCGGACACGATCAATCGGGTCACCTAGTTTTTCATTACCTTGTGGTACATGGTATGTTAATACTTCAATATAATCCTTCGTGATATTCACTTTCGTATAAGCAGGTTGGTTATCCTGTATTGATTTAACTGCATAATCTTTTTTTCCATCTAATTCATAGAATTTGCTACCACTAGCAGAGTTTAATGTTACATAAATTGTACCGTTTGGATTTGAATATGTTTGTGGTGCTACTCCATTTTCATCCCATTTAACTTGAGCATCTTTACCATTCATAACATGTGAACGACTATAAGAATGGTCGTGTCCACCTAATACTAAATCAACATTGTACTTTTTCATCAACGGCGCAAATTTATCACGTCTGATTTTTGTTGCTAATTTATCAGAATGTTTACCTGCTGAATATGGATTTCTGTGAGTGAGTGCGACAACCCACTTGGGATTTTGATCTTTAGTATCTGCAATCGCACGTTTCATCGTCTCTTCGTGCCCTTTATAATCCAAACTCTCAGAGTTCAAACTGACAAAAAGTGTATCATTGTGCGTAAAATAAAAATCAGAACTCGCCAGGTTTTTACCACCATTTTGCAAATTAGGAAGATTAAAATGTTCAGAATAAGCTTTATTGGCGCGATCATGATTACCTAAAGTTGGTACAACTGTGAAATTTTCCATTCCTTTTGCTTCTATAAAACCACTATATGCCTTTTCATCCCAAGGCAAATTGACTTGATCTCCCAAGCTCATTAAGAAATCTGGATTTTTATTTAACTGTGCCATTTGATTCACAGTATTTTGCCATCCTGCATTTTCCGCTACTAAATCTCCTGAAGCACCTAGTTGTGGATCAGCGACTGCGATAAAATTCGTTTCTCCATTATTATTCGTATCAAAACGACGTATCGGTGATTTTTCTCCATTAACACCGTTAAAAAAGCGATACATGTATGTTGTATTTTCTTCTAAATGAGGCAGCGTTGCATGGGTATAATTCATTTTTGGTATATCTTTATTTAACAAACGTTTTGTATTGCTACCCTTATATGTTTCTCCTTCTATACGTCTTGCATTAGAAAAATCACCCTGCTCATTTGCTTTTGCAATTTCCACATAACCTTGCTCGTCCGATTCATGATACCAAGTTAAATTCTTTTCTGTATTATCTTTACCAATCGTCATAATCGCATAACGATGCTCATTAGATTGTGTTTGCTGTGTAGTTGCTTTTTTATTATCTGATTCCTGATTAGTAGTACGCTCAGTGTTATTTTGTTGTGGTGGATGATTTTGCTGATTTGTACTTTTGGTTGTAGCCGTTTCATCTGATGTTAACGATTTGTTCGACTTATGATTATCTTCTGTTGTCCCTTTATCTAATTGTTCCTCTTTGGGTTGTTGCTCTGAAATAGCTTCCTCAGTTTTAGCCGCTTCATTTTCCCACTGTTGCTTATTTCCTGGGTTATATTGATTGGAAATCGATTGATTTGGTAACTTTGGTTGTTCTTTCGCTGCTGTATACGATTCTTTTTGTTGTTGATTATCAGATGGTTGTATATGTTTATTACTTTCATCTTGTTGCTTATATGTAATTTGTGTATTTTGGTCTACTTCCTCATCGACATTTTTAGATGAAGTTAAATTTTGATTATTATTTGCTTTTGACTGTACCTTTGTATCATTTGTTGCATCTTCCTGATCATTATCCTCAATGTTAGCTACTTTATTAACAGGTGATTCTGTTTTCAACGCTTTATCTGAAGTTTGTGTGATTGTATCATCGTTTTGATTCGTTTCATTGATTGCTTCTGTTGTTTTCTGTTGATCCTCTAATTCCGATGCACTAGCATCTTGTGTCCCTACAAAAATTCCTGCCGCAGACATCGTAAATATGATACTCGAGGTGCTTTTTTTCATAAAATAACGCCACTCCTATCTATTTTTTAAGTTACCAATTCATATTGATTACCATGAATGTAACAAAATAGTATGAAGTTCAAATTAACTAGAAGTAAATGTTAAATTAAAAAAGTGAACCAGAAATCTAATTAAAAAGATTTCATAGTCCACCTCATAATGTTGACTAGTTATAAAATACGATTACATTTCACCAGCATTTATACAGTTATAATAAAACAGTATTTTATGCACCGTGCTAATTATTTATAATTTCTATCCTCCAAAGAACAAATCGACAATATCTGTTGTTCTATTTTTATCCACTTTATAAAATTCTGTATACCCACAATTTTTACATGTTATTGTTGTAAAATTATTATGTTGCAAGTCAAATATTTTAGAAAAACCTGAACCTGTCGCTGAAAGTGTTCCTTCTTCAATTTCTGTATGTCCACACTTAACACAACCTTTATGTGTTTCTGCTGCCATTATTTTCCACCCCTTTGTCATAAGCGTTATTATGTACATATCACTGATATGGTCACTTTAAACTTGATGGGATGTTATAGGCGTTGTGGCATTTTTTAGGGGTGAATATAGATCGAATTATTAAAAATTCATTTCTCATATGACAAATTATTGCTTATCGGTTAGCGATGCAGTTTTTATATTTATGATTTATATTTAAGAATTTATAATATGTGTTATCTTATTTTAATTAGCTTTCAGACCATTTACAATTTCATTTTCACCTTAATTACAAGAATCCCATTTATTACATTATGCGCTTCAATAACTCTCATCATTCTACCTTGTTTGTTTATTCCTCGATTACTACTTTTGATAGGTAAACCATGTTGCATATTGTAACTTTTAAAAATAAATTTTCTTTAGTAAATAATTTCAAAATAAAAAATGCAAAGATTAAGTAGATATTCTTAAGTCTTTTATATGTTTAAAACTAACACTTTCTAAGAAATATCTATAAAGATCTTCGACAAAAACAAAACTCACAACCTATTTTTATATCATTTTAAACCATAAAATTATATGGTATTATTTTTATATAATAAATAATTTATGAATGAGGAGGCTCATATGAAAGAATATCTATTGTTGTTAGGTGCAGATCAGTTCCTTAGAGAAAGATCTTATGCAGGTGGCAAAGCAATTGGAGATTTTCAAGTTTGGACAGCTATTAAAAATGCAAAATATCAATATAATGCTTATTGGGATTTTTGTATTAATGCTAATCCTTTAAACTATGAAGAAATTAAAAATGAAATAGCTTACTATAAAACGCAAGGTTTCAAACCTAAATCTATTGTTCCTTTAAATGATTGGACACTAAAAGTTGCTAACAAACTAAATCAAGACTACGGTTTGCCTTACCTTGAAGAACAGGTCATAAACGCTTGTAGAAATAAAAGTATAATGAAGTCAATATTTGAAAAGTTTAATATCCCTACACCAAAGTCTATGTATTTTAATAGTGGATTACAATTAAAACAGCTAATGAATGAATTTAATTTTCCAGTAATTATAAAGCCGGTTGATTTCGGAGGTAGTGGCGGTGTTTATTTAGCCAATAATAAACAAGAATGTATGGAGGCCTATATTAAATCGAAACAAACGATGGAGGTCTATGCAGACGATTTCCAAGTTTCTAAAAGTGGATTTCTGATCGAAGCATTTATTGATAGTGATGATGAAGTTTCAGTTGAAGTATTATGTGGTCATAATTTCTATGAAGTCATTACTGTTACAGAAAAATATTTATCATCTAGACCGTGGTTTACTGAAATGGGTCATTTAATTCCCAGTTTCAGATATAAAGATAAAAATATTAAAGACCTTGCAATACAAGCTTGTAAATCTTTAGGAATTTCACGTGGGGTTGCTCATGTTGAAATAAAAATTAAAGACAACAACCTCTATGTCATAGAAGCTGCAGCTAGACCTGGTGGCGATGCTATTATGGATTTAGTCGAATCTTCTTATGACATTAACCCCTACAGCCTTCATATATCTATGTATATTAACAATGACGTAAAACCTACATATCCATTTACCCCCCAAAAAACTTCTGCCATAGCATTTATGAAAGCTCAAAAAGGTAAAATCATGCATATTCATTATCCGGATGTATCAAAAGATCCCGAAATCAAAAAATAAATATACTTAAAAAAGCTGGAGATATCGTAACTGACCCTGAAAATTGGAGTAATCGTGAAGGACTCATTCAATTGAACTGGCCTGAGTTACCAACTTCAAAAACATACAAACATATTCACAAAGCCAATGAATTAGCAAATGAAATTTTTGACTGTAGTGATGTTCATAATGACTAAATATTTAACCATTACAGCACTATATCGATTTATCTGTGGAGGTTTAATACTCATTATAAATTGGGAACTCGCAAATCCTGAATCTACGAGTGATTTAGCGCTGGCTACAATCCTTTCATTTGTTCCAGCAATATTCACTCCATTTCTAATAAGGTTATTCTTTAAAAATTATTCTGGTGCTGGCCTGACAAAATTATCTTTTTTAGTACTATTTTATATAGTCATTATCATAACAGTATGTTACCGAAACGCTTTGCTATTAATTATTCTAAATTTTGCTCTATGGATTGTATTTTTCCTTTTAGAAACAAGTTTAGAATTTTGGTTTTCACAATTAGTTGAAAAGAAAAGTGAAATATTTATTAATAAATATAGTTCCCTTTCAATGACTATCAATCAAGTTGCTTTAATGATAGGCCCATTGTTTGTTTCAATAATTGTTAAATTTATTACACTTCGTTGGATATTTATATTGTATGCTTTAATCTATCTACTTCTTTACTTTTCCATTAGGAAACAAAATAAGGAAAATCAGCTACCTTCTAATGATGATGAAGTTCATACTAAAGAATCTATAAAATTTACACATTACTTTATAAGTATGCTTATGTGGCCAATATTAGGAACTATCAATTTTATGTTACCTACTTTTACAGCTTTTAAGAGTGGAGAAGTTCATGAAGTCGCACTGTTGGACTGTGCTTTAGGGCTGGGAATGGCTTTAATTGGAATAATACTCAGTAAATTACGATCTAATAATTGGTTGTCTCTATTTTTTATAATAAGTATTGTTATCACTGTAATGTGGTATTTGGCTGAAGGAACGCTGGTAATGAAATTACTATTAATGCTATTGTTCGGTTTCACTTTTGGCAGTGCAAGAATTATTTTCAGAAAAATCATTGTTACAGCATACGCTAGTCATACTGTAAAACATATTTATTCCCTGGGAAATGCTTTAGGGCTACCAGTTCTTGCACTCTGTATTTATCTTGGTATATTCAATTTAAACTTCGTTTGGTTACCATCATTTATTTTGTTAATTATATTAATGCTTTTATTGAAAATTGAACATCACGAAAGGAACACTACAATTGAAAAATCATTTAATTAAAAGGAAAGATATTTATAACAATGTATATTACTCGCAACAAGAAATTAATATCGAAAAATTATATGATCATCTTTATGGAATGATTGAACCAATTCAATATGTAAATATTAATACTCAAGATATATTTCTATTACAATTACAAACAATTGAATATTTAAGTAGCATGGAAAAAAGAAAGCATAATAAAGCATTAGAGAATTTAAAAATTCTAAACACCAATTCAATAGACAATACTGATACCGTACTTTTAAATAATGCTCTAGAAAAACAAGCAACTTGTAAATACACTGATGCTCACCAAAAATATAGAGAGCTACTTAACAATAACCCAAAAAACCGACTTGCTTTCTTTGCCCTTCATATGATGGAATTTAATCTTGGTTGGCAAAAAAGTATGCTTGAAACATCACAAATTGTAGTCAATGCTTTTACAAATACAAACCATTCTTTTTATGGATATAGTAAAGGTATTGAATCATTTGCTTTAATTGAAAATGGAATGTTTGAAGAAGCAAAAAATGCAGCCAATATTGCACTTAGTATAAATCCTAAAGATGTATATTCAATACATGCTATGTGTCATTATTTTTATGAAACAGGTAAATATCAAGAAGGCATATTGTGGATGAAAAAAATGAAACCATATTGGGAATGTAATAAAGGTATGAGAATTCATGTTTGGTGGCATTTAGCAGTATTTCATTTATTCAACTTGGATTTCAAAGAAGTTAAACAGATTATGACGAATGAAATCATACGCAAAAACATTGAGAATGGGTTTGAAGATTTAGACGTCACTGCCCTACTTTGGAGATTACATTTATTGGATGAAAATAATATTATTCCTTATAAGTCATTAAACAATTGGGACGATTACTTAAATAATAGTCACTTTATTTTCAATGATTTACATGCTTTAATAGCCTATATATTAAAAGATGAAAAAGAAAAAATTGAATCACTTATTCAACAAATAAGAGAAAGACAATATAATACAATTAATTACGAACAATATAACTTATTAAGTGGCTTTTACGATTTTGCTAGACAAAATTATTCTGAAGCTTCTAAAAAATTGTTTCCGTTATTAAATAATACAAATTTTGGAGGTAGTAACGCTCAAAGAGATATTATTCCAATAACACTCTATTTTTCATTATTAAAATCTAACAATTTAAATGAAGCTCGGAAATTATTAAACACCTGCAGAGCATTTAAACATCCTTCTAAATTAAAAGAAAAGCTATTGTTTGAGTTAGAAGGTGATGATGATTAACACTCTACAATTTATAGAAAATAATGATTTGCGCACTTTCAAAATAACTAGTGATAAAGAGAATAATCTAACTGTTGAAAGTGGTCGTTTAGCCATAATAGAATGTTCTAATAAAAGTAAAGTAGCAAAACCATTTCTTATTGGTGTCGGAGAAAAGTTTGAAATACACAAAAATAAAAAGTACTTTATAAATTTATTAGTGTCTAACACATGTATTTCACTTTCAAATCACTATAATCTAGCCATAGAAAATGATGAAGATGCTCAAAAACTATTTGCTGATATCGATGACTACTATTTTGGTTACGAAGAAAGATATAAAAAAATTTATAGCATTGGTGTTGATTTATGGAAAACAGGAAAACCAAATGAATCATTATTAATGGTTTTTCGAAAACATCCAAATATATTTAAAGGGAAAGTTATAGATTTAGGGTGTGGAGAAGGAAGAGATACCATTTTTTTACACAAACAAAATATTGATGTACAGGGTATCGACATTTCTCACAGTGCAATTGAAAAAGCAAAAGAAAAAATTGGAAACTTTAATGACGAACAATCTATATTCAGCACTGGAAATGTACTTTATTTAAATAAATATGAAGATGAAACTTTCGACTTAGCTATGAATATGGGCTGCTTACACATGATTAATAAAAACTCAGACAGATTATGTCATCTACAAAATGTTGCAAGAGTCTTAAAAAAGGATGGTTACTTCTTAGTTGATCATTGTAAATCAGAGTGGGGCAAAGGATTCCATACAATAGAAGATTACGATCAAGTTAAAGAACAATTAAAAAACTTTCATAAAGAAAATTATATAGATAGAATGGTACGAATAAATGGAGAAAAAATAAAAATACCATTAAAAGTTATTCCTTATTTAGAAAAGTCAAAGACAGCTCTAATAAGAGAAATCACATACTTTGGATTCGAAGTAGTCGAAACTTTTGACACAGACACAGAATCCTTTGGCAACTCTACATTAGCCCTGTTTAGAAAAACATTATAGTAGTGCTTAGCATTAGAAAAAGACTGTAAAAATATTTAAAATAATGTGCACCCCAAAAGTTGGACTAAAAATCTAACTTCTAGGGTGCATCTTTATGGATAAAAATTATAAAGCTGAAATTGAAGTAGACTTTCAGTCATCTACTGCCAATATGAAAAGGAGCAGGATAACATTAATTGCCCAGCCTCTACTCTATACTATTATTCTGTTGTTTTTAATACGAATAGTATTTTCTAAATAATGATAAAGTAATTTAGTTTCACCATCTAATCTTTCAGATTCCCAGATAAATCACATTTTAGCTAAAAATGCTTGTTCAGCTTTTTTCATTTTCTTTGAAAAATCTTTATAATTTTCAACTTCTTTAGGGATAGCAAGACCAAGTTTAGTTACTTTTATATCCTCACGCATTTGCACATTTCTCTCATAGCTAATCCCTTGATTTAAATATAATACTTCATCTCTAGTTTCTTTATGGTTTGGATAGAAATAATAGCCTGTTTTAGAATCAAATCTGAACATATAAGCTAGAACTTGCAAATAGTCTCTATTAGCTATATTTTGGATTGGTTTATATTTTGCATCGGCAATTATTCTATTTTCTTGATTACGTCCAATAAAATCCGGATAAACTAACCCAATTTTCGGTCCTAAATGTCTACTAAACAATCTTTGAGATCCACTATCCCCCTTATTTTTAGGGTGATAGAAATCTGTACTAACTAATGTATCAATATATTCTTCCCACAACCATGCTCCATCAAATAAAATACCATGAATTTTCTCTTTACCATTACCAATATAATGCTTATGACGCTGCAAAATTGTTAAACAAAGTTTCTGTAACTCTCTATATTCCTTATAATAGGCATGTCTTATAGGTCGCTTATTATTAAACGCTATTATTTTATTTCTATCCATATGATTATAACTTGTAGTAACTTCACGAATTTCCTTCACTTCATTTCTGACACTATTTAACACGCCTGCGCCTTCTTTTCTTTTTTTAATAAATTCTATTGTATGTCTAATTAACTGAAGCATATAGTTATCATATGAAAACTCTCTTTGGGAATAAGCAATATTACCTATAAAAGGTGTGTTATTTTTAATATGTCTTTGTATATCAATAGTGCCCTTTATATTATTATTGTTATATTCATTTCTTGTATATTGTTTGAACAGGCCTTTGCACATAGCTTTCTTTAAATAATATGGAAAAATAAATATAAATAAATCAATAATTTTATTGTCTTGGTCAATTATTGTATTTAGATCAATAACATAAGGTATTTTCAAAACATTTTCTATTAAATATTGAAAAAAATAATCTTGTTGTCCTTCCGAAAAACGCGATTCAATTATTAAATTTTCGTCATTGCAACCTATAAATCCCATAATATTACTGGAACGATATTCTTGCCCAACTTTATTAAGAATAAATTGATCTGTTGTTATACCTTCTTGCTCTTTTAAACTATTAGGGAATACAAATACGCCCGTCTCATCAAGTTCTGATATGTTTTTATCTAATATTGAAGAAATTATATTGGGAATTTCACTAAACTCATTGGAAGATTCAGTAGAATTATCCTTAATTTTAACCAACTTCATCTTCTGAACCTAATTCTGAATTTATTTGTGGGTTATCATAAACCGATTTAAATGATTCCATGATCTCTTCTTCATTAAACATTCCTCTTATATAATCGGATAATAGCGGTTCTAAAAAGTCTTCCCATAGTTCTTCAAAGCTTATATCTTTTAATTTCAAGAAATACGCAGCCCCAATATGGTAATTTCTATCCAACTCATCAACTTGAGATATTGCATCGTTAAGGCTAATCATTCTATTAATTGCTTCATCTTTGTCATCTCCGAGAGAATCTAACATTTCAAGGTTTTCATTCGCCTTAATCTCGACAAATCTAAATCTACGTCTCATTGCAAAATCAAAGGTATCTACAGAGCGATCTATATCATTCATAGTTCCTATTATATAAACGTTCTCAGGAATATAGAATTTGTCTTTTTCAGACTCCATATTTGAATACTGTTTTTTTACTGCTCCAGCTATTCCTCTATAACTAGGATCTATTGAAAAAAACAATTCACCAAATATCTTTGAAATTTCTCCTCTATTTATTTCATCAATTACAAAGATATACTTTTTATGATTATCGCCATATTTAATGTGATTTTCATGTTTTTCGCTCGTTTTATCTGAAGAATTACCACTTTGTGTCTCTAAAGCTTGCTCACAAAACATTTTGAATATTCCTGATTTTAAATCAAACCCCATAGTGCCATCATGATATATAACAGGTCTAATGCCTTCAACAAAATCAGTATAATCATAATTGGGATGAAATTGAACAAACTCAAATTGTTCTGAAGACTCTAGATCTTCATTAGAAGCCCCTATCATATTACAAGCTATTGCTTTCGCTAGATAACTCTTACCTGTTCCAGGAGCACCCCTCAATATGAGGTTTTTGGATTTTAATAATTTATCTGTTAACTCTTTCACTATTTCACTTTCTATCATTGGTTCCACCTCGTTTTTATAACCCATATAATCATCATAAAATTGTTTGAAATATTCATTAGGTGGATTGTCCGAAAATAAGTCCATATCTACAATATTATAACTTTGCCCTGTTTCTTGTTCTTTTTGATCTATTTCATTCCATAATGTCACTCTAATAGTACTCATTTTATAATTTTCAAAAGTTGTTCTAATAGTTGCCCATCTTGCATTTGAATATTTATAACATACATATGGAATTTTACCGCTTCCGTTACCGCTTTTTCTACCATATTGTCCATTACTAAATAAATGGATATGAAACTCAACATCGTACATTTGTATAGAGTTATAATCTTTAATTTTAGTAATTTTTACCTCTTCAAGGCCTTCATGTTTTATTTCAGTACTTTTGTCATTACTCGTAATATTAATTTGACTTTGTTCTACAAAATTTCTAAATAAATTTTTGAATAATTGGTATTTTTTATCTTTTGCATTTAAAATATATCGATAAAATTGATCAAGATTTTGCCTATTTTCTTTAAATTTAGCAATTAACTGTTCATAATCATTCAACAATTTATTCATGTCATTTTCAATTATTGAAGAATCTGGCAAATCATTTATATTATATTCGAAGCCACTAATCGTGGTTTTTTCATACCCTTTCCCTAATGATGTCTTAGCTTTTAAATCAATATCAATAGGCGCGCTTTCAGGAGAATCTAATATTCCATAGATCGCGTTAGATATTTTTACGATGTCATGTTTTTTTAATTTTTTATTTTTAAAATACGTAACACCTTGATTTAAAGTAAGAAATACCTTCTCTCCATCTCCACTAAATAAGAAAACAATATAGATACCTTCAGTAGTACTTTTTGTTATATTTCCATCCATAATAGCAACCCACGGTACTTCTGCAAAATTCCCATTTCCAATACTACCTTTGAGTTTAAAGCTCTTCAGCCGTTCTATATTTTTTAGTTCATCGACCATCTGATTTCTTACTAACTTTCCAACTGGTGCCCCCGTAAATTCACCTGATTCCTTTTCTTTAAGGTATGTATTTCCTATCTCTTTAATTAAAGTTGATAATGTCACTAATTATTCCCCTATTCCATAAGTAAAAAATTGTATTATTTATTCCATTATAATGGTTTTATTGTAAAATTTTAATTTATACGTCGTTTAATAGTTATATTTTAGTTCTATATTATATCTTTCTGATAAAACATCAGCTAGACTATCACTATCATTTCTTATTACAGAATTTTTCAAGTGTTTGTATTTATTATCTTCATAATCCACAAGAATTTCAGCTATATGTTTTGCCCTGGAAATTGCAATATAAAGCAAGTTTCGATATTTTTCATTAGTAAATAAATTTTCCTGTAAATCTACAATAAATACGACATCAGCTTCAAGTCCTTTAAATTTTCTAGCTGTTGTGAATAACACTTTATCTTCCTCACGTTCAAAGCTAATATTTAATCCATCTAATTTACTTTTATTCATATTCTCTTCATTTTCTAATGATAAAATAACAATATTCGATTTTTTTATCCCTTGTTCAATGTAATAATCCACTCTTTTTAATAAGTGTTTATTCATATCATTAAGATTTTTTATAATATTCATAGAAGGTTTCGTGCCGCTTATACCATGTTTACAATACATTTCTCCTGCAGTTTTTAACTTTGAAATCGTTTCAGCTATTTCAAATGTATTTCGACAATTGTTGTATAGTTTTGCTTTAGTTAAATCATTTTTAAGTAACCAATCTTCTGTATTATTATTTGTATGTTTCTGATTTAAGTCATAAAATGCATAATATTTCCCGCCCTTTTTTTGAGTGATTTTATATAAATTGCTAAGTATATCTGCTGTAAAATCTTGAGCTTCATCAATGACAACATTTTTAAAGGGGAATTTTTCAATATTATTTAACAAATTTTGTAAAAATTGTTCTTGCTCTTTTTTATTAAATGATTCATGACCCATTTTATTAACACAACGATATAAGTCGAGCATATTCATAACGTTAATATTCTCACCAAAACTGGATAAACGATTGACAAAGTGTTCTTTTAAAAGCCTATTAAAACAAAATATGACTGTATCATTTTCGTTTTCAGTCAATTTTTTAGCCTGTTCTAAAGCGATTATAGATTTACCAGTCCCTGCCAATCCTTCAACAAGAACGGCTTTGTTATTTTCAAACGATTTAATAACTTCTATCTGACTTTTTGTCATAGCTTTGAAAGTAGTTTGATGATTAATAAATAAATCATTCAATGGTATAAAAGCAGTAAATTTAGGAGCTATTGTATCAATTACTGTTTTTATTGCTTCTTCATTTTTTCTAATAACATTATTATTTGTTAAATCTTTAAACATCTTATCTAAAGTATATTGAACATCATTCATATGTTCTTTGCATAACATTCCATTGTCCTTATACTCTAGTGGTAACTGACCTGTTATATTTTCACTTTTGATATCAGGAAACCACACACAAGAATATAATTCATAGGGTTTAACACCTTTTGGGTATTTTCTTTTTAATGTATTTACTGAACTATATTTTACTTTTTTTAGTTGCTTATATGGATATATTTTTTTATAATCATCTTCGCTATTTTGATCACAAATTTCTTTACTTTTCTTTTGTCTCAGAATATTATCCTCGTATTTTATGAGCCCACCTTTAACTTCAATACATAAAATTCCATAGGAAGGATTAAAGATAATAAAATCAATTTCTTTATCTAATATTCGTTTACCATTTTTAACAGGTATATTCGTTGAATGAAAAACATAGTAGTCATCATTTAAATTTTCAAAAGCTTCATATAGCTTTTTTTCAGCTTCACTATTGTTAAAATCCTCTTTTCTTTCATTATCATTTGGAATTAAAACAACCAAAACAATCTCTCCTTTGTTTGACAGTTCTTTATCTTATTAATTATTAAAAATTTCAATTTATATTTCGATGATTTGCAGTATATTTTCTATTTTTGTAATACTCTCATAGACATTATAAGCTAATTAATTTTAAATTGCATATTTATTTTTATAATATTCTGAATTTTTAAATATTCAATTCCTTTAAATTATTATTTTTAAATATAATTTATTTCACTCCATTTGATAAAACATCTATACTTGAGTAGAAAAACAACTGAATGTCATTACAAAACAAATAAACCAGTTTAAGTAACAGCAAAATCAAGAGAAATTATCTTACGATACTAAACAAGTTTCTGTTATGCTATGTCATATATTTAAATATAAAGACAATGGATAAAGTTACAACTCAAAAAATTATATTTTACTGTCATTAATCATATTGATATTCGTGTAGAGTTTAAAAAGACAATTCTGCGTCACACTAAACTTAATAATTCCCCTCCCGTAATACGTCTCAGCACTTTATTTTTGGTTCATACATTCTTTGTTCAAATCTATTATCTTTTTCCTTGATGAAAATTTTGTAATAAAGCAACTTAATTTTCAATCAAATTTGAGTAAGGCATTATCACCAGTTATTCCATTCTGTGTTATAATACAGTTAATAAAATAGTTCTCTTATTAAGAGTGAGTGGAGGGACTTGGCCCTTAGAAGCTCCAGCAACAGCTAAATAGCGATGTGCTAATTCCAACAGTTTTAAATAACTGAAAGATGAGAAGATGTGTAACGCTCTTCTTAATTTGAAGAGCTATTTTATTGAATATAATTAAAAGGTGGTTATATATCATGAAAGCATATCATGAACTATTTTCAGAATTAGAATATTGGGATAATTATCAACCCCAAAATTTTTCCAGTAGTATTTTAAGACAATGTAAATTGAATGATACTAAGAATCAAATTCTTCAACAAATCGATGTTTCAAGTAACAAAGAAGCCATATTAAAAATTCTAAATTCTTCTCATTAACAACAACTCCTACTATAATAAGTTCAAGTAAAAAAGACTCGAATCTAATCGGGTCTTTTTTGTTAATTAATTATATAAATGTATGATTGGATGCTGTTAAATTATTTCAAATGACCTATTGTATTATTAAATATCTATCAAATAGCATCACTTGTGACACACTACTGGGTCTTCTTTGATCATGTGATTTTTATTCATTACTTTTTAATTTATCATTGGAATTTATTTTGTCATAAAGGGATATACAACATGCCCGTCATCTTCAATGATAGGCATAGCTCCCCATTCTCCTAATTTATGCGATTTTAATTCAATGCCATTATTATTTAAAATAACATGTGTTACATTTTCGTTATGTGCCTGTAGCCAATTACTAATAATCAAACGATGACATCTTGAAGGATGACGTTCAGCACATAACAATGCAACCACATTATTATCTTTCTCTTCCATCAATATATTGATACCTTCTTTAAAATCGTCGGTCAAAGTATAATCTGCATAATTGTGAAATGATTGATTTTTCCAACCAGCATTCAAATTTTCTACAACTACGCCAGAACGTTTTCTTCTTCCGCCTAGTAATGAAATATGTTTATATTTTATATTGTGCTCTTTTAGCCAATCCATGAAGTCATGTTGGTTATATTGTGGATGTTTTTTACTATTTGGAAATGAACGAACATCTATAATTTTTGTTATCTTGGCTTTTTCTAGCATTTCAAGAAATGTTTCTAGATTATAATTATAATGACCTATTGTAAATATTGTCACTTCTAACCAATCCCTCCGTCATTTTTAAAGTATAAGTGATGTTATTACAATACCTAATTATCATTATTATTTCGCTTATTAAAGATAAGATAAATTATTACTATTGCTATAGGAATGAAAGCAGAAAAAATAGCCGAATAACTACCATTTTTAATTAAAAACGGTAAGCAGACTGCCATAATTATTAAGCATATAGTTAACACTATAATGGCATAAACTTTACTTTTATTCATCCTGTAACTCTCCTTCAACTTATTATTTTCATAAATATAACAGGTTTTCTTGTGTAAAAGGAGTTCTGTACGCTCCTCTCATTTTCTAAGCTGAAATAAAACATTCTGTATAGATTGGATAAAGTATTTCTAAATTTAACTTTGTATTCGCAATTCTGATACCCACGTATAATCTAATCCATTTCTTAGAGCCATAAAAAACACTCCAGTTATCAAGGCTGTCCATATATTATTTTCCATCAATTCACTTCATATTTTACACAATCTATTTTTTATTTGTGATACGCTTCCCCTTATCAGTGATTTTGCTAAAATTTTTATATCGCTTAAAAAATAGGCAAGTTAGTATTTAAATAACTCGCCTATATGTTTGCAGAAATATCATTTAATTCAAAAATTATGTTATTTAAATTCTAAACTAATATTAAATGATAGGTTTCTGTTTACAATAGATTTATCAGCACCTTGTTTGGTTCCTCTATTTTTATGGGATGCTTTATATTCCTGAGACTCTTGCCAATGTTTGTAAGCTGCTTCGTCTTGCCAAAACGTAATGATAACATGATGTTCATGTGTACTATGTGGCTTTAGAAATAATAGATTTTCAAACCCTTCAGTATTCTCTAGATGTTTATCTCTATTTAAGAACACACGCTCGAAGTCTGCCTCTAAACCAGGATTAGCATATAAATGGTTTAAAACTGCATAACCATATTGTGGCAAATCATTAATTTGTTCTAATATTGTATAGTGATATGTCACATTAAATCTATTAATAGTTACCTCATTATTATTTTTGTCTAAATAAATACGATGTATTTCATTTTTCAACAAATGAATCACTCCTTTTTATTGGATGATATGTCAAAATTGCTTAAATTTATCCATAACATAATCTCTACTATTTTTATGATTCACGATAGTCTGTGGATAATCTTTTCCAATTTCAATATGATAAATTTCTTGTAACTTGTCTTTATATTTAGTTGGATCATGAATGTATTTACTGCTCACATCATTAAATATTTCTAGCTGTGTTTTAATAAAATACCCTTGCGCATCAAAACGCTCACTTTGACGTATAGGATTAAACATTCTGAAATAAGGCACTGCATCTGTTCCAGTTGATGCTGACCACTGCCATCCATGTACATTAGATGCATTATCATAATCTATCAAATACTGTCTAAAGTACTCCTCCCCCCAAGTCCAATCAATAAATAAATTTTTCGTTAAAAATTGTGATACGACCATTCGTAAGCGATTATGCATATATCCTGTACGATTCAGCTTCTTCATTGCAGCATCAACGATTGGGTAGCCAGTTTGACCTTTTTTCCATACTTCAAAATGTGTTTTATTATAAGACCATTGCATGTTTCGATATTTTTCAGAAAAAGATTTAGTTGCCGTTTCTGGATACTGTGTCATTAACACATAATAAAATTCACGGAATAGAACCTCTCTTATAAAAGCTTCATAATTTTTTTCATCGCTCTCATAATCTTCAAGTAAATCATTTATAATTTCACGAATATCGAGTAGTCCATATGCTAAATATTTACCTAATCCACTTACAAAATCCTGCGACACATCGTCAGTCAATTTATCATAATGAGCTATGTCACTATTTAAAAAATCATCCCAAGCTTTACGCGCTAACTTTTCTATATCTTTATTATTTTCAAATTTTAAGTCACTTTGATTTGAACCCTTTTCTGCAATTTGAGACAACTGCTTAAATTGATAACTTTTTTTAGGGGTGTGTACTAAATCCTGACGATTTGCTTTATAAAAACTAGTAAATACTTTATAAGGCTGTTGCTGTTTATTAAAAGTCTTTGTTGGCTCAAAATAATGATTCACGCGCTGTCCAATTACTGTAACTTGGTGATTTTCAAAAGCCTTTTTTACATGAGGATAGTCATATATTTCTTTGTGATAACTCATAATATCTTTTGCTACTAATACGTGAGATAACGCCAATGTTTCGGCTAATTCACCTAGCTTTTCATATGTGACAATATGAGGTTGTATATCATGCTTATCTAAAGCATTTACAAATCCTTTTACAACTTTATAGTAATATTCACGTTTTACTTCTGATGCGTCAGTTAAATCTTCTAAAGGTAAGATAAAATACAATTTATTTATCTCATTTTGATGCTTCACTATATATTGAAAAAGTGGATTATCTTTCGTTCTAAAAACTCTGTTAAGTATGACTCCTAAATGCATTTTATTGCCTCCCAGCTTGTTTCATACAAATTCACTTTATAATTGTCCTTTAACTTAAGATTGTGTTTTCAATCATATACCCGTTTTAACTTTTGTATAATTCACTAAAAAATAAAATAAATTTTAATACCTTACATATTATAGGCAACTTCAGGGTATATTATTATCAGAGGTGATTAAATTATGAATAACGAACAATTACAAAATGAAATTGAAAATATATTAAATACATCAAAAATAGGTGTCCTATCTACTGCACATAACAATACACCTAATAGTAGATACATGGTATTTTATAATGATGGACACACACTTTATACTAAGACAAGCATTGAGTCTAAAAAAATTGCTGAATTTAAAGATAATCCCAAAGCTCATGTACTTATAGGTTACGATGAAACGAATAATCGTAGTTTTCTAGAAATTGATGCTAATGTTGAAATACTGAAAGATCAAGAGACTATTGATTGGATTTGGAACAAACAAGATAAGTCCTTTTTTGACTCTAAGGATGATCCAAACTTGTGTGTAATTAAAGTAATACCAAAATCCATAAAAATTATGAACGATAAAAAATTAGACACACCACAAACCATTACGTTCGATTAGTTAAAAAGGCGAGCCTGGGACATAAATAGATGTCTCAGGCTCGTTTTCAATTTGGCAGTAGGTGACTGAATTGAAAATGCTATTATATCAAGCTTTTTTCAATCCTAGTCACCCTTGCCGGGGTGGGACTACGAAATCTATATTAGAAAATTTGATTTCTGTCCCACTCCCGTTTTTTATATACCATTATTAATATCTTCTAACATAGCATCAACTGTAATTTTAGCACTCGTCAGTACAATTGGCACTCCTGCCCCTGGATGAACACTAGCTCCAGCAAAATACAAATTTTTGTAATCTCTGCTCACATTAGGCGGTCTGTAATAGTTACTTTGCGCTAAAGTAGGCATTAAACCAAAGGCTGCTCCAAATTTTGCATTATAATCTCCTTCAAAATCCTTAGGTGTATAAATAATTTCTGTCACAACTTGCTTTTTCAAATCTTCTAACGCTTTAATCGTAGAAAGCTTATTGTAAATAATATCTTTCACTTGTGTGATTGTTGACTCATCAGACCAATCCGTATCACCTGTTTTCAATTCTGAAACAGGCATCAGCACATAAATACCTGTTTGACCTTCTGGCGCTAACGACTGATCTTCCACACTAGGAGCGTATACATATATTGATGGATCTTGGGATATTTCCCCGGAAAATATTTCATTGATATTATTATCAAAATCCTTTGAGAATATAACATTATGTAACAAGATATCTTCAGATAAATCTTTATCAGCCCCTATGTACATTAAAAAGGCTGAGCAAGAATAGTCCATATTATCAATTTTCTGTGTCGTATACTTCTTAGGATGATGTTCATTTTTAATTAAAGATGAAGTAGCATATGGGAAATCAGCAGTACAAATTATTTTGTCATACTTTTCTATATGTCCGTTTACTTTTAGTCCCTCCGCACACTTATACCTACCATCAATGATAATTTCTTCAACGTTTGCGTTGGTATAAATTTGAGTACCTAATTCTTCATTTAGCGTTTGAAGCGCTCTGACAAAGCTATACATACCACCTTTTATAAAGTGAACACCAAACATTAACTCTATCATGGGTATAATTGAATACAATGACGGGCTTCGTTTAGGGTCGATACCTATATATAATGTTTGAAACGCTAAAATCTTTTGGATTTTTTCATTATCAACATATTTTTCAATTAAATTATCTGCTTTATCAAATGTTTTGAGTTTCATACCTTGATATATAGTAAAAGGATTATAAAAATCTGTAGGTTTCCTAAACGTACGTTCTAGAAAATATTTTCGTGCTATTTCGTATCTTTCGTATATATCTGTTAAAAAGGACATAAAACCATGTGTAGAGTTAGGTTCAATACTTTCAAGCATATCTCTTAATTGAGCAAGATCTGTGGGAACGCGAATTTGATCTGTTTCACTAAAATAAACATCATATATATGTGATAATTGTTTAATTTCCAAGTAATCATTCATATTTTTTTGAGCGTAATTAAAAACGTCTCGATAAATCTCAGGCATCATTACGATGGTTGGTCCCATATCAAATGTAAATCCATCTTGCTTGATCTGATTCATCCTGCCACCTATTTGTTGGTTCTTTTCATATAAATCTACTTGGTGACCGTTTGCTGCTAATCTTGAAGCTGCAGCTAAACCTGAAACACCGCCGCCTATAACTGCAATCTTCATAATGTTTCACTCCTATTATATTTCGCACTAAGTTCACGATAAATTTTCATTTTTTTCAATTTGCTTACATATACTTTCTTATGCAACGTATAGTTTGCCTTCCTTACTTCCACAAGTATTTCATGATAAGCTATCGCAGCTAATTCGATAATGTAACGTACCTCTTCGTCAAAATAATTAATACCGTTTAATGCAATATCATATAACCTAACTGCCTCTGTAGCGTAACTTTCCCACAGTTCTATATAATTTGGCGTAACTCCTTCATAATATATAGAATGTAGATTAACTCGATATTGAGCTAATTCTTCTACACTTAGATAAATTCTTCCATTTTGAAAATCTTCGCCGACATCTCTTAAAATATTAGTTATTTGCATTGCCTTGCCTAAAGCTATCGCAGCTTCTTCAGCTTGCTCGAAATTATTTTCATTTGATGAAGTTAATATAGGAGTTAACAATTCACCGACAGTACCTGCCACACCATAGCAATACTCATATAAATCTGAATCAGTTTTCATTTCTTTTAAAACTAAATCTTCCTTCACATATTGAATTAAAGATTCAAAAGGTTTTTTAGGTATTGAATATGTATTCAATGTATTACTTAAAGCATTCATAATAGCTGCATCACTTTGATACGCTTGAATATAATCACAATCGCTATAAATCACATCTAAATCTCTAGCTATGCCGTTTAATTGCTCAAGATCTTTGTGTTTATCAATACTGTCATCTATAATTCTGCAAACTGCATAAATAGCCCAAATTGCTTTTTTCCTTTTTAAATCCAAAAAATCAAAGGCATATGAGAACGTTTTTGAATGTTCTTTCATTATATTGTGACAATGGTTATAATCTCTCTCTAATTGATTCATTTATTGGCCTCCTCAGTAAGCCTAGAACTTCTTGACATTTGTATAAAAAACTAAGCTATAAATCTATTCTACGGCCTTTCCAATATATACGTTTGAATACATTGATATCTAACCATGATTTAAAAAATATCACGACAAAGCATATGAAGAGCAGTGGATGACATAAACTCGCAACGATATTAAAATTTCCTGTTCTTCGAATAAATATATGAAATTGTATCGCATATATAAAATATAGAGTAATAGCTAATAATATATATAACGAGCCTAAATTAATTGAAAAAATTATCGCTAAAACTGTTGTAAGTGAACCAAATAGCCATAAAAATACAAACGTAAGCGTAGACTTTTTAGTTACTTGAGAGCCAAGTGCAAAGTGTTTACTCCAACCCTCTAGTAGCGCTTTATATCCTTGAGAATACATTCTAAAATTCACTACGCCTTTGCCTTCATGCAAACTAACTGGCAAACCTTGCTGATTATATGCTTTACTTATTGCAAAGCCTTCAATGATTTGATTTTTAGCTTTCAAATGTCCTTGTGTCAATTTATAATCTTGCTTATTTGTCACAAGGACTGGTCCAAACGCGCCTTGCTCATTATTTGCTGATTTCGTGATTGAAAATTGATTCATACCTACGATTGTCATTAAATTAAAAATCGCCGATATATTTTCATATAGCTTTTTTATCTTGTGATAAGGTTGTATTGACAACAAACCTTTACCACCTTGTAAATCATATTGATTGGCTATATTTTGAATACTATCATCACAAGCAAACTGAACATCAGCATCAACAAACATTAATAAATCATGCGTTGCATATTTGCTACCTTGCCAACAAGCATGTGACTTACCTTGCCATGTAGTATCATTTTCAACAGTATATACGCTCGCACCATAATATCTAGCGACAACTTGTGTCTCATCAGTTGAACCATCATCCATAACAATTACTTCTATTTCTTGCTCTTTACTTATACTGTTAAGTAATTTAGGTAAGTTCTCCGCTTCATTTCTAGCAGGTACAATAACACTGACGGCTGTCTGACCTCTTCCTTTTCCGGAGTTATTTATAATCGCTCGACGCGCATACATACACATTCCACTTATTAGTGATAGTATCGTCAATACTATTGCTATTATATAAAGTATCATTCAGCCTCAACTACTTTCTCCATTAATAATAGCTTCTGCTACTTGCATACCACTCAAAGTAACCATAGGCATACCAGCGCCAGGATTTACAGAACCACCTACAAAGTACAAATTTTTGAAGTACTGACTTTTTTTAGGAAATTTAAAACCTTTATTTTTCTTCTTATTGGATACTACGCCATATATAGCTCCTTTATTAGAATTGTATGTATTTTCTATATCATGTGGTGTCCATACGTCTTCATATACAATGTGCTTTCTCAAATCTTTCAAGCCCATGGACTCTAATTTATCCAATATACGTTCTTGGAATTGCAGATATTCTGCTTCACTAAATGACTTACTCTGAATGTACGGTATGTGTGGCAATATTTTTATATTCTCGTGTCCCTCTGGCGCCTGTGTCTTATCTGTTTTATTTGTATTCACTACATAAATAGTCGGATCTTCAGGCAAAACATACTGGTGAAAAACTTGATCATAATTAACTTTAGAATTACTTGAAAAGAAAAAGTTATGATGTTGAAGCTCTGGATAACTTTTGTCCACACCAAGATGCATGACATAACCTGAACTAGCTGGCTCAAATTTACGTTCCAATTTGTTTATTTGGTTTGCATCAAAATTCAATAAATACTTATAAACAGGGATTACTTCCATATTAGATATAATGTAATCTGCATATATTTCCATATTACTTTCTATTGTTATCCCTGTCACCTTATTTTGACTATTATAATTGATACGTTTTACAGGGGTGTTAAAATGTATGCCCACACCTAATTTTCTCGCTAATTGTTCCATCGCTTCCGCTAACTTATGAATGCCACCATCTACGTACCACAAACCTTCCTCATGTTGCATTTGAGGCAATAAACTCAATACAGCCGGAGCATCATAAGATGAGGAGCCGACATATTTTATGAAATAACCTAGCATTTCTCTTAAATAAGGGTTATCCACCCTTTTATTAATGGCTTGTTGCATTGTGTGAAAATAGTCGAATTGTTTTAAAGCTGAAAATGGACCATGATAACGAATGATTGCATACATCGTATCTAACCCCTTATCAAAGTAGCTTTTTTCAGCCACTTGATGTATCTTTTGTGCGTAACTAAAAAACGAAGAAAGTTGCTCTATATCCTTATTTGTTAACGATTCATTATTTGTTAACATATCTTCCATGGATTCATATAAATCTAAAATTTGGCCATCTGGATAAACGTTTCTAATCTGTAAACTTAACTTACGAATGCTAACATAATCTTCTAGCCTTTCATCACATCGTTGAAATAGGCGTTGAAATACTTTAGGCATGGTTAAAATTGATGGACCGAAATCAAATCCATAGTCATCTATGTCTAACCTATTTACCTTTCCACCGATATGCTTATTTTGTTCATATAAATCCACTTGATAGCCTGCTTGAGCCATACAAATTGCACTGGCAATCCCTCCCAAGCCACCTCCTATGACAACCACTTTCTTATTTCCCATTTAATCACCTTTTCTTTTTTGTAATTTATTATAAATACGTATTAACTTAGGGCGATTATAGCGCTGAACAATCATACAAGGCACATTAGCTATAATGACATATATAAAATTAATTATTTTAACGCTTTTTGACGCTTTAAAAAACGCAATAACAGGAAATATGGATAGCAGATGAACCACCTCTGCACGTCTAGTTTCTAATATAAATCGCTGTATATCATTCATATTTTTAGATAAATCGAAAGTCGCTTTACTATTGATATTAGGGTTAAGATTTTGACCGTCTGGCAAATAATCTTTCCAATATTGCACTTTAACTAATTGTTGCCATAATTGACCCTCTTGTTCAATATTCCAACTTCGAAAATACTTATTATCTTTTTCTAAGAACTTATAACTAATACGAGTACCAAGTTGAGCAATAATCATTTGAACTATAAACCAATATAGCGCAATATATATAATCTTTTTCATCAATTTAATGCTCAGATTTCGCTGTATAGCTTGGGTTATCTTTATTTAAATACCAATTACCAGCTGTTAAATAAGTAGCAAAAGCGCTCCAAAGCATATATGGAACTAGTAAAATGCCAGCAACTTTTTTTACATTGAAAAATTTTACAGTTGTTGTAACTACTGCGCCCAGTAATACAACACTCTCTATCAACGCACTAAAGCGTAATTTATATTTGAAGTATAATATCGACCATAGATAATTCAGGCTTAATTGTGAGTAATAAGCACCTTTCAAAGCCTTACTATTAGATTTATTAGTCACTAATGCATAAGCTACGCCCATCGTTGTATAAAGTATTGGCCACACAATTGGAAAGACATAGCCGGGTGGTGAAAAAGGTGGTTTAACATTATTTTTATAATCTTTTCTCGCGTTTTTCACTGCAAATTTCCCTATAAATTTACCACCTGTAATTGGTGTTATAACTTTTATAATTGTTTTAATTATCTCGTTTGCTTTCATAGTTGATCCCCTCTTTTTTGTAAAAGTAACTAGCCTTTATTTTAGCCGTTACAATTCGGCATTGGACATGTTATTTTTTCTAGCTAAATACTTTTTCAATCCATATACTTTCAAAACAATTGCACCTGTAATAACAATTGGCAAAATAAACTTCTTCATATTAAAGTATTCTCCTTTATTATTTTTTTGGCTATTAATCTTGAATTTAAAAAGATTCATTACACTTTTATGAACTTTTGCTTGGGTATACTTATATACCCACCAAGGTAACGTCGGTTCATATTCTTGTAACGCTATGATACATGCGTCACTATTAGGTAATCTTCTAAACTCTAATCTCGCATTACCACCATCTGAATCTAAAGCGAAATCTCCACCAACAATTCGGTATAAAATTCTCTCATTATTAGAAGCTTTAAAATCTTTACTTAATAATAGTAAGTCCTTATTTAAACACGGAACACTAATCGTAAAGTTATCTTCGTTAAAATCACTATTAACGACATTTAATGTAATTCTATTTAAAAAATTTGCATATGATTCTGCCAATTGAATCATATTTACATCTTTAGGTAAGACTACCCTTGATATTGCTCTAACATCTTTAATATCGCCCTTACGTGATGACTTCCCTTTCTTTTGTGTCTTAGTTTCTTCTTCCAAGGCATTACGCACACTTTCCTTATAATCAATCTTGCCTATAGAAATGTCTTTCACAATATTTTCATCATTTCTAATCATATCATGAATTAAGCTATCCATTAGTGGATAAACCATTTCTTTTGGGACACCTGAAATAAGTTTCACCCAATATTTACTTAGCCAAATGGGAATAATAGGCAAATCTATCGTAGGTAATCGTTTATCTAGTACCTCTGCAGTTTGCTTGAATAGATCTTTATAAGTCATATGACTAGGTCCACCAATATCTATCGATTCGTTCTCATTTGGATTACGCTCTACAATTTTATATAAACCGTCAATCACGTCGTCTATTGCAACTGGCAATGTTGTATTATAAGCCCATTTTGGCAGTAACAGGCCAGGTAATCTATCCACTAATTTTTTTAATATAGGGTAAGAACTTCCTTTAGAGCCTATAATCAAACCCGCTCTTAAAGTACTTACTGGTACACCATATGATCCTAAAATCTGTTCGCACTCTAAACGGCTTCTTAAATGTGGTGATAATTCACTTGTATTAGGTATCAAACCACTCATAAATACAATATGCTGAACTTTGTTATAACTAGCGGCTTTAGCAAAATTATCAGCTAATAATGCATCCATATCTTCAAAGCTCGCCTGCGTCAACTTAGCTGAAGGCATCATAGAATGGACAAGATATATAGCGATATCAATATCCTCCATTACCTCAGTGATTTCATTTAAATCAAACAAGTCAGCTGCCTTCCAAGTAACATTGTGTTCATTTGATTTATTTTCTATATTTCTAGAAATAGCTATAATTTCATAGTTATCTTTTAATTTATTCATTAAGTGACTACCGATATATCCCGAAGCGCCTGTTAATAATATTTTTTTCATATATTTAGCCTCCAAATAGAAAAAGATGGGCAGGTAAACTTTACCTCAGCTCATCTTTAACTTAACGAGCTCACTTGCTCATTATCTTAATTGACAAGAGCTCCAAGTCTCTTACTTAATATTGTACCCTTCTTAAAGCTTTTCAGTCTTTATTAGCAAGAATTATGAATTAAGTCTACGAATCATCACAATTATCTAAAAAAGGGGATAATCTTACTTGCTTTAATGATGTCACTAGTATAAAAAAACTCTTTCCCCTTTCCTGTATAAGCTAGAATTAGTATCATATTTGCTTTAGCGCTATATAACCATTCTGGATTTAAACCAGAATTCAATATATCTTGATATTCTTGAAAAATATTTTCCCAATTTAAGTTTATTTTCATTAATTTACCTCCTGAAAAAGCTCCCATTCGATTGTCATCAATTTCTACACTCACTTACCTATTTCCACTTCACAAAAAATTTAAAACTGAAATGAACAATTTTTCGAAAAAGGTTTTTCAAAACCTAAATAAATGTAATAATGGAAACAATTCATTATTCGTTTTATGATTAGAAACCTCGTAATATGTTGGATCGTGTAAATCTTTATTATTTTTAGCTAATGCATTTTTAGTAATCTTGTGATTATTAATCTTGAAGTTATCAGCTTTTTGAGATGTTTTAAAATTCTTATCTAGAATAAAATTACTTTGATTTGCTGTATAACCACTGTAACTATAATAAGGTTTCACAGATTCTTGCGCATGTGCTTGAGTGATATTAAATAATTCGGGCGTTACGAAAAAGCACAAAACTAAACTACTAGCTAAAATAAAGTTAGAAACTTTTTTCATAAAAACCCTCCCTCATATTTGTCTTACAGGTCACGTTATTACATTAATGTTACAATGTTGCGATAGCATCACATGATAAAATACATTTTTTTATTTCTTCTTACACTCATACACGCAAATTAACTTATGCTTTTCTTAATTTAGAAGCTTATCACTATAGAAAAATTGAAAAGTAAATGTCTGATATGAGCTTATTTAAACAAAGAGCCCATAAGCGTTGTCAAGAGAATCATTTGATATACGTCGATTTTAAGTGTAAATATTAAAAAATCGCCTGGAACAAAAAGTAATGTTCCAGGCGTGGCTATGATAAGTCTTATAATAGTTTCGCAAGTGCGACCATGACAAATTGTAATGGTAAACGAATGACATGCTGCTTAACACTATCTGTTTCATCTCTTTCATCTTTGTAAGAGATGTTCTTACGTGCAGCGTAAATATTTGCAGGAAATACGAGCCAAAGGAATCCTTGTACTACTTTTCTTACGCGTGATCTATTTTTATCACTGAGTACATAAAAAGCAATTATAAATTCTAATATGCCCGAATACTTAACTATTGCGTGTTTGAAAGGTAAATAGGACGGCACGATTTTTAAAAACATATCTTTATTTTTAAAGTGTGCAACACCACTTTTATAAAACAGTAAACTAAATATGAATCTTACGATGATATTTTTCATAGTCTTCTGCTATTCTTCAGCGACTTTGACAACTTGTTTACCAAAATTCTCTCCTGTGAATAACTTTCTAAATGCAGAAGGTAAATTGTCAAAACCTTCATCTATCGTCACTTCAAATTTAATTTTACCTTCAGACACCCATTGTGCGAGTTGTTCGCTTGCTTCTTTAAAATGATCAGCGAATTGTGCTACTACAAAACCTTGCATCAATGCTTGATTTTTAATCAACGTTCCTTGGATACGTGGTCCAATATCGTCTTTTTCATTATTATATGCTGAAATTGCACCACATACCGGAACGCGTGCAAATCGATTTAAGTATTTAAACACTTTATCAGAAATTGCGCCGCCTACATTTTCAAAATACACATCAATACCATCTGGTACAGCCGCTTCGAGTTGCTGTGCGAAATCATCTTGTTTATAGTCAACGGCCGCATCAAATCCTAATTCATCTGTTAAATATGTTGTTTTCTGCTTACCACCAGCAATACCGACAACTTTTGCGCCTTTAATCTTAGCAATTTGTCCTACGACAGAGCCTACTGCACCTGATGCAGCTGACACGACAACCGTCTCGCCAGATTGTGGTTGACCAATTTGAAGCAATCCTGTATAGGCCGTCATTCCCGGCATGCCTAAAACACTCAAATATAAATGTAATGGTACATCTTTTGATGGCACAGGGGTCACATCGTCTCCATTCACTGTATTTATCTTTTTCCATGGTAATACGCCTGTGACATAATCGCCGACAGATAGACGTTCATCGTTCGATTGTGTGACTTTTCCAACAATATGACCTTGTAATGGCTCATTCACTTGGAAAGGTTGAACATAACTTTTTGTATCATTCATTCTGCCTCTCATGTAAGGATCTACAGATACATAAATGGATTCTACTTGAACCTCACCTGCATGTGGTTCTCGAGTTTCTATTGTTTCAAATCTAAATACATCGTCTTGAGGGATACTTTGTGGTCGTTTTGCAAGTACAACTTGTTGATTATTCATTTATTATTCCTCCAGATATTTAGTCGTAGCGTCTGATAATGACAAATCACCGTTGATGATTTGGAATTCGTGACCTTGTAATGCTTCATCAGTTAATACAGAAACAAGCACTTCTGCTACATCTTCTCTTGTAATAGACGGATTTTGTACATTTTCAAATTGCGCACTCATATTGAATTGTTGCGTTTCATGTTCGTTTGTTAAAGTGCCTGGATGTACGATGGTATATTTTAAATTTGCATGTCTTAAGTAGTCATCCGCATAATGTTTTGCAATGGTATATGGTTTCAAGTCGCCTGACGCATCAAACGCTTCTCGACGTGAGTCGTACGTTGATACCATAACAAAGTGTTGACGACCGACGTGTTCACTTGCTTTAATTGCTTTCACTGCACCGTCTAAATCTACTATGATTGTTTGATCGTCACCTGTGCTTCCACCAGAACCGACGGAAAAAAGGATTTGATCATACGGTTTAAATAATTCTATTAATTCATCAATAGATTGTTTTGCGACATCAATGTAAGTTGCATCGATACCATCTGCTTTTAAAGATTCAACTTGTTCTTCTTTTCTAACACCGGCAGTAAAATCAACATCTCGTGCTTTCAGTTTACGTATAAGATGTTGACCGACGCCACCATGAGCGCCAATAATTAATGATTTCATGTGTATCGCTCCTTTATGAAATTATTGATTAGCTAAGATTTTTAAAGCATGTTCAGCAACAGCATGTCCTGATTGAGGATTTTGACCAGTCACAATGCGACCATCTACGACTGCGAAATTGCTCCAGTCATCCTCTTTTTTAAAATGTGCACCGTTACTAATAAATTCGTCTTCTAATAAATATGGCATGTATTCAGTTGTACCATTTGCTTGTTCTTCACTATTTGTAAAACCAGTCACGTCTTTATGACGAACCAGGTAATCGCCATTTTCTTTAATATCGAGTAGACCAGCCGCACCATGACATACAGAAGAGAGAATGCCTTGGTTATTGTAAATACTTAACGCAATGTCGTTAAGTTCTTTGTTATTTCTAAAATCCCAAATCGCACCATGTCCACCTGCAAAGTAAATGGCTTGATAGTCGCTAGGATTAACCTCTTTTGGAGATAATGTTTGTCCAAATTTATTCATATAATCATGATCCGTGTAGTATTCCCAGTCCTCAGCTCCCATCATTTCAGGGTTAAGACTGATAGGATCAAGAGGCACATATCCACCGTTCGGACTTACGAAATCAACATCATAACCTGCGTCATAGAAATCTTTCGCAAAGTGTGTAACCTCTGAGAACCACGCACCCGTAGGTCTGTCTAAATTATCGTATTTCGCAATGTTTGTTACAACAATTAAAGCTTTTTTCATTGTATTTCCTCCTCATTCATGTTTATATAGAGTACAATATCAGTTAAACCTTGGTTTAAGAGAAAGGATATGCTTACATGAAACAATATTACATTGAATATGTCTCAGATTATTGCAATATACCTAAAAGCAAACTGCGTTATTACGAGAAAAAGAATATCTTGAAACACATCGACAGAGATAGAAATAACAAGCGTTTATACACAGACGACGATATCGAAATGATTAAATTTATCCAGTGCCTAAGCAATTTGAATATGCCATTAAAAGAAATCCGAAAAAACACAGACATGCTTTATCAAAACAAAATAGATGTCCCAAGCGTTTTACGCGCACACCTAGAATTCTTGAACGAACAACGGAATTTGATCAGTACACATATCTACTTAATTGAACAAGAATTACAAACTGCCATGACCGAGTGACGAAGGAAAAGGAGGGTGTGAATTAAAAGAACGATGAGAAGAGTATGGAGGGTTAGTGAATGAATAAGCATAAGGAAGTTGTAGATTTTAAAGGTGGAGTGCGTAGATAAAGGACGATAGGTGGATAGGCAAAGCTAGAATGAGTCAGAAAATTGCGTCGGGTGGATAAGCTAGAATAGAATTAGTGGGCGATGGATGGATAGACTAGAACAGATTACACAAGCAATGGCGATGAAGGATAGGCATTGCTTGATTAAGGAAGTTTAACAGCAATTATTTTATTATTACTTAGTAATTTATGTGGCTTTGCAATTCTAATAAATTTATCTCCTAGAAACTTACGTGCATTATGAATAAAAGCAACTTGTGGATCTTTCGTAAGTTTATTGTTTATCTGTAAGTCCCTACTTTTTATTTGTGCTTTAATATGTTGATAATCTAATAAATCTTCACCTTTTTCTAAAAAGATATTTACAGGTTAAAGCTTACCTAAAAAAGTTTAATAGTCTTCACATCCACTTCTAAGTTAAGTACAACTTAATTTCTTGTTTTATTTATTATAGGGCTCTGCTTATCGATTTATGATGCGGTTTTTGGTTAATAAATAGCCGGTTTCAATATGAAACCGGCTAAACAAATTTTATGATTTTTATATATTGGGATAGTAACTACAATAATCTTTTAGCAATATGAACAGTAATTTTAGGATGAATGAATTAACTGATAGCAATCTACATGTATAATACAAATATGTAGCGGTTGGTTTCTTATAATAAATGACTCAATGTTCTTACTAATATGATTACGATTAATAAACGTTAAATTTTTATTTTTTTAAATATCTAAGTTACAGCGGATACTTTAATTTAGTGAAATTAACTTACTCTAGTAGTACTTTTTTAAAAATGTCTTTTCAAAATTCATGAGCTGATACATAAATTTTTCAAAATCTTCTCTAACAAAACAGCTTAATAAAAGTAATTTTATTTCTTTTGTTAAGTTGTTTTTTATTTCTTTTAATAAGCGTTCTCCATTATGCGTCAAACTCACTAATTTAGTACGTTTATCATTAGAATAAACTCGTTGCACATAACCTTTGTATTCTAACTTCTTAACACGTTTTGATGCAGCTGTCTTATAAGTACGTTGCTTATTTGCTAAGTCGTTAATCGATACTTTTTCATTATGCTGAATAAAATACATTGTTTCTATTTGTTCATAAGATAAGTAACGACCTGGTTCCAATTCTTTAACCATGTTAGTAATTGCTTTATTAATATTCGCTGTAGCATCATAGAATTGGTTAATTAATATTTCTAAGTTTCCCTCTTTATCCTCCATATTAACCTTCCTTACTAAACTATCATTTTTCAACCATCATTTATTTTTTAAAAATTAAATATTACTTATTATAAGCATAATAACTTTATTCCATTACATCACTTTCTTCAGCTTTTTCAGTTGCTTTTCTCATCAGTGGATCAGTAATTGGTTTAAAGATAACACCAATTAATAAAAATCCTATACCAAATAATGAAAGTACCACTAATTTTTTAGTTAAAATTTCAGGTACAGGTCCTCCAACTGCTTCTCTTAAAGCATCTATTGAATAGGAGAAAGGTAAATAAGGGTGAATGACTTGGAAGAACTCTGGTGTAACTTGGATTGGGAAGGTTCCACCACCACCTGCTATTTGTAGTACAAGGAAGATGATTGCAATTGCTTTCCCTGGATTTCCTAACAATGACACTAAAGTATATACAATTGAAATAAATACAAGTGATGAGAATACTGATATAGCAATAAACCATACAACAGATTCAACTTGCGCTTTCAGTATCACTATATCTCCAATTGATACGATGAGTGCTTGGATAATACCCAACGTGTAGAACAACCCACTCTTTCCTAGATAAATTTCTCTTGTCGTTAGATGTGGCTCTAATGTTTTATGTTTATTATCTGTCGTTAATAAACTTACTAGTAATAAAGCTCCTACCCATATTGCTAATGCTGTGTAAAATGGTGTGCTTGCTGAACCGTAGTCTTTCACAGGAAATATATCTTTTTGATCTATATTAATTGGATTTGCGATTACATTAGCTTGTTTTTTCAAATCATTTTTCAATAGGTCTACCATTTTATCCACTGCATCGTCGTCTTCAATCTCATCAAATAGTTTGTTCGCTTTAGCCAGATCTTTTTCAACATCTGGTAATTGATTACGGGCAAAATCTGCCAAATTGTGCAAGCTTTCTTTTGCACGTGGTTGATTTGTATCTAAAATATCTACCAAATTATCATAGCGATTAAACAGTGTTGGTATTGTATTGTTCACAGTTGCTGTTGTATCAGATAACTGTTGTTCTAAACCTGGCAAGTCATTTTCAATAAATGATGCTGCGTTAGAAACACTTTGTTTAAATTGTGGATAATAATTTTGAGCAATAGACATTGCATCCATATATCTTTGCTCAATGACTGGTAGTGCACTTTGAATCGTCTCAATTCTATCCTTACCAGTAGTTAAAATACTTTCTCCTGAATTTATAACTTGATCAATTGTGTTTAATTTCGATTGAACAGTTGATAGTTTTATATCGCCGTCATCTAATAATGACATCACATCATTAGATACATCTAATAATTTTTGGTTTAGTTCTGACTTAATATAGTTTCTTAAATCATCTAAGCTACTATTCACGCGTGGAATTTCTTTAAGTAATTCTACTGCTTCTTCTTTACCAGAACTTCCATTCGAAAGTGCTTCACTAAGTTGATTTTGTGTCTTAATTAAATTATTAATTCTATTATTTGCTGATTCTAATTCCTTAATCTCATCAGAAAGATCTACCTTTTCTCTATCTTCAAGCTCTGATAATATATCTATAAACTTTTGATTGGACTTACTTGTTACTTCAAGTCTAGATTTAATATTATCTAAAGTTTCTTTGAAATCTTTTGGCTTATCTGTAGATATAATACCGTAAGTGACATTTTTTAGCGCATTAATATCTTCTTGACTACTTTCCGCTTGTTTGTCGGTATAATTGGATAAAGATAATAATGATTTTGATAGTGAAGATTCCATTGCGCTTACATCTTCACTACTTATTGCTGTTCCATTTTGATTATTCCCAGCATTGTCGCTATTACCATTACTTATTTGCGAAGTTTTAATATTTGAATAACTATCTGACCCTTTAGAACTTTGCTGCTCAGTTTCAACATTTTCTTGTAATCGATTATTAGCATTTTGATTTGCTTCTTGTGCATTATCAACGACTTCTTGATAGCCTTCGACACGCTGTTGCACTGCAGGTAAATATCCTTGCGCTTCATTCAGGCCTTGTAACCCTGCGTCAACCCCTGCGCTTGCAAGGTCTACACCACGATTAATTTTTGGAAAAGCTTCTGGTACATCATTAGATGCAACATTCAAGGCATTTTCAATATTTGGCATGTAGTCATTTAATGCCAATATCAATTTAGCTCGCTCATTTAATGTCGGAATGGCCGCATTAACTTGGTTTAATTTATCTGCAGCATCTATAACTTCACCTTTATGATTTCCTAACGCTCTAAATTCATCAGCATAATTGTCAATCTCATCCTGATTTTCATCTAAATATATTATTTTATCAGCAAAATCATTAATTTTAGGTATAGAATCATTAGCTTTAGATACTGCATCTTCAATTTTATTTATGGTTGGAATTTCTTCCTCAAGTTTCACGCCAAGTCGATTTGCTTCATCTAATAATGCTTTTGTTACTGTCTCATTAAATTGTTCATTTGCTTTTTGAACAATGGCACTCGTCCCTGCATTTGTCATTTTAGGCGCAATCGCATTAAGTTTTTGATTCACTTTGTATTCTACGTCTGCTTGCTGTGGGTTTTTTCGAAGTGTGCCGGTAATTTGGTGCGTAAACTTCTCTGGTATGTAAATGGCCGCGTAATAATCGCCCATCTTCAAATCATGATCGGCTTTTTTTCGACTTACAAATTGCCAATCAAAGTTATCGTCTTTCTTTAGTTTATTGGTAATTTTATTGCCCACGTTCACACTTTTATCTTTAACTGTATCTCCCTTATCCTCATTTACAACAGCTACTTTAATATTTTTAGTATTACCATATGGATCCCATGTCGCTTCTAAGTTAAACCAAGCATAAAAAGAAGGAAGAAGTGCTAAACCTCCTAAAATCACTAAAACAGCAGGCGTCTTAGCAATCTTTTTCAAATCCATTATAAATAATTTTATTGCGTTCTTCATTTATACACCTCTAAAACTGTATCTATTGATTTTTCTTACATAAATTTAAAATTACTATTTGTTAATTTCATATAAGTTGATATAATGAATGCATTAACGAATTTTTCCATTTTTTAGTTGATACACATCAACTATATCTAAGTCTGTTTACAGTGTACCAAGACAAACCATAGTTTGTACATAGTAAAGTAATATATTTTAGAAAAGAGGTATTTTCATGAAGCAACAAAAATTATTAGTCTGTTTGCTTTCAACTTCTTTACTTATTCCATCATTTTCTATCAACGATGTTAGTGCCGAATCTTTAGAAAAAAGTGCCACAACTTCTGAATCAAATGACGTGTATAAGGAAAAAGATGAGGAGCAAGCTAAGCAATCGCATTTATCAAAAAATGGAAATGATGAAAAGAATAAGTCTAGTGATGAAAAGGAAAATAGTACAAAAGATGAAAGGACTACAAAAGATATTAATAATAAAAGACATAAAACTTCTGATAATGAATCATCCAACGAAAAAATACCGAGTTCATTTGAAAATTCATTTAATGATTCATCGTCTTATGATAGTTTGAATGTTTTCAAGCCAGAACCTTTTAAGAGTGACAATGATGGGCTATCTGAATTATTAAATCAACTGTTCTCTAATAATAAAATGAAACAAACTTCTACTATAGAGAATAACAATGTACAAAACGAGAAGAATGAGAGTAAAAATGATGATACATCTATAGATCAAATAAATCCAAATACGACAAATTCGGATGATAGTGACGAATCAAATACTAACAATTTAGAAAAAAATAGTGATAAGGGTTCACTACAAGGTGACATTGATGATGTACAGTCATCTGAGAAGTCAAAGAATGATGATATAGATAATAAGTCTGAATCAAACAAACTTCCAATTGATAAAAATCAAAAAAAAGATGATGGTGAGTCAAAACGATCTTCCCAACAAGATCGATCTTATGAAGAAGCAAATAATGATGCTGATGATCTAGACAACAAAGATAATGACACACCTGCTACTGAAAACGATAATGCCAACAGTGATAACGAAAATGCTGATAAATCAGATACAAAATCTGACGATAAAGTATTAGATGCAATTTTAGACGAGTATAGTGAAAATGCTAAAAATAATAAAAAACAATATGATGCTAAAAAAGATGATTTATCAAATGGAAATAGTAAAAGTAAGGAAAATAATTCTGAGAAACAGGCATCTAATACAAATGCTAACCCTCAATTACCTTCTGAATCACAATTAGCTAAAAAAGAAAAGCCAGCTCAATCATTTGAAAACGACATAAACCAATCAAACATCAGATCTACTGCAATTTTCCAACAATTGCCAAATTTATCGGATGATAGTAAAAATTCTAACGATATAACAATTACTGAAAATAAAAACACACGAGGTTTTATTAAATCAATTGCACAAGACGCTCACGACATAGGTCAAGATGAAGATATTTATGCATCTGTTATGATTGCACAAGCCATATTAGAATCTGACTCAGGAACTAGCAATCTTGCTAGTTCACCACATTTCAATTTATTTGGAATAAAAGGAGCTTATGAAGGTCAGTCGGCTACATTTAATACACTTGAAGATAATGGCAGCCATACGTTTCAAATTTCAGCAAACTTCCGTAGCTATCCAAGCAAAAAAGAATCATTGGAAGATTATGCCAATTTAATCAAACACGGCATCGATGGTAATCAGGACATTTATAAACCAACATGGAAAAGTGAAGCTTATAGTTACCGTTCAGCAACAATGCATTTGGCTACCACATACGCGACTGATTCACAATACGCGGACAAATTAAATAGTATTATCAACCACTATGACTTAACACAATTTGATAATAAAAATATGCCTGATTTAGATAAATACAAAGCGAACAACGATGATTATGATTCAGCTTTCAAACCATTTTCAGAAACAACAAATGACTCTCCTTATCCTCATGGGCAATGTACATGGTATGTTTATAATCGCATGGCACAGTTCGAGAAATATGTGAGTGGTGATTTAGGCGACGCACGAAACTGGAATAATCGAGCAGAAAGAAAAGATTATGCTGTTTCTTCAACACCAAAAGCACACACTGCCGTTGTATTTGAGGCAGGTCAACAAGGGGCAGACCAGATTTACGGTCATGTAGCTTTTGTAGAAAAAGTTAACGATGATGGTTCTATCGTTATATCAGAATCAAACATTAAAGGACTTGGTATCGTTTCTTACAGAACAATTGATGCAGATGCTGCAACTGAATTGAGTTACATTACAGGTAATAACTAGTATGTTTAAATATTCCCTTTATTTTATTTATTAAAGTGTTTAATTTAGCTTTTATTCATTCAAAATACAAATGCTCCATTCAAAGTCCCACTTACTAGTGTTCACTTTGAATGGAGCATTTTAAATATACTATATGAATTAACTCATACTAAAATACAGTATGAGTTAATATTTACAATTTTTCTATTTATTTCGTTTGGTGAACCATATTAATCCACCACCTATAATGAAAAGTAGAATCCCTAATGGAATCGTTGATTTTTTTACTACTGTTCCTGTATCAGGTAAAGAAAAATCACCATTATTGTCAAATAAACCACTTAAAAAGCTACCCGAGGAATCACCTAGAGATAAAGCACGACCAGGCGAAGGATTAGATATATCCTTAATTCCATCTAATATACTGTTTCTATTGAATAAATCGTCAAATAGACTTGGTGTACCAAGTAATTTTGAATTTCCACTTAATTTTCGCATCTGTTCAGCTCTGTCTAACAAACTCCCATCAAATTTATTAGATAAACTTGGCGTATATTTTAATGGTTCAAACAAACCATGCATATCATCTTTAAATTTACTTATGTCTTTATCAGCCTTTAATAGATCATTCAACTCATTATTAATTCCCGATTTCATTAGATTTAATAAGTTATGCTTAGAATCTTCTTTTTTGGCAATAACGTCAGCAAGCGCTTTAGCTTTAGCATCATTTAATTTCGTAGCTAGCATTGTTTCTAAAGCTTTACGTTTATCATGAGATTGGTCCAATATATTTTCTAAAATATCATCACTTGTAACATTGTGCCCAAAATGATGTTTGATTAAAGCTACAATTTGTTCGTTACTAGGATTTTTATGCATTATTTCATCAACGATTTTTGATGTATCTATATGATCAAATTTAGTTAATAGAATTGTTTTAATAAGTTCTTGCTTATCAGTTGTTTTATCAAACATAGATTTTAAAATATCATCACTCGTAGTAGTAGATAAGTTATCTAACTCACTAACAACTTGACTCGCGATTTGTTGATCTGTTTTACCTTTTGTATCTATACGTTCTAAAATAGATTGTGCACTCTTTTCATCAAAAGTACCACTAACAATATCTTTTACAGCTTGTTCTTTATTATTTACAGATTGTAAATGATTTAATACAACGTCATTTTGTTTTTTTAGACTTTGTTGCGTTTTTTCTATTTCCTTTTTCAATTTTTCTTTGTTTTTAGCAGATATTGAGTCTCGTTCAGAAAGCTTTGAATCCAATATCTTTAAATTATTTTCTTTATTTTCGACATAATAATCTAAATTATCTTTTACTTTTGAATGGTTTGTCGTAACTTTATCGATGTCTTTTTTAATTTTGTCTGATTGTTGCATTTGATTACTCTTAGTATTAGATGTATCTTTAAATGCTAAACCGTCTTGGTTGTTTTCTTTAACAGCGCCTTCGTCTTTTTCTGAAGCCGTATTTTTATTTTCTTCACTATCATTCATATCTGCTATATCTTTACTTTCTTCATTTAGTTTACCCATATCAACTAAATTGGAAAAATTAACACTATCATCAAACAAATGAGCTGTATCTTGCTTTGTATCTCTTTGATTTAAATTAGCATCAAACGTATTATCTTGCAGACCTTCTTGATCGAACAATTCATTACTATCTTGTTCTTCAATATGGTTAGACTTTTCTTTGACAGAAGAGGCTATATTTTTTTGACCATCTAACTCACTTTTTACACTTTCCTTATCTTCAGATACTTCCTTTTTGTCATTTTCAATTAAATGACTCTGCACTTTATTCTGTTCAATGATTTTATTATCAACCTTTTTTGCTTTCTTCAATATTGCTTCAACTTCTTCTGTACTTTTAGCTTTTATAATTTCATTAATAGAAGCATCTTTCTGACTATCTTTAATGTTTTTTAGTTTATCAATTTTCTCTTTACCTTCTTGAATGCGTTTTTCTAGCGTATTTTCACTATTCGAATGTGTCTCAATATTTAAATCAGCCTTATCTTTTGCTTCTACTGATGGTGTTGAAGTCACACTATATCCCATTAAAGAAGTGCTAATAATGAGGGCCACACTAGAAAATTTAAATTGATGATTTAATCTAGTTTTATTATTTAAATTATTATACCTTAACTTTTTCATTAAATTCACCTTTCTTCTAATTATTCATCCTCATTATATAGGTTATATAAATTTATTCAAATAGCAATATTGAAATACTATCTCATTTAAAGTAATAAATATTGTACAACTCAACTTTTAGCTTTATTTATTATAGGGTTCTGCTTATCGTTTAATGATGAGGTTTTTGTAAAGTTTAAATAAAGCTCTTATTCATTAATTTATCAATTGAAAAGAAACATAATAAAAAGTATCAACCTTTTAAAGCTGATACTTTTCTAAATATTTTTAAAGCTAAGACTTCGCACAGTAAAGCTTTTAGCTTTAATTTCATTAAATTATATATTATATTCTTTTTTATATAAATGAGTCATTGTAATAAAAGCAATAACACCAAATATAGCTAATAAAATAAATGCTAGGTGACTTGAACCTGTCAAAGATGAAGTATATGTAATTACTAGTGGAGGGAAAAATCCTCCTAATCCTCCCATCATCGATACGACACCATTTGCTGATCCTGCTGCATTTTGAAAGTATGTTGGTACTAATTTAAATATTAGCCCATTACCAATACCTGCGCAAAAACTAATTAGCAGACACCCTATTGTAAATAATGCAATGTGACTTGAGACACCTAATATGACAGAACCAACAATTAAAAATACAAAGTCCACCATTAATGATTTTACAGCATTTATTTTATCACCAATAACACCACCTATAGGTCTTAGAAATGTTGCTAATGCAATAAAAATGCCTGTGCGAATACCTGCGTCTACTTTATCTATACCAAAATGATTGACTAAGTAATTAGGTAAAAATAAACCAAATGCTACAAACGAACCAAAAGTAATAAAATACCAAAAGCTTAAATAATATGTTTTATAGTTAGCGGCAAGTCCAAATATCTGTTTTATTGAAACTTTTACTCTTTTCTCTTTGCCATCACCAAGGAAAAACATCAAAATGGCAAACAAAGCAATTATAATTAAATAAAAACGTACAGTGATTTGCCAACCAAATACACCAGCCATTGGTGGAGCCAAAAATGCAGATATAGCAGTTCCAATGTTACCTATTCCATAAATACCATTTGCTAGACCTATCTTATTTTTGTCGAAATATTTCGGCACAGAGGTAACACCAACCGAGAAAACAGCACCTCCAACACCTAAAAAAAATCCAGAGATCATTAATACACTTGACGATTGTGCTTGTCCTAATAAATAAATCGGGAAAAGTAAAATAACAAAACTCCAGAAAAATACCCATTTAGCACCAATAAGATTGGTCAGGTATCCAAACGGTACTCTTAATATTGAACCAAGTATAACAGGTATGGCTACAATTACAGATAATTGTGTTTCAGAAATTTTTATATCTTGTGATATATAAGGCATAAGTGGAGATATAATACTCCATGCCATAAATCCCACTACTAAACTTAAAGTTTGCAAACCAAGTTGAAAACTACCATTTGTCTTATACATGCTATCACCTTCACCCATTTGTATTTTGTTGATATTTCTAAAATAGATAACCTTTAATTTGAATTACACAAATGAATACTTATAACGCAATTAAGTCAAATTTTAAATGTAAAAAATATCGAATAACTTTCCCTATTTTTAATATTTTATAAATTCTTTTTTCTGCTTTGGTATTGGTTTCTAGCTCTATACTGTTGAGGTACACGTTTTAAGTATTTTATAGGAAAACTGAATATGTGTATCAAATTTGTAAATGGAATAGAAGCAAACAATAAAAATGCTGAAATCACATGTAATCTAAAGATTAAAGGAGCTTCCCCCATTAAATTATATTTAGGTTGGAAAATAAATAAACTTCTAAACCATGGACCTATTGTAGCTCTATATTCATATGCAATGACAGTAGTATTATATATAATTGTCATATAAGCACCTATTGCTGCAACTACTAAAACCATTATCAATGAGAAATAATTACCAAAAGACGTATGAGCGCGAATTCTTTCGTTTGTTATTTTTCTATATAATAAAATAATATCACCTACTACAATCATCAGTCCTGCGAAACCACCGGCAACAATAGCTCCAAAATGATACATATGATCCGTAATACCTATAAGTTCATAAAATTCCATAGGTATAATCATTCCCATCACATGACCAACAAAGGCAAAGACAATACCCCAATGAAATAATAAAGACCCAAATTTTAGTTTTTTTCTCTCAAAAAATTCGGTAGAAGGAGCTGTCCAACTCAATTGTCGAAATGCATATCTGTATAAAACACCCAAAATCATTATGGTAAGCGTAATGTAGGGGAAGATTATCCACCATATAATATTTGTCATAGAATTTCCTCCATATTAATTGGGATGATAAAACAAAATTCCTTATTCATACATTATTGGATAAGGCATATTTTCAGTGTCAGGATCTTCTTTTTTGATTTCTTCCATTTCTTCAGTTGTAGGTTTATCAAACACAAAATCAGTAAGTAAATTTAAAATATTTTTATAAGGATTCTTTTTATCTAGTGATTGATTAACTTGCCATGTAGCCTTTCCTAAACGTTTCATAAGTTTGTTGTGAATCTTCTCATCAGTAGATACGGCTAAAAGTTCATATAAAGATGGTAGATAATCAGCAAGTTGTTTTTCGTCTCGTTCCAATCCAGCTTGACTAATAATAACTTGGATTTGAATTAATCCGCCACCTCTCATAGAATCATCACCATACTCATGAGCTGTTAAATAAAGCCCTGTATCTTCTTGCCAATCAAAAGTACTTACATATAATTGTTGGATGTCTTTTAAAGAATAGCTTTCTAAATCATTAAATACTAAATTCATTAAATTTTTTGCATCTTGTGAATCAACGTCATTTTTATATAAATCTTTCAATTCTCTATATTCACTCAGTCTATTTTTTTCAGGATAATCGAGAAGATATGCCGCGATAAACAAAATAACTTGCTGTTCTTCGCTTATCATTTTCTAGCCTCGCTTCCATATTTCATTCTCATCATAGCTGGATGTAATCCTTCTGGAGGCGCTAAATCTTCTAAACTACAAGCCCCTTGTTCATAATAATTTTCTTCTTTATTTTCTCGACGTCCTGTAGGAATAACAAATCGTTTTTCATATTTCGCTACCCCGAGTAAATCTGCCATATCTTCTAGTTCATCAACAGTCAATCCAGACTCTTTTAACAATTTGCTATGCTCTACTTCACTTATACCACCAACATTTTTTGAACGCATATGAACGCGCATTGCTGCTGTTTTTAGTAAAGTTTGTCGTATAACTTCTGTATCCCCCGCCGAAAGAATAGAAGCTAAATATTCAAGCGGTATACGCATATCATCAACTGCTGGAATATAACCATCTGCACTCAATTGATTTTCATTTGTAATATGACTCATAATTGGGCTTAATGGTGGAACGTACCAAACCATTGGCATCGTTCTATATTCTGGATGCAACGGTAAAGCAATTTTCCATTTTATAGCCATTTTATAAACTGGTGATTGCTGGGCAGCTTCAATCCAAGCATCAGTAATACCTTCTTCTTTTGCTTTTGCAATGACTTCTTCATCAAAGGGGTCACAAAAACAATCTAGTTGTGCTTGATATAAATCTTGTGGATCTTCAACTGAAGCTGCTTCTTTCACTTTATCTGCATCATATAGCACTACACCAATATATCTAATACGTCCTACACACGTTTCTGAACATATAGTAGGCAGCCCTGCTTCCGTTCTCGGATAACAGAAATTACATTTTTCTGCTTTATGTGAATTCCAATTGTAATAGACTTTATGATAGGGGCAACCGCTCATACAAAAACGCCATCCTCTACATTCTTCCTGATCAACTAAAACTACACCATCTTCATCACGTTTATATAATGCACCTGAAGGACATGAAGCTACGCAAGATGGATTTAAACAATGTTCGCAAATTCTTGGTAAATACATCATAAAAGTTTTCTCATATTCCATAGCAACATGCTCTTGTTTCATTTTATCTATGTTTGGATCCATAGGTACAATTTCACTTCCACCCGCTAAATCATCGTCCCAATTTGGTCCCCATTCAGGCTTATCCATAAACTTACCAGTAATTTTTGACTTTGGCCGTGCTACAGGTAAGTTTTTAGTTCTAGGCGCAAAATGAAGACGAGCAAAGTCATGCGTCCATGGTTCAAAATAATCTTCTATTGTAGCCATGTCCGGGTTATAGAATATATTAGCAAGTTTTTGAATAGGACCGCCTGCTTTTAGTTTTAATCGCCCGTTCTTCATTTCCCAACCGCCTTTAAATCGATCTCTGTCTTCCCATCGTTTAGGGTAACCAGGACCTGGACGAGTTTCTACATTATTGAAATACATATACTCTGTCCCTGGGCGATTTGTCCACGTGTTTTTACAAGTTACACTACATGTATGACAACCTATACATTTATCTAAATGCATAACCATTGCTACTTGTGATTTAATCTTCAAGCCAGTCAACCTCCTTAAGTGGTCTAACAATCGAAATTGTATCACGTTGATTCCCTGTTGGGCCGTAATAATTAAAGCCATAACTTAATTGTGCATAACCGCCTATCATATGTGTTCCTTTTGGATGTATGCGTGTAACACTATTATGTGTCCCACCACGTTTTTTATTAATTGTATTACCTGGAACGCCCATTACTCTATCCTGAGCATGATGCATATAAGCAACACCTTGAGGAATTCTATATGTTGTAACAGCTCTTGCAACAACAGCTCCATTACGATTATACAATTCAATCCAATCATTATCATATATCCCTATTGAATTCGCATCATCTTCGTTTAACCACACTGTTTGCCATCCACGGAACAATTGTGTCATTTGATCAGTATCAGTAAACATTGTATGAATACCCCATTTTTGATGTGGCGTCAAATAACGTAGCTTTATTGATTTACCTGTATCTGTTATTCCTTTTTCATTTTTTAAATAAGGACCTGAATATAGTGGCGGGATATATAACGGTAATCCTTCACCGTAATCAAGCATGACTTCATGGTCTAAATAAAAACTTTGTCTACCTGTTAGAGTATGCCATGGTAGTTTAAATTCTACATTAGATGTGAATGGTGAATAACGTCTGCCATCATTTTCTAAACCAGTCCATACAGGTGTTGAAATTGTTTGACGTGGTTGTACAGTAATATCATCTAATGTTAAATCTTCTTCTTCACGACCTTTTGAAACAAATTCAAAATCTTTGCCTGTCGTTTCTTTTAATGACTTCCAACCTTCTACAGCGCGTTTACCATTTGTAGCACCTGACATAAGTAGAATCGCATTACAAGCTTGTTTTGCTGTTCTCATATCAGGGTGGCCTTTACCTATATTTTCCCTATCCGCTTTTCCAAGTCTTTTGAGCAGTTCATCATACACCGGTTGACCCGGTATTTTTACACCTTTGGTACCGTATCCTTTTTTTAAATTTGGGCCTATTGTTGACCACATATCATAAAGGTTTGGATAATCTCTTTCTACAATCGCAAAATTTGGCATCGTTTGTCCTGGAATAGCTTCCACTTCACCTTTTCTCCAGTCTTTAACTTTTCCATATGGCTGTGCCAATTCTGACTTAGTATCATGTCCAAGTGGTTGCATAACTAAATCTTCACTCTTAGGTAAATAATCTTTAGCTAATTCTGAAAATGTTCTTGCAATCTCTCTAAAAGCATCCCAATCACTCTTCGTTTCCCAAGGTGGTGTAATAGCTTGGTTAAATGGATGAACAAATGGATGCATATCCGTTGAACTTAAGTCATTTTTCTCATACCAAGTAGCTGCAGGTAATACAATATCAGAAAATAACCCTGAGCTTGTCATACGGAAATCCATACTTATTAATAAATCAACTTTACCCTCTGCTGGGGTATCATTTAAGTTAATATTTTTTGGTTGCCACGAATTTTTTGTATCCGTTAAGATTGAATCATCTCCGCCAATCATGTGCTTCACAAAGTATTCGTGCCCTTTACCACTATCTCCAAGTAAATTTGAACGCCAATTAAAAAACACTTTAGGGAAGGTGCGTTCATCATCTGGGTTTTCTATAGCCCAATTTAATTCACCTTCTGCTAGTTGTTTAGCGATATCATTAATAGCTTCAGCATCATCAAGATTTCGTTTTCTTGCATCACTAATTACATCTAAGCTATTCTCAGTCAGTTGTGGATATCCAGGTAACCACCCTAATCTCACAGATAACGCATTAAAATCTGCAGGGTGCATATTACTAAATTTTCCACCCCAATCAAAATTATCTTGATCTTCATCAGATTCATATCTGAATTGATCTGTTGCAAAGTAAAAATACGAAGTACCATTCATATGTCTAGGTGTACCTTTCCAATCATTGGCGAAGGCGACTTGAGCAAATCCTTCCGAAGGTCTTACTTTTTCTTGACCAACATAATGAGCCCAACCACCTCCATTAACACCTTCTGTACCACACAGCATAATAATATTAAGTATTGCTCTATAAATTTGATCACTATGATACCAATGGTTTGTACCTCCACCCATCGCTATCATAGCCTTACCTTTGGTAAGTTCAGCAGTTTGTGCAAACTCACGAGCTACTTGAATCACATGTTCTTTTTTTACACCAGTAATTCCTTCTTGCCATGCTGGTGTATAAGGTACAGTAGAATCATCATAAGTAACATGTGTATTTTCATCTAAACCTCGGTCTACACTTGTATGAGCCATCATCAAATCATACACCGTAGTCACTAAAATATCATTACCATTCTTATCTTTAATTACTTTAGTTGGTACTTTATGCGTTATTGATGAATTATCTTTTGTTGCAAAATGTGGGAAATCAACTGAATCTATGTTGTCAGATATATCTATAAAACTAAGCATAGGATTAATTGCATTCCCTGATTCATCTTCTAATTCTAAATTCCAATTTTGTTTTCCATCCCAATGGTGACCTGCACTACCAATTGGAACAACAGGTTTTTGTATATTTTCATCCCACACTACTGTTTTCCAATCTCCTAAGCTATATTCATTGGATAAATCAGCAGCCCTCAAGAAATTGTCAGCTCTCAGACTACCGTTTTTATCTTTCAATTGAACAAGAAATGGCAAATCTGTGTATTGTTTTACATATTGAGTAAAATAAGGTACTTCTCTATCAACATAGAATTCTTTCAAAATAACATGTGTCATTGCCATAGCAAGCGCACCATCTGTGCCTTCTTTTGCTGGTAACCACATATCAGCAAATTTTTCATATTCAGCGTAATCAGGACTAACACCAACAACTTTAGTACCTGCATAGCGAGATTCAACCATAAAATGTGCGTCAGGCGTTCTTGTTTGTGGTAAATTTGTCCCCCATATGATGAAATATTTAGAATTATACCAATCTGCACTTTCTGGAACATCAGTTTGATCGCCCCACACTTGAGGAGAAGCAGGAGGTAAATCAGCATACCAGTCATAAAAACTAATAATTGTTCCACCAATTAAAGATAAAAATCGAGTCCCTCCTGCGTAACTTATCATTGACATAGCTGGAATAGGTGAAAATCCAGCAATACGATCTGGACCATATTTTTTTATAGTATAAATAGATGAAGCAGCTATCATTTGACAAATACTCTTCCAATTTCCTCTTATAAAACCGCCTTTTCCGCGTGCTTTAATATATTTCTGCTTTTTTTTCTTATCACTGACAATATTTTCCCAAGCTTGAACTGGGTTTTGTACTTCTTCAAGTTCGTTTTCCCATAATTCATATAAGTCTTTACGAATATATGGATATTTAACTCTAGTTGGACTATATGTATACCATGAATAGCTTGCTCCCCTAGGACAACCACGAGGTTCATATTGTGGAAAATCGTCTCCTGTAGAAGGGTAATCAATTTGTTGTGTTTCTTGAGTGACAATACCGTCTTTCACGTAAATTTTCCAACTACAAGATCCAGTACAATTAACACCGTGTGTCGAACGTACTACTTTATCATGTTGCCAACGATTTCGATAAATACTTTCCCAATCGCGAGGTCTAGGACTTTCTTCAGTCCAATTATTGTTTATTAAATTTCCACGTTTTAAATGTTTAAGTTTATGTAGTAATTTATTATGCTTTTTATCCATCAAGACATCTCCCCATCACTCTTAGAAATCGGATTAAATCTTTCACCTGTAATTTTAAATGCTCCGTTACCCTCTTTTAGTTCTTCAATAAAAATTTCAAATGTTGGTGCATTTGCAGCAACTAAGATGAGTCGTTCAATTGTATTATTGTCGTTAATATTATAGATTTTCTCTATCATTTCACCAGAAATTGAGCCAAATCTCATACGCAAAATACCTATTAAGTCTTCTCTATCCTCTATAAGCATTGCTTCATTTTCCATTGAAAACATATAATCCCCCCATATTCATTATGGCATTATCATTTTGAAATATTCTGAAATAAATATTCGATGACATGCTGCTGTTGTATATTTAAAAAAATTCAATATATCATTATATGGCGCTTCAAGCGCTTGTTTCTTAAAATAACAACTTGTACCATGTTTAAATGTTTCACCATAACGGATAGAAATTTCTAAATTATCCCCATCTACAATTGCAGTAGCATCAACGTCAAAAAAATGTATATTATTCTTTTCCAATTCATTCACCATTAAGTTATATATATCTTCATTAACAAATCTTAATGGTTTTTCCTTTTTTTGTATCATTTTATCCCTTCTCCTTACTCGCAACCCAAGCTTCTTCATCTTCATTGTGTAAATCATCCACTTCTATCATGGTATAAAATTTTACCAATACCTCATGATTCATTTCCTCATTTTTTAACGCTGATTTAATTTGTTTTGCTAATTCTCTTAATAAGTCATGATCTCTTTGAAGTCTATGCATAATTTTTATTTGAGAAGGATCATTTCCTGCTAATTCAGGATACAATCCTTCTTCTTCAACATCAGCATGAGCAAGAACTCTTGCTTCCCAATGTTCTAATAAGACATATGCAATTTCTAAAGCTTTGTTTCTTTGATTCATCGTTTTTTTTAGCACTGCTGTAATCTCTCTAGCTTCATTTAAAGAAGCTTCATGAATAGAATTATGACTTTCGGACTTTTTCAAACTAGGACCTGCCATTTAACGTTCCCCCTATCATATATGCTTATATTATCTCCTTATAATGTAATGCTACACCTTATTGTTATTGTAAGCAACTCTATTCAAAACAAAATTTTACATGTTTGTTTTAAAAGTATGAAAATTGCTAAAATTTTCACAATTTAAGCCAATAGTTTATTGAATTGTATTTATTTTAGTGGTTCAATGGAATTAAAGAACAAAAGGAGGAATTTGATGCTTACGAAAGAAGAAAAAGATATTATTCAACAAACCGTACCTCTATTACAAGAAAAGGGTGTAGAAATTACTTCAATTTTTTATCCTAAAATGTTCAAAGCTCATCCTGAATTATTAAATATGTTTAATCAAAGCAATACAAGATGTTACAGGATTAGAAGATAATGATCCTATCATCCAAACATGGGTTAAAGCTTATGGAGAGCTTGCAGATGCATTTATACAGATTGAAAAAAGCATATATGATCAAATGTTATGGATTGGCTTTAAACCTTTTAAAGTTTCTAAAATCAAACAAGAGTCTCAAGATGTTAAATCATTTACAATTGAATCTTCAGAGTATGATTTAAGCCAATTTAAACCTGGACAATATATTACTGTAGATCTTTCTAGTGAAAAACTACCTTATCGAGCTAAACGTCACTATTCAATTACTTCTGGTGATGAAAATCATTTAACTTTTGGTGTTAAACGGGATACAACTGACGAATACGAAGGAGAAGTTTCAACCATTTTACACGATGAAGTCAATGAAGGTGATATGATTAATTTGGCTGCACCTGTCGGTGGCTTTGTTTTAGAAGATACAAGTCATCCAAAACTATTCATAGGGTCTGGAATTGGAGTAACGCCTTTGGTTGCGATGTTTAATCAAGCCTCTTCAGAAGGCCTTGAATCACAAATGATACAGGTTGGAAGTGATGAGGCACACTTACCTTTTAAAGAAGATTTTGAAATGATTGCTCATAACAACGTTAGTGCAAAATTAGAGACACATCTGAAAAGTAAACATGGCTACTTCAATTCTGATAATCTAAAAAACTACTTAATAAATGACCCTGAAATTTATATCTGTGGTGGAACGAGCTTTTTACACTCCATTATAGATGCATTAAAAGCTCTAGATCATGATATGAACCACGTTCATTATGAAACATTTGTGCCGAGATTAAGTGTCGAAGTTTAAAGGGAGTTATCAAATATGAAAATCAATCAAAGATATATTAAAGTATTTGTGCTGTATTTAATAAGTAATTTAATTTCAAATATACTCGTTAAAAATAACAATTTAATTAAAGTAATGTCTCAAATATTTATAGGTTACACACTTTTTGCTTTAGGTTTAAAATATTTAAAAAAATTAAAAACAAACTAAATTTTTATAAATTTACCAATCAAGGTTAAGTATATTTATACTTAACCTTTTTATTATAGTTAATGATAGTTTAACATTTAAAAAATGGTAGCTTGCTTTGTTAATATTAAATTTGGATTATTTATATAAAATTACTCTGTTGTAGTTGGATATACAACTTCTCCGTCATATTCAATAATAGGTAAAGCTCCCCACTGCCCTAATTCATGCGGTATTAGCGCTACTTTATCATTATTATTTACAATAATATGAACGACTTTTTCATTATGCAACTCTAGCCAATTACTAATAATCAAACGATGACATCGTGAAGGATGACGTTCTGCACATAACAAAGCAACCATATGATTTTCTTTCTCTTTCATCAATATATTGATACCTTCTTTAAAATTTTTAGTCAAAGTATAATCTGCATAATTGTGAAATGATTGATTTTGCCACCCAGCATTCAAATTTTCTCCAACTATATTTGAACGTTTGCTTCTTCCACCTAGCAATGAAATGTGTTTGTATTTTACATTATGTTCTTTTAACCAAACAGAGAACTCATTTCGATTATACTGTGGATTGTTTTTACTATTTGGAAATGATCTCACATCAATAATTTTTGTTATCTTCGCTTGTTCTAACATCTTTAGAAATGTATCAAGCGTATAATTATAATGGCCTATCGTAAATATTGTCATTTTATTTTACTCTCCATGACTTATAAAATATAAGTATTTTTAAGAAGTATATATCACACAATATGATTTTTAGTTTTATTTGTGGTAGGGCTCTGCTTATCAGTTAATGATGCGGTTTTTGAAAAATAACTACAGAAATTTATAGAAGAACAACAAGACTCAAACACTATATCATATAATAAGTTCTTAGAAGCTTACAAAGTAGACACGTCTTCTGATTAAACTAATACAGTTGATGAATTAACAGAAAATCCAGTATGTATTGAGTACATAAGAGATCAAACAGAAGCTAGAGAAAAAGGTCAAGGTAGAACTTATTAAGCATATTAAATTAATTAACTTGATACTTTTCAATAAAAAACAGAGCACCCCCATAACGTGGAGGATGCTCTATTTTTTTATAACGCATTTACTAATCTTTCAAATTCATCTTTATTAATATTAATACCTTCAAGATTAACATTTGCTAAATTAGGGTGTTGACCGCTTGTTAGGACATATACTTCAATATGTGGACATGTTTCATTAACGATAGGCATGATTTCTTCATCAAACCGCTTCGGTCCATTGTTTTCACTGTAAATCACAACATGAAATCTAATATCATCAGCTATATTCATAGGAATTCTGTCTTCTCTCTTTCTAGACAATACACACTGTTTTCCTACGATATTTGAAATCCATTCTTCTTTCTTTCGGCAATAATCTATAAAATCTTTTCTTTGATATCCTAAGTCCATTTTAACTTCTAGTATATTTTTAATTTCATTATCTTCACAAATTAATAAATCCGGATATCTTGTACTTAAAGATTTATCAATCATAGATAAAGGTTGATCAATAAATATTTGGACACTTTCCAATCTACTAATCAAATAAGCACCCAGCAAGTCTTCTCCAATACCTGAAATACTATGATTACGTCCTCGATATAAATTTTCATGGGGGTAAGTAGGCTTTCCTGCTTCTTTATATGCCTTTACAAGATGTTCGATAACTTCCACTTCAGTGAATTTCATACTCAATCACCCTATCTATAGATACTCTATATTTCAACAAACAAAGTATATCACACGTTTGAAAGCACAAATGCAAAAAAACTCCTAATAAATTAAGAGGGTTGAATGATAGTTTATAAAATATTAAATTATTTGCTATTATAATTAACTATTTTGGTTAATTCTTTAATCGTTAAAGGTTGTTTAGTATTTCTATGAATCATTTTATGGCAATTAGAACATAGTGGGACTAAATCTTTTTGTGGATTTACTTTTATTTCTCTTTTTATTGAAAACATTGGTTTTAAATGATGAATTTCAATAAAACCCTCACCTAAATCGCCATACTTAGCTTTAAAATCAAATCCACATACTTTACATGTAGTTCCATGAATTTTAATAGCTTCATTTCTTAATGCCTGATTTCTTTCATATTTAATACCGTACTGTACATATGGTTTACCTTCGACATATTCAGTGTTTTCTAACTCATTATCTAAATTTAAAATATTCGTTTTCAAGACTTTTTGTATATAACTTTTTAAAGGTTCCTTTAAAGTCATAGGACCTTGAACATTACCTTTTAACCCATTATCTTGTAAAAATTCTAAATCTAATTGGTCATCATCAAGTTTGTTTAATAACTTTAATTCCATGTAATTACCATAGTTAATATAATTATCACCCTTGATAACAAATTGACTATCATCAATTGTTGACTTAGGTTTGTTAACTTCTTTAATCAAACATTGATATTTAATACTCTTAATAGGTGCGGAGATGTATATATAAAGAACATCACCTTTCTTGGCCTTCTTTAAATTCGGACTTTGCTTCCAATCAATAACATCTAACTTATCAAACGCTGCAACTACATTATAGAATTTAACATTACAAGGTATAACCCATTGAGTATTTGTCATATTCATTCCCCTTTTGTAATAACTAGTTGGCATGGCCTTAAAAATCTATTAGTAATGTCACTCAAATTATTAATACGATTGTTATCTTTATCACTCCAATAAAACATATGGCTTTTTAATATATTACCATCATTATTAGAGATATAATGCGTTTCTACGCATTACTTAAAACGAATAATTGTATGTATCGAAATAGACCTGTATAGTTTTGTTTTCGATAACTCATAACTTGATTAATTGCTTCATTTATGTCTACACCACGACGCTTAAGTTCAATTTGAGCTAAAGGCAATCCATTCACTAATATTGCGACATCATATCTTGCTTTATATTTATCATTTATCGATAATTGATTTGTAATTTGGAATTTGTTTTTACACTAATTTTTTGTGTCTAAAAAGGATAAATATTCTTCGGTTTCATCATTACGCTTTAAAGGCAATTTATCGCGTAGAATACGTGCACTTTCAAAAATACTTTTCCCATTAATCATCGTTAATAAGCGTTGAAACTCTTTATCTGTTAATGGTTGATTTTTGAATTTATCAGCATGACGTTCATTGAGAATAGCACGGAAATTATCCAATAATTGCTGTTCATTTCTAATCGTTACAGTTTCATAGCCATTTAATTCTAACTGTTCCATCATTTCATTTTATAGAGCAAATTCACTTTGGTATACCATAACATCCCCTACCTTTGTTTCTACTACAATTAATTATACTATATTATTGTATTCATATTGTTTGAGTTTTATAAATATTTTTTATGAGTATTTCTTTATTTTAAGCAAATAATGTAACCTCCGCTTTGATAGGATCATAGTTCAGTTTAAACCTTTGGATTTGGATTTCCATCGGTAAATCTTTTCCTGAAAGAGTCTCACCTTGTATCTTTACAAGGAGTTTTGGTGGGCTGATAATATAGCCAAATAGATAGAAATTAGTAGCATAACTAAATTCACTCGGTATACTAACTAAAAGATCACTTTCTTTCGAAACGCCTTTTATTTTCATTTGTTTTGTATGTGTATTGAACGTAATTTCTTTGTTTGAAAATCCCCATTTATCATGTTCTGAGTAAAGATTACATATATTGTCATCACAATTAAATTCTCTTTTATAATCCTCAAATAGAATTCTTTGCTTGTGAGTTTTAAATTCATCCTTGTCCCATATAACTTCAGATTCGACAATTACATTCTTAGCTACTCCACCAACATTTTTTAAATATATAAATTTTTTTTTTTGCCCTATAAAATGTGTTTTAGCTTTATCATTTGTTACTAAAGATGATTCATTGCTAAAGTTAAATATATCTATCTGTATACTATTCTTTATAAAGTCTTTATTTAGCTCATATGAGTATTTAGTGCTATCAAACAAAAATAGTGGAGTATTAGAAATTCTTTTATGTTCTTCGGCTTTACCGTTATAATACATATTCGTTAAAAACGTAAGTAAGGAGATCACTAAAGAAAAGTTGGATATATACTTTGCTGTTTCTGATTTAATAAGCATGAAAATTATTAATAAGATTAAAAATATAATGACAGTGTATAAAATTTTTACATTTTCTACTCCTTATTAACTATTAATTTGTCTAAACTTTTCAAGTTCATCTTTTAAAACTTTAACTGTTTTTATTTTTTTAGTGATATCTTCTTTTGCACGTTGTGACAAATGTTCAGTTCCAAATACACGTTTATTATTTTCATTAATTGACTGATTAACTTTATCCCAATTATCTAATATATAATTTTCAAAAAGTTCCTTTTCTACATCACTTTTATAAACCAAAACACATTCTACAAATTTATCCATTGCAAATTTCTCTTCCATCGAATCACCCTTATACATAAAAAGATGAATATTATAAAGCATCGTCTCTTCAATGAAATAACGATAATAAATAGTATCATCTCTACGCATATTAAAATTTATCGCACCTGGCTCAGGTACTGGTGTTGTGTAGATACCTGAATCCAAAGAGATACACTGCCTACTATATAAAACTGTACTATGATATTTGAATTCATAATATGAATATAAAGTGTTACTATTTGTCTGATTATACGCATAGAATGGGCTTCCTAAACTGGAATAATCTTCTTTTTCTGCCATTTCTTCATTTTCATATACGATATACTCTGGTGCTTCACTATAAAAATAACCAGTTGAGTTTAGCATCCATTTCTCAGGAGTTAGTAAATAATTTTGTAACCTCTTTATAGGACTAGGATATAAACCAAAATGCATTTTCCATAGTATCTCTGTATCTAATGGACTTGCAGTAGAATTAATTGGTGTATTTTTATCTTCAACTCTTGTATAAATGCTACCTGCATTGACTGTTTTGTTTTTTCCACTTTTTTTATCGGTTTCTGCTTTCTCCAGATAGTATGGTACGTATCCTTTAGGATTTATTATAATGACATCGATTTCTTTTTCTTCATATTCAAACATCATTAATGAGACCTTGGGGTACCTAGCCGCAGCAAACTTTTTTCCAGTAACAAATGATATTAATTCTTCTTGGGTTTTTCGGTTTGGATCACCTGCAACCCCCAGGATGTGACCATTATCAGCCACTCCCAAAATCAAATAAGCTTCCTGATTTGATAAGTTATTCGACAAACAAATTATATCATGTAATAATTCAACTTTATCTTTATGATATTCTGCTTTAAAATCCCAGTAACACCCTTCTCTCTTTTCTTGTATTAAATTTATTATTTGATGCTTTAACATCACATTAGACTCCCCCTTTTAATTAAGTATTTTCTTTCGAAACCAATTCTATAAGTCCGAATTTTAAAAAATAGTAAAACTATCACTCATTTTCCATTTGCTCTCTTATTTGCACACAAAACAAGAACAAATGTTCCCTTTATTACTATTAATTCTACTTTATAATATAAATAAAGTAAACATAACCAGTAAAGACGGTTTGAAAGGACTATCATTTTGAATTTTGAAAATTATAAATATTTTACAGGAAAAGATTTAATGAAAGAATGTAACTTAAGTGAAAAAATGTTTAAGAATAGTATGGATAAACTCGAACGAGTTTATAAGTTAGATATCACTAGATACAAATCCAATCCATCAGCAACCAATAGCGGTTACAGTTTTAACTTATTTGAATTAGAATTATTTAAAATTTTGCTAAATAATATTGAGGACTTTCCTGTTCCAACATCTGCTAAAAAATTTGATGACATAGATTTAAGAGAGGAAGCATTAAAGAAAAATAATAGTCAATTTATTAGCTATATTACTAATATCAGCGATTCAATTGATAATATTAAAAATGATGCATTAAAAGCGCAAATTTATGCATCTGAAAACTATTCTTTTACTTTAGAATGGCTTAGTGCTCAGTCAAAGTGTAATGATGCATTGTCTTCATTTTTTAATTATACAAATTCTCTAGATTTAGATAAGAGTTCAAAATTATATAGAAAATTAGCACATAGAATTGACGAGTTACTGTTTGAAACATTAATGGAAGATAATATGACATTTGATAATGACTTCAATTTCAAGCAATTATATAAAGCTCATCAATATAATAAAGAAAACAATCCCGAAAATTTTATTATATACAACCAAGTAGAACCTGATGATTCCAAGTATTCAAATGTAAATCATGAAGTAGCTAGATATATATCAAATGAGCCAACTATAGATGAGTATAGTGAACGTACTGATAACAAATTATTAGATTTTTTCATTATTGATATATTAAACAAACTCTACCTTCCAAGTTTGAATAAAAGAATCAATCATAAAATTGTGACTGATGATATACAAAATGATGAATCGAAAATCCGTGAAAAATTAAGAAAAAAAGAAATTGTAAAATACCCATTCAACGTTAATGGATACTTTCTCAGTATTGAAAACGACTTATTTTCTAACTATCAAAGAATTATTAATACTATAAATCAATATAAAAACAGTACTTTTGATTTACAAAATTTTGAATCACGTCTAGACAATATAATAAATAGCTCCAAGCCATTAATATCAAACGATAAGTTTCTCAATATTTATAAAGAATTTTATTTGTCATTATCTAAATTTTCTAACCTATTTTATACTAATCGCCAATCTTATATTGATGATGGTATGAGTCCAAATCAAGTAGAGAGCTTCTTAAATGACTTGTATCGAATTCATCTTTTATTAGATAAATATTCATTTAATGAAGATATTGAGCCACTTTCAAAAATAAACATTACCGAATTAACGAACGCTTTCCACTTATTTGAAGAAATAAAATCTACTCAAATTAAAGACGAAATCGTCAGTAAACAAGTCAATGATTTATCTAGTTGGTCTATCGCAAAAACTCTAAGTGAAACCTTAGACAATTTAAAATTTGAATAGCACTACCAAAGGAGGTCGTCCATTTTTTTTGTTTATGGACGACCTCCTTATTTGCGTTTAATTCTCCTTTAATATGTATTTAGCAACACAAATTTAATGCTTATATAGCAAAGGAGAGATTAATTATGAGTAACAACATATTCAAGCAATATCCATATTTTTTAAATTCAAATGGCTTTTATGAAGTGATTCCACCTAAAAGTAACAATGATGTAGAAAAAATCATTCAATTGTCTAGTCCCATCATTATTGAAAATAAATTTCTCGACCCATCTACAGGGGTTGAGAAGTTAATTATTACAGATGGAAAAAATATTGAACGTATTGAAGCATCAGATATCTTAACATCTTTCAAGCTACCTGGATTGATTAAGTACGGCTTCAACATCAATGAACGGTACATTAAATCATTAAGCTATGCGTTACAATCGATGCGCCAGTCACTTCCATTATCTAAATTATATACCGGCGTAGGTGTATTACAGTCTGATGATGAAGGTATGGTCATTTCATTGGATAAACCATACTTTTCAAAAGAAATAGAGCAATCTCAAGCTAATGAAATCATTTGTGAAACACACTATGATTTACAACCAAAAGGTACTTTCAAAGGCTGGTGGGAGCTGTACTTAAAACAAGTTAAAGGGAACTTACTACTAGAACTTGCAGTAGTATTTGCTGCTTCTTCATTAGTTACTGCGTTCCTAAAAACAAGACATGAGGTCGAGTTTGCGGGAACCATATTCTCATTTATGGGAAATTCAAGCACAGGTAAATCGACTGCAGCTGCTTTAGCTGTTTCAATAGCCGGCAACCCTACTAAAGGTAGTAATACCCTGTTTAGATCATGGAATGGTACTAGAAACGCGCTTGAAGGATATTTAAGTAGCAATTATGGTTTGCCTATCGTATTGGACGAATTATCGGCTGCAACCTTCAAAGACACTACTGGGTTGTTGTACAGTCTGGCAGAAGGACAAGGCCGACAACGATCTAATATAGATGGTAATGTCAAAGCACTCAAAAATTGGGGGACCTCAGTGATAAGTACGGCAGAACACAGTGTTTTAAATAATAGTGCACGTAATGATGGATTAAATGTTCGTACCATTGAAATATCAGAAGCTTTTACGACGAGTGCTGACAATGCTGATGCAATTAAAAGGGCTACATCGGTCAATTATGGCCATATAATGCCATTAGTAGCTGAATATCTTTTAAAACGTGAAGACGAAGTAATTAAATGGTTTCATGCGGAACATGATTGGTTCAAAAACCAACTAAAAAATGAAACGAGTAATACTGGTATTCGTATGTTCAAACGCTATGCAACAATAACGACATCAGCACGAATATTAGAACGTGTAATTGCAACCCCTATCGATTTGGTCGCAGTTAGAGAGTACCTAGTTAGTTATCATGTAGATTCCATAAGTGAGCGCAGTTTGGGAGCCAAGGCGATTGATAGTGTAGTTCAGTTCGTGGCACGCAATCGTAGTAAGTTTGCGGAAAATGAAAAACTCTCCATAATGACTGAAAATTATGGCCTTATTGAGCTGAAAGACGATCACATTCAAGTCAAGATGCTTAAAGATGTTTTTAAACATATGTTGGAAGAAAACCAATACCAAGATGTAAAAAATGTAATAGATAGTTTAAGAGCAGAAGGATATATCCAGATGGATTCCGATCGGATAGCTATCAAACGTAATGTCAAAGATACTCAAGGCAAAACAAAAACGATCTTGTTCTACCATCTTATATTGCCTAGTGAGTTTGCATCTGTTCTCGGTTTAAGCTCAAATTCTGAACCATACACACCACCGCAATTTGATAATAATACAACAAATAAGGAATTACTCAACAAATTTGTTAAAGATGCTAGAGAATGGGAAGAAAAGGGCGACTTAGAACTCTAAATATGAATATCGCTACAACGCGCTATGCGTTGTAGCTCATTAAATTAATCGGAGGCATAAAAATGAAAACAAATGTCAACTTATTAGATTATACAATTGATTCGGTAGAAGTCGATGATAATCAAAAACCTATTGTCGTTAATTATATCGACAGATACTACCATATTCAACAATATGTATTAACTGAAACGGAACAGAAGCTACTAAAATTTTATCACTTGTACCCTGAATTCATAAATGAAAAAGAGATAACTGAACATTTTGTCCCAAGTACACGGCTAGAACGAATAACAATGCAACATGTTATCAATTCAATATAATTTAATATTTGGAGGTTGAACCATATGGACGAATTAATCACATTACTCGCTAATTTAGTGATTGAAGAAATCAATCACGCTGATGACTAATAATAACGCCCAACACCAGGCAGGTGTTGGGCTCATCTATCAATTCGTTCATAAATATATATTATCACTTTGGAAGGAGGAAACACGATGAAACAAGCAATGGGTTACTTACGACAGAGCACTACAAAGCAACAATCCTTAGCAGCACAAAAACAAACCATCAAGGCATTAGCCGAAAAACATAATATTCAACACATTACCTTTTATAGCGATAAACAATCAGGACGTACTGATAAGCGGAATGGTTACCAACAAATCACCGAACTAATTCAACAAGGACAATGTGACGTATTATGTTGCTATCGTCTAAATCGACTTCATCGTAATTTGAAAAATGCATTAAAACTCATGAAATTGTGTCAAAAATACCATGTCCATATCTTAAGCGTTCATGATGGCTACTTCGACATGGATAAAGCATTCGATCGGCTCAAACTCAATATTTTCATCAGCTTGGCCGAACTAGAATCTGATAATATAGGCGAACAAGTCAAAAATGGAATCAAAGAAAAAGCGAAACAAGGTAAACTGATTACAACACATGCACCCTTTGGGTATCACTATCATAATGGTACTTTCACGATAGACACAGTAAAAGCACCAACAGTAAAAGCTGTGTTCAATTATTACCTTCAAGGTTATGGTTATAAAAAAATTGCGCAATACTTAGAAGCTGATGATAAATTCATTAATCGCAAGCCCTATCAAGTGCGTAATATTATCCTTAACCCTAATTACTGTGGCCGTGTTATCAATCAATACGGACAATATGAAAACATGTTCCCAGCTATTGTCAGTACAACGATATACGAAGAAGCTCAAGTTACCCGAACTCAGAAACAAGTCAAACGTAAGCCGTCAGAAAACCAACTCAAACAAAAAATCAAATGTCCCTATTGTCATTCGACACTCACAAACATAACTGTCCGAAAAACAGATCATTCATTGCGTTACTATGTCTGTCCGCAAAATATGAATAATGCTCGCTTTGTTTGTGAATTTAAAGGAATCAACGCACAAGAATTAGAAACAAGTGTTTTAGCGACTTGTCAGGACTTCTTTCAAAATCAACAGCTCTATTCAAAAATAAACCATACTATTCATCAACGACTCAAAAGACAAAGGATGCATGATACTAGTAACACATTAACTCAGGAAAAGCTTATTGAAAATTTAGCACAAGGAAAAATTGATGTAGAAACATTCAGAGAACAGTCCCAATCAATTAATCTACAGAATAAACCTATACAAGCAATAAGTGATATTCGTATAAAAGCATCACTACAAAAGGTTATACAGAAAAGTTTCACGTTAAACATGCTGAATCCCTATATTGATGAAATTCGCATTACAAAAAACAAAGCCCTTGTTGGGATCTATTTCAAAAATGAACCATTGAACATTGTGAACCAAACCTCGCAATCATCGATTGTTTAATCAGAAAGGATGAAAAAATCATGCAACAACTCAAACAAAAACGTGTCGGTATCTATGTTCGTGTATCAACGGAAATCCAAAGTACTGAAGGCTATAGTATCGATGGACAAATCAATCAAATCAAAGAATATTGTAACTTTCATCATTTCGAGGTCAAAGATATATACGCCGATCGTGGTATATCAGGAAAGTCTATGAACCGTCCTGAACTTCAACGTATGTTACATGATGCAAATGAGGGTCTCATCGATTGTGTCATGGTATATAAAACAAATCGACTCGCACGTAATACATCAGACTTACTCAAAATTGTTGAAGACCTTCATCGTCAAAATGTCGAATTCTTCAGCTTATCTGAACGTATGGAAGTCAATACTTCTTCTGGTAAGCTCATGTTACAAATACTTGCAAGCTTCTCAGAATTCGAACGTAATAACATTGTCGAGAATGTATTCATGGGCCAAACCAGACGTGCACAAGAAGGCTACTATCAAGGGAATTTGCCACTAGGATATGACAAAATACCGGATAGTAAACATGAACTCATGATAAACCAGCATGAAGCGAATATCGTCAAATATATATTTGAGTCATATGCTAAAGGTCATGGATATCGTAAAATGGCTAATGCACTTAATCATAAAGGTTATGTAACAAAGAAAGGTAATCCATTCAGTACTTCAGCTATAGCTTATATCCTTTCCAATCCCTTCTACATTGGTAAAATTCAATTTGCGAAGTATAAAGATTGGAATGAAAAGCGACGTAAAGGCCTTAATGATAATCCTGTAGTAGCTGACGGGAAGCATTCGCCTATCATTAGTCAAGAACTATGGTATAAAGTACATTCACGTATGAATCAAGTTAGTCAAAAACCTCAAGTTCATGGAAAAGGAACCAATCTATTAACAGGTATTATTCACTGCCCACAATGTGGTGCACCAATGGCAGCTAGTAACACAACGAACACATTGAAAGATGGTACCAAGAAGCGAATACGCTATTATTCTTGTAGTAACTTTCGAAATAAAGGCTCAAAAGTATGTTCTGCGAATAGCGTTAGAGCTGATGTGATTGAGAAATACGTGATGGATCAAATACTCGAAATTGTCAAAAGTGATAAAGTCATTAATCAAGTCTTAGAACGTGTCAATCAAGAGAATAAAGTCGATATTGGTGCATTGAACCATGATATCGCTTATAAACAACAACAATACGATGAAATTCATGCGAAACTAGACAACTTGATTAAAACCATTGAAGATAATCCAGACTTAACAACAATACTCAAAGAAACAATCCATAAATATAAAACACAACTGACTGACATTACGAATCAAATTAATCAACTTAAGCAACAACAAAATCAAGAGAAAACATCATATGATACGAAACAAATATCTGCTATTTTACGTCACATATTTCAAAACGTAGAATCAATGGATAAATCACAACTCAAAGCGTTATATCTCACAGTCATTGACCGAATCGATATTCGTAAAGACGAACATCGTAAAAAGCAGTTCTATGTCACATTAAAACTCAATCATGAAATCACTAAACAACTCTTCCATAATACCCCTATCGACGAAGTGCTCCTCAGCACTTCGTCTTTATTTTTATCTCAAACACTCTATATTCATATATAAGTATAAGTGACTTTTTTAGCTTCTTGATTGAGTTAGATATACAATAACATTATGAACAATATTAATGATGAGGAAGGATGTTTTAAAATGGGAAAATTACAAGATAAAGTCGTCGTTATTACAGGTGGTGCACAAGGTATGGGAGAACTTCATGCCAAAAAAGCGATAGCCGAAGGCGCAAAAATCGTGATAACTGATATTAATGATGAATTAGGTCAAAAAACAGCTAATTCTCTTGGAGACGATGTTTTATTTATCAAACATGATGTATCTAAAGAAGCGGATTGGAATCATGTCATTCAAGAAGTTATGAACAAATGGAATCGAATTGATGTATTGGTTAATAATGCAGGAATCACATACAATAAAACAATTGACCAAATATCATTAGAAGATTATATGAAAATTGTAAATATTAATCAAGTATCTGTATTTTTAGGCATCAAAACTGTATCAAAAATTATGAAAAGTCAAAAACAAGGGTCAATCATCAATATTTCTTCAATGAATGGTCTTGTTGGTGGTGCAATTGGCTATACAGATACAAAATTTGCGGTCAGAGGTATGACAAAAGCTGCGGCTAAAGAATTGTCTCCATACAATATTCGAGTTAATTCAGTACACCCAGGTGTTATAAAAACACCAATGTTAGAACAAGACGATGTTAAAGAAGCCGTTAAAGAATTCGAAAAAACAATTCCAATGCGAAGAGTTGCGCAACCCGAAGAAGTATCTAACCTTGTATGTTTCTTAGGGTCTGACGATGCTTCTTATTCTACAGGATCAGAATTTGTTATAGATGGTGGTATTACTGCACTATAAATTATAAATCAATTAAAATATAAATAGTTCTCTTGAATAAATTTTAGGCGAAGTGCTCCTCAGCACTTCGCCTTTATTTTTTCCTTAAACAAGCTAAATTTATACTTACTGTCCTTTTGTCATACAATAACACTTTTCTAACTTATAAATTCAGTTTACATATAAGTACAACTCAATGTGAAGCTTATATTGATATGACAAAAGAACATCCCTAAATAATAAACCAACGGGATGACAATGGGATTTGATAAATACAAGTACGAGAAGGATTACGCATGCGTAATCCCGAAATCCCATTATTATTTATAAATAAATAATATAAAAAGGGAAAGTAAGTCACAATTACACCTACAAATCTAAATTATATAAATATATGGCTATATTTCCTGAGAAATAAGCGGGATAACGGGATTTCCTTGTCATATCAACCTTTCTCACAAATATTGCTTGGGATATTTTCTGAATAACAATGGGATTCACAAACGAAACAAACTTTTTTTAAAGCATATATTATCTATATGGTGTATTACATGTATACATCAAAAACATTATAGGAGGTCATAACCATGACACTAGAAAAACAACTCAAGCACTATATCACACATTTATTTAGCCTACCCAAAAATGAAGTGTGGGAATGTGAAGCAATCGATGAAGTCTCCGACAACATACTACCTGATCAATATGTAAGACTTGGCCCACTCACCAACAAAACACTTCATACGTATACTTACTACTCTGATACCCTTCATGAAAGACATATATACCCCTTTATCCTCTACTATCAGAAACAACTCATTGCGATTGGTTATATTGATGAAACAAACGATATGGACTTTTTATACCTTCATAATACAGTTATGCCACTACTAGATCAAAGACACTTACTAGGAAAAGGAGAATGACAATAATGAATAAATGGATTTATATCGCAGAAATAAGTATCACTATTATTACCGAAGTGATATCAGTGATGAAAGATATAGAAAAGGAGCAATCATGATGGAACGTTATATTACGAGAGGTATTGCCTCTAACTTACCAGAACCATTACAAAAACAATTATGGAAAATTGTCTCATATAGAGAGGATGAACAAGCTAAAGAACTAGCCACAGATTATTTTCATATCTTCCAATTTAATATGTATAATGAGCAACTTTACATCAAACATAAACAAGAACGACCTGATTATGTCAAAATTCATAAAGCAAATTATAAACAACCTATCAATATCAATAAAGTCTACGTTATCCGTGAAGATGATGTAGGCTTTTCCTATTATGTCATGTTATTACCAGAAGAATATTAAATAAAGGAGTTAGATAAAAAATGAAATCAATCAAAAGTGTATTAGAAACCGAAGCGATATTTAGTGAGGATAAAATGCATCGTTATCTTCTCAAGAAAACTTGGGATATTGATAAAGAAGTACTCACAATTATAACGATGTATCCTCATTATGATGGTGTTATCAACGTTGACCTTACAACGCAACTTATTATCAATAAAGTAGCTGAAAAAGATGAATATGGTGGCGTTAATTTTATAAACCTGTTTTCAAATATTGATACACCCATTAATTTAAAACATATCGAAAACAGCCATGACAAGCATACGGATATTCACATTATGAAAGCTGTCAAAGAAGCCGATAGTGTTTTATTGGCTTGGGGTTCCTACGGAAAGAAACCTCTTGTGGAAAATCGAGTGAATGATGTATTAGACATGTTAAAACCTCACAGTAAGAAAATCAACATATTAACAAATCCTCAAACAAATGAAATCATGCATCCATTAAATCCTTATGCACGAAAAGATTGGACAATAAAACCACTAGGTTGAATACGAGTACCCATATAGATAATATTTTAGTAATAGAATTGTCTTAATTATTTTCATTATATTGGAAGTAATCGATCCTAATAAAAAATAAGATTTTAAAGTATCATTTACTTTTAAATTATTAAAATAGAAGTATAAATATAGTTAAAAATACGAGCATCTTCCGCTTTACTTGGAAGATGCTCAATTATTTTTTTATTGCTGACTTGCCATTAATTCTGCTTGTTCTACTACTTGTTCTACTGCTATTTTCTGAAGATCTGGTGGATAGCCATATTTCTTTAATAATCTACGAACTTGTACTCTCATTTTAGCTTTGGCACTATCACGTTTAGACCAATCCACACTCATGTTATCCTTAACGGTTTTAGTTAACTCATGTGCAATGGCTCTTAACTCTTTATCACCCAAAGCTTCTTTAGCTGTTTCACGTGAAGCTAATGCATCATAAAAAGCAATTTCTTCTGTACTCAAGCCTAAATTTTTACCTCGTTGCTGCTCTTGATTAATTTCTTTTGCCATTTGAATCAGTTCTTCAATGACCTTGGAAGCTTCAATAGAACGGTTATTGTATTTTTGAATAGATTTACTTAGCATCTCAGAAAATTGTTTAGATACGGTTGCGTTCGTTTTCATTAATGACTTAACTTGCCCTTTAAGTAATTTATTCAATAATTCAACTGCTACATTTTTCTGTTGTAATCCTTCTACATCTTTTAAGAAATCGTCAGATAAAATAGAGATATCTGGGTTTTCTAAACCGAGTGTTTGATATATATCTACAACTTCTTCAGTTACAACGGATTTTGATATCAACTGATTAATTTCAGCTTCAACTTCAGCTGGGGATTTTTTACGTTCATCATCTCCTGGTGGTGGGGCTAATAATTTAATGATGCCTGCTTTAACGGCTTTTAAGAACGCAATTTCACTATTTAATTCTTGAGCTGCTTCTTCTGTTGCACATAACGCGAATGCTTTACCAAGTTCAGTGACTGTATTCACAAATCTTTGTCTTTCTTCTTCACCTAAGCCAATTACATAATCCATCGTGCTTGAGATTACATTATATCGATCAGATTTTTTATCTGATTCGAAGTCAGAATAATCATGATTATATAACATATCTTGAATAACATCGTATTTCATTAACATAATTTCTAATGCTTTATCTGTATCAACACCGGTTTGTTCTTTATCAGAATCTGTATACTCTTTTAAAGCTTCTTTAAGACTTTCAGCGATACCTACATAGTCCACAATTAAGCCACCAGGTTTGTCTTTAAACACTCTATTCACACGTGCAATTGCTTGCATTAGATTATGGCCATGCATTGGTTTATCAATATACATGGTATGCATAGAAGGTACATCAAAACCTGTTAACCACATATCTCTCACAATAACGAGTTGTAATTCATCTTCAACATCTTTCATACGACTCTCTAATAGGTTCCTTCTTTTTTTAGGACCAATGTGTCTCTGGAAGTTTTTAGGGTCGCTTGAGGAGCCTGTCATCACAACTTTGATAACACCTTGGTTATCATCATCTGAATGCCATTCGGGTTTTAATCTTACAATTTCATCATATAAATCAACCGCTATACGGCGACTCATTGTGACAATCATGCCTTTACCTTTCATCGCCTTTTGTCTTGTTTCAAAGTGATTGATAATATCAGTTGCTAAAGAATGGACACGTTGTTCTGAGCCTGATAATGCTTCTATGCGAGACCATTTAGACTTCAAACGTGATTTTACGTCGTCTTCTTGACCAGAAGTAATATCATCATAAGCTGCATCAATATCTAAATCAGTCGGTAAATTTAATGGGATTATTCGACTCTCATAATAAATTTTAACCGTACTACCATCTTCAACAGCTTGTGTCATATCATACACATCAATATAATTACCGAATACCATTTGCGTATTTTTGTCTGTTGAAGATACAGGAGTTCCAGTGAATCCAACAAATGAAGCGTTAGGTAAAGCATCTCTTAAATATTTGGCATAACCATATTTAATACCTTCACCTTTTTCGTCGTAAGATGCGCTAAAACCGTATTGTGTACGGTGTGCTTCATCGGCCATTACAATAACATTTCTACGTTCTGTTAAGGCATCCATAGTAACTTTGCCTTCTTCTGGTTCGAATTTCTGCATTGTTGTAAATACAATACCTCCAGACTCAACTGACAATAGTTCTTTCAACTCTTTACGAGAATCTGCTTGTTTAGGTGTCTGTCTTAATAATCCTTTACCAGAACGACCCTTAGATTTTACAAATGTACTATATAATTGATTGTCTAGGTCATTACGGTCTGTTACAACAACTAAAGTAGGGTTATTTAACTTTTGAATTAATTTTCCCGAAAAGAAAACCATCGTCAAACTTTTACCTGAGCCCTGAGTATGCCAAATAACGCCACCTTTACCATCTCCCTGGTCAGAAGTGGCTTCTATTGCGCGATCAACGGCTTTATTAACCGCATAATATTGATGATAAGCAGCTAAAATTTTAACAATATGTCCTTTGCCATCATCTTGGAATAAAATGAAATGTCGAATTAAATCTAATAATACTTCTTTATTTAACATGCCATGGATTAATACATCTAAACTTGCCATTGTAGACGAAGCTTCAGTCTTACCATCTTTTGTTCGCCATGTCATGAAACGATCATAATCTGCAGTCATAGAGCCCGCTTTTGTATTAATACCATCACTTGTCACCAATACAGCATTGTGATTAAATAATTGAGGAATTCTCATTTTATAAGTTTCTAATTGATGATAACCATCTTCTACACCCACAGATTCATTAGTCGAACTCTTAAGTTCAATGACAACAACAGGTAAACCATTAATGAATAATACAACATCTGGCCTTTTATTATAATCACCATTTACTACGGTCAATTGATTCACAGCTAGGAAGTCGTTATTCTCTGGATTATTAAAATCAAATACATAAACTAAATCATTGATTGTTTCCCCATCGTCATTATAATGTTCTACTTCAATCCCATTCGTGAGCATTTCATGGAATATTCGATTATTTTCAATTGAATTTGGTGATTTTTCTATGGATATTTCATGAATTGCTTGTTGAATAGCATTATTGTGTAAATCTGGGTTAATACGTCTTAAAGCGTTATCTAAACGGTTATCAAGCACAACATCCTTATCACTCTCTCGTTCAGGCGTAATACCTGTTTCACTAATTTCTCGACCTTTTTTAACTGTATAACCAAGTTCTTCAAACCATTCAAGAGCAACTTGTTCTAAATCGTCCTCACTAAATTGAAAGCTCATCTTCATTCACCTCGATATCATCAGGTATCTCTATTTCACCCGACATTAATTTTGGTAGTAACGTATCACGTAGTTGGATTAAATCGTTATTCTCACTATATAATTCAACTATTTTTTTATAATTACTTCTTGTTAATTGACAATATCTATCTATTGTTTTTTCATCAGCCCATAATATCTTTATGCTTCCAAATTTAACAGGTGATATATTCGCTTGAGCACTTCCAATTGCTTGATCAAGAGTTAATCTTCTAATTCTATCACTTTTTAATAAATGATAAATATATACATTATCAATATTCGATGTGATAAGCCCTACTCGTTGATTAACAAAAGCAAGCTCTTTTAACTTTGGAACAATACCAAGTTTACCTGCTGTTGCCCCTGTTAAAGCTATTAATATTTCCCCTCCATAGACTTTGAAATTAGATGCTTTTTCTACATAAATTTCATTTACTTTATCTAATCCGGTGATATCTATCGAATTATTATTAATATCTTTAATTTTTATGACATTGTACCCATCATCAGACCACCATTTACTTTTAAAAGCGTAACCTGAGTATATTTTTAATAATTCATTTATATTTTTAACACTCCAAAGTTCAGGCATTTCACCCAATTCACTATCGATCATTTTTCCACCACTTGATTTGTATGGGTTCTCGTTTTCATCAGGAAATTCAAAATCAACAAACCACCGTTTGAATAGTGTTTGTGAGAGTTCTTCAAGGTTTGCTATAATTTTTTGATTATTTTCTATTTTTTTATCAATAGTATTTAATATATTAACTACTTTTTTTTGCATGTTTTTTTTTGGCAAATCTATATCTATTTTATACAGCGTTTCTGTTCTCAAACTAGGGATTGTAGTTCCTTCATTATAATAATTAAAGTCTATTTGACTTAACTTATAGTATAAATATTTAGGTATCACAAGATTTTCATTAACAATAGTGTAAAACAATGTATCAATAGTCCAAAAAGGTTCTTCTATATATTTTACCTTGCCGATACTCCCTTTTCGACCAATTAAAACACTTGGTTTATCGTACAGAAAGTCGTCTGCGTAATCCATTATTCCTCCAGTCCCTAAAATTGGATATTCTCCACGAGGATTTTTTACATTTTTTTGATTTTTTCCATACTTAATATCAACTAAATCTTTTAATTTATACTCCATAACCCAATCCCTCCAGTGACTTACGGATTTGGTCTTCGAGTTCTTTTGATTTTGCAAATTGTTCACTTAAATCCGCTGTAATTCGATCCATTTTTTGTTCAAAGGGTTCTGAATCTTCTTCTATTTTTGCTAATCCAACATAACGACCTGGTGTTAAGATATATTCATTATCTTTAATTTCGTCAGTCTTTGCTACTTTACAAAAGCCTGCTTTATCTTCATATTGATTATTATTTGTTCCGCGCCATGAATGATATACACTTGCTATATCTTTAATTTCGTCATTAGAGAATTCTTTTAGTGTTCTAGATACCATACTTCCAACATTTCTAGCATCTATAAAGAGAACTTCTCCTCTACGTTCATTTTTGCCATTTTTATCTTTATCTTTTGAAACAAACCATAAACAAACTGGAATTTGTGTTGAGTAGAATAATTGACCTGGTAAAGTTACAATACATTCTACTAAATCTTGTTCGATTAAGTTTTTACGAATTTCTAATTCATCTTTACCGCTTGTAGACATTGAGCCATTTGCTAAAACAAATCCTGCTGTACCACTTGGCGCTAGCTTAGAAATCATATGTTCTATCCATGCATAGTTGGCATTTCCTTTTGGTGGGATACCAAATTTCCAACGATAGTCATCTAATAATCTTTCTTGTCCCCAATCACTCGCATTGAAAGGTGGGTTGGCGAGGATAAAATCTGCTTTTAGATCTTTATGTAAATCATTATGGAACGTATCTGCATGATGTTCTCCCAAGTCACTATCAATACCTCTAATAGCCAAGTTCATTTTTGCTAATTTCCAAGTTGTTGGATTTGATTCTTGACCATAAACAGCAATGTTGTCTAAACGACCTTGGTGACGCTCTACAAAACGCTCACTTTGTACAAACATACCGCCTGAACCACAGCAAGGGTCATAAATTCTACCTTCATAGGGTTCAACCATTTCAACAAGTAATTTAACAATTGATGCAGGTGTATAGAATTCCCCCGCATTTTTCCCTTCAGCACTCGCAAATTTTGCGATAAAGTATTCATAAACACGACCTAAGACGTCTTGCTTCTTACTTTCAGAGTCTCCAACTTTGAATGTAAATAGGTCAATAATATCGCCTAATTTTTCTTTATCTAATGCTGGTCTAGAATAATCTTTAGGTAAAACACCTTTTAATGATTCATTTTCTTTTTCAATTGCTATCATTGCTTTATCAATAATTTGACCAATTTCTGGTTTCTTTGAATTATCGTTAATATATTGCCAACGTGCTTCTTTAGGAACCCAGAAAATATTCTCTGCTAAATACTCATCTTTATCTTCTTGGTCTGCATATTCATCATTTTTCAATTCTTCATACTTTTCTTCAAAAGAATCAGACACATATTTCAAAAATATAATACCTAACGCTACATTCTTATATTCTGCTGCATCCATACTTCCACGTAATTTATCTGCAGCTTGCCATAACTTTTCTTCGAATTCAATTGTCGCCATCTACAAAACCTCCTAAATAACTTCACATATTATTTATATTTTAGCATTTTCATAGAGTTTTTGTTTAAAATGAAATAAAGACTAAATCAACGATTAAGTGTAAAATGTTATTGTGCTTTGATAGAATTAAGCAAAATAGATTGATAGATAAAGCAAAGGAGGAGGTAAATGGCTAATGTATATGGGGGTATTCCTTACAATATAATTTTATAGAAGCATTTAATAAGTTAAAAGGTGTTGAATGTATGTAAGATAATAATTTAAATATTGTGTAAAAAAGATCTATTCATTTACAAAATTAAGTCAATAAAAGTAATTAAATAAAAATACGTGATTAATCAAGTAAATCAGAAACAAATTTAGAGGCTCCCAATTTGCAATTTGTAGAGATAACTACCTAAACTGAGGTTTTATATAATTAGAGAGAAATATTAAATATTTAACTTAATGGAGGTATAATATTTTGCGAAAAGAACATGTTATTGAGAACGGAAAATTTATATTTAGTGAAAATGAAAATAGTTTCAAAGAAGTATTGGACAGTTTTAAAATTGCTAATGAAATTATAATTACTACATACAACGTATCAAAAAGTGATGACTCTTTAATACAATCTCTGAAAGATTTGAATCAAAATCAACATGTTAAGTTATTTACAAATATTCCTGGAAGGTTCGACTCTTATTTTAAAAGTAATTATAAAAGTCAAGCAAAAAAGATAATTAATAATTATATCGAAAAATTAGATCCAAAATCTTTTAACTGTAACCTTGAGGTGTATTTCTCTTTCTCTAATCATTCGAAAATTATTGCTACCGATTCTGTAGCATATATTGGTTCAGCAAATTTTTCTAGTGAATCAAAGAATAATTTTGAAGCAGGAGTTCTTTTTAAGGATGAGCATTTTATGAACTATTTAAATAAAGAAGTACTACCTGGACTAATTGAAAAGTCTTTCGAATATTATTTGAAAGAGGAAGTAAAGAATGTAAGCTTAGTCTATTACTATTTAGAAACTATTAAGAAGGCATCGGAGGAGTTATCAGAGTCATTTTACATGCCAATCGAAGTAGCTGGGCGAACTATAGGTAAATCGTTTAGATTAAAATTTTTAGATGGTTCATTGGTTAATATGAACACTTTCGAATATTATTTAAGTGAGATAGAAAATCTTTTGAATTGTTTTTTGGAAGATATGGTAATGTGTGAAGACTATGAAGATTCTTATATAGAAGCAGAATCAATATTGAGTTCACTTAATATAATTGATATCTTAAAATTACTTGATGAAAATTCTGATTTATATAAATTCATAAATGATAGTGAAGAAAAATTTATAGAAGATGCAATACAAAGTGAAATGGAAGATTATGGAGAAATTAACCCAGATAGTTTAAATGACCATGCGCACGAAATATTGAATGGATTTCTTAAAGATAAAGAAGAAGAGATAGAAAAAGTAATGTTGATGTTTGAATATCAAGTTAGTAAGCTTTATCAAGATATTAATAAATTTTTAGATTTGTTACCAATTAATATGAAAACAAACAGAACATTGAATCCACATATAGACAATACTTAAAAATGATATAAAAAAATTATAAAAATTCGTTGAGAAAAAAGAGATGATTTTTACTAATATAGGTAATGATAAATAAAAAAACTATGGTGATAACAAAATGAAAGAGCTACATTTAATTAGAAGTATAGTAATTTTATCGTTTATACAATTTTAATAATATGAATTCATTTACTTAATGAGATTTATTTAGCTAAATCACAAACAAGGGGAAGCTTATCAAAAACCGCATCACTTATGATACGCTTCCCCTTGTTAGTGATATTGCTAAATTAATCATCTTCCATCATTTAATTAATTCTCTATACTGAAAAACGAATCTGAAAATAATTATTTCAGATTCGTTAACATCTTATTTTTGTATTTTTATTATACTTTTAAAATCCTAAAATAAAAATTAGTTAAAAGGTAATGGCTTTTCACTTAAAATACCAAAATGATATTTAATATTTTCACAAATTCTTTGAGAAGCATAACCATCACCATATGGATTTCGTGCTTTACTCATTTCACTATATAATTTTTTATTTTCTAATAAAGTCTTAGTAGTTTTATAAATAGCTTCTGTTGAAGTTCCTACCACTTTTAATGTTCCTGCTTCAACACCTTCTGGGCGCTCTGTAGTATCTCTTAGTACAAGAACAGGTTTACCTAATGATGGTGCTTCTTCTTGAACACCTCCGGAATCCGTTAAAATTAAATATGATTGATTGGCAAAATTATGGAAATCAAAAACATCTAATGGTTCTATTAATTCAATTCTTTCATGGTTTTTCAAATATGTTTTGGCTATTTCTCTTACTTTTGGGTTTTTATGAATTGGGTAAACAACAACTACATCTTCGAACTCATCAGCTATATTTCTGACTGCTCGAAAAATATTATGCATAGGTTCCCCAATATTTTCACGTCTATGTGAAGTTAATAATATTATTCGTTTGCCTTTATGCTTTTCATTTATTTCTGAATAATATTTTTCATTAATTGTTGTCTTCATCGCATCTATAGCAGTATTACCTGTTATAACAATTGTATCTTCAGGTTTATTTTCATCTCTTAAATTTTTCGCCGCAATACTCGTAGGTGCAAAATTCAAGTCAGCCATAGTACCTACCATTTGTCTATTCATCTCTTCTGGGAAAGGAGAATATTTATTCCATGTACGCAACCCTGCCTCAATATGACCTATTGATACTTGATTATAAAACGCAGCTAGACCTCCTGCAAATGTAGTCATAGTATCTCCATGAACTAAAATCATGTCTGGTTTCTCAAATTGTATAATATCATCCAATTTTGTAATTACTCGTGATGTAATTCGTGATAATGTTTGATTTCGCTTCATAATATCTAAATCATAATCTGGTATAATTTTGAATATTTTCAAAACGCTATCCAACATTTCACGATGTTGAGCTGTAACTACTACAACTGGTTCTAAACCATCTGTTTGTTGCAACTCTTTCACTAACGGTGCCATTTTTATAGCTTCGGGCCGTGTACCAAAAATCGTCATTATTTTTTTCATCTTCTATTCTCCTATTTAAATATTAATATTTTATTCTTATTTTTAGATGATATTCAGAAATACAGCATTAACCTAATTATCTTTAAAACAAAAGTCATCCAATCTTACTATACTAGCAAATTCTATATGCATATTTATCTACAAAAAACTGTTGGTTACTTAAAAAGTAATGAACAGATAAGTTAAAGTTTCAGTATTTTATTTTAACTTTAACTTAGCTTTATAATATTTAATAGTTTTTCATTATCTCTTAGATAGAATCAATAAAGTTCACCATTACCTAACGTTTTTTAGCATTTCACTGTGTGATGATTTAAAGATCTTTGAGCTGCTTTATTGTCAGATCTAATTACATTTATCTCTGTTAAACTTAAATTCTTCTTTACATTATCTTCGACAGAATTAAAAATTGTGTTGCTTATCATAATAGAGCTTAGTTTAAGTGATTTTTAACAACTTCTCAATTACAAGTTACTGTAGTTCCAGTCTATTTTCGTCTCTATCTGTCCTGTTTTTCTACTTCTCGTTAGGACTAAAGCTTCTCCCCTAACCATATGGTGGCTTTTTCATTCTTCAAAGTTATAACCTTGTGCATTAAAATTATCCTTACTCATATCATCAACACCTTTGATTTTGTCGATAAGTGTAGAAACGCCATCCTTATTACTTTTAATCCAGATAAATTTAAATCATGTCCACTATTAAATAAGTGTACAGAAAACAGAAATTATACTATAGAAATTCGTAGACTTGTTTGGCAAGATGATTTAAATATAATCGAAGATTTAAGATTTCTCGATACAATTAAAAAAGTCTACAAACTTAGAAGTCAGAAAGTAGAAAGACGATTTAGTGATACAAAAGAACAGCATGGTAATGGTATGAGATGGACTAGATATAGAGGTATTAAAAAATTCCCATGGATAGCAGCTTATTTGTACTGCCACGAATCACAAAAATTGGCAATGTGGCTCGTAAAAGAGCCACAAACAGCCTAGTTTTAGCTTATTTTTTATTATCAAAATTCCATTAATTCTGATATATCGAGTATTTTTAATCATTATTTTTCTAATAATAATACATTAGATATTTAAAAAATTTCATTTAATTTTTAAAGTTTGAATATACGATTCAGTTTCTTCAATAAAATTATCATTATAATTCACTTCATCTATATTCCTTGAATACACTAAATTTCCATATAATTTATTTAAGATTGACATTTTTCTAAATAATTTTAATAAACTACTTGGTAATTTAATACTGAGAAATTTTTTATCTTGTATTCTTCTCATTTCAAAAATTGCATGATTAGTATTTAAGTAGTAATTATTTTGAGGATGAAATATACCTGAACTTTCATTCTTAATAAGTTCATTAATATAAATTTTAAGATTTTCAATATATATACTACTTCTTTGATTTTCAATACGAGGATAACAAGGTAATATTCTAGATAACTTAATCAACTTACTAAAATTACCTGGAGCTGATTCCCCATAAATCATTGGTGGTCTTAAAACAGCTACCTTAAATGCATTTGATTGAATTTCATGTAACATTTCTTCTGCACGTAGTTTTGATATTCCATAAGAAGTTGTCGGTTTAGTTAAAGTGTTATTATTTATAATAACTTCTTTCCCTACTTCGCCATCAAGTCCAAATACGGACATTGTACTAAAGAAAATAAACTGATTAACGCCTTCGGTTTTAGCTTTTTCAGCTAGCTCTTTAGTTAAATGGTAATTTACATTCATATAATCTACCATAGTAGCATTTGGGTTATTATTATGTACAATTGCGGCTAAATGTATAACGACGTTATATTTACTAAAATCTAATGCTTTCCAATGATTTCCTCTAACATTAATTTGATCAACAACATGACCTTGTGCTTTTAAATAATCATTTAAACGATTCCCAACATATCCATTCTTACCAGTGATTAAAATTGTTTTTGCCATTAATGTTTCACACCCTCAGATGTTATCGTGTTTCTAATCGTTTTGTATATAATAAACATATCTAAAATAAAAGTTTGATTTTCAACGTAATATTTATCATATTGAACTTTTTGATCATCTGTAATATCATCTCTACCCATAACTTGTGCTAAGCCTGTTAGTCCAGGTTTTACCGTATGTACATTTTCATTCGTTCTTTTAGCAATCAAATCATATTGATTATATAAAGCTGGTCTTGGACCAACTACAGACATATCGCCTTTAATAATATTAAATAATTGAGGCAATTCATCGATTGAAGTTCTTCTAATAAAACGTCCTGATTTAGTAATGTACATATTTGCATCAATTTTATCAGTTGCTACATCTGGCGTTTCAACTTTCATAGATCTAAATTTATAAATATTAAAGATTTCATTATTTATACCAGGTCGTTTTTGTTTAAAAACGATTGGACCTTTGGATTCTAGTTTAATAGCTATAGATGTGACGATTAATATTGGTGAAAAAATAAACACTGCAAATAAAGAACAACATATATCAAATAACTTTTTCATAATTCTCCACCTTTATTTCAGTAAATTATAATACTTTTCTGTACTTAATTCTCTTGTATAATTTTCTTTGTAAATTTTATATGCATTACTGCCCATTTGTTCAAAGTCTTTAGGACTATTATTTTCCACAAAGTTTATAATCGATTGAGAATCTTGATTATTGACATGAAGACCTGCATTATAAGATTTTATTTGTTTAACAATATCTGTTTCTTTATCCATAATTGCGATAAGTGGCTTTCCAGCAGCTAAATATCCATAATTTTTACTTGGTACTCCTAGACCAATACCCTCGGGTATGAGTGAAGCAATGCAACAATCTGCAATATTAAGTACATCAGAATAATCTGTTCCAGTAAGAAAATCATAAACAAAAGCATTCTCTATATTATTATTTTCAATAAAATTATCTACTATTTCTTTTTTCTTACCGTGTCCACATAAAACAGTAGCTACTTCTTTGTTGTCTTTAACACCATTAAGAAATTGCATTATCGTTTCCATATCTTGAAGTTGTCCCATATTTCCACTATATAAAAGTATTTTATTATATTTACTTTTAATATCTTTAAAAGCATCATTATATACTGTGTCTTTACTTAATGATTTTTCATCATACCAATTAGGTATAACATGAATATTATTTTTATTATTAGAAATTTTATTCTCTAATATATAATTTTTCATTTCAGTACCTAAGACAATAACATGCTCTGCATTTTTATAAACATGTTTATTAATATATTTCATTACCTTATCAATCATACTACCTGGTTTAGTAGCCCTTGTTTTAATTGCATTATCTGGTGCTATATCATAAGCAACAAACGAATATTTCTTCTTAAATATTCTGTGTATCAAATCAGGTATAAAAGGTAGAATTGGAGGATTAGAATAAACAAGAATATGATCGTATTTCAACATTCTTGGCATATTAATTAAGAACATTGCAAATAACGAGAAGAAGTTTATAAGTCTACCAATTTTTGACTTATTATTAAATTGAGCATATTTCAACCTTCTAATATTTATTCCATTATACTTTTCTTTTTTCAATGTTTTATGTGATTGAGAGTATTCATATGGCCAACCACACATAACATCTATTTTTATACCTTTATCTACTAAATCTTCAGCCATTTGTGTTGGTAACGTTGCTGATGAAACATATTCAGGATAAAAATACTGACAAAGGATTAATATCTTCTTGGTTTTCATATTTTAAACCTCTTTTGTACTATAAATGTTATTGAAATTGTAATATTTAATTTCTTCAGTATTTCCAACAATATTTTTAGTATCAAATACAATATTTTGTTTCATTATTCCATTCACATAGTTAGCTAATTCTTTATACTCATTATGATCAGTTAGAACTAATGCTAAATCACTATTTTCAAGTGCTTTTGTGATATCATTTTCAACCCAGTCAAGTTGTACATGGCTATCTTGTGCAACAACTTCATATTTAGATTTTAATTTTAATTCATGATAAATATCTAGTGCTGGAGATTCTCTTATATCATCAATATTCCCTTTATAAGTTAAACCAAGAACAGTTAATTTTTTACCTTGAATGGAATCCATAATACTATTCACTTTTTCAATTACATATTTAGGCATACTATTATTAATTCTACGTGCATTTGCAATTATTTCTGAATTTTCAGGGTCACTTGCAACAATGAAATATGGATCAACAGCTAGACAATGACCACCCACACCTGGCCCAGGTAGATGAATATTTACTCGAGGATGTTCATTTGCTAGTTTAATTACATCTAGTGCATTAATATTTAACTTTTCGCTTATTTTAACTAATTCGTTTGCTAATGCTATGTTTACATCTCTGTAAGTATTTTCCATTAATTTAGACATTTCTGCAGTACTTGCTTTTGTTTCAAGTAATTTACCATGTACTAATTGTTTATACAACTCAATAGCTTTTTTAGCACATGCTTCAGTAATTCCACCTATAATTCTATTATTATGAATCATTTCATGAATAATTTTTCCAGGTAAAACTCTCTCTGGACAATGAGCAAGATAAACATCTTTTCCGACAGTATAACCAAAAGATTCAATCATAGGTTGTACAATATCTTCCATAGTCCTTGGTCCTATTGTAGACTCTACAATTATAGTGTCTCCATTTTTAATAACATTTTTAAGCTTCATAATTGCATCTTTTAAATAAGAAACATCGCAACTATTATCCTGTAAATGTGGAGTTGGAACAGCAATAATATAATAGTCCGACTGTTCTACTGCAGTTGAAGCTTTGAAATTATTAGAATCTACTGTTTGTTCTAATAACTGTTGTAGCCCGTTCTCTTCAATATGTAATTCTTTGTTGTTCAATTTTTCTACAACAGCTTCATTAACATCAACACCAGTAACTTCGATACCTTTTGATGCAAATAATAAAGCTGTAGGCAAACCAATATAACCCAAACCTGTTACTGAAAGTTTCATTTTTATCTCCCTTTACTCTTATTGATTAATTTCAGCCACTCGCTTTTAATTTTAGTACTATCAAATTCCTCATTATACAAAATGGTATTTTTCGAAAATTTCTTTCTTAAATTAGGATCATTAAGTAATTTTATTATTTTATCTTTCATTTCATCTATGTTATTATCCTCAACTATAAATCCATTTATATTACTTGTTATTATCTCTGAAGTTATTCCCTTACATGAAAATCCAACAACTGGAATTCCTGCCATTTTAGCTTCAAGTGTTACAAGCCCAAATCCTTCACTTCTAGAAGTTAATACAAAAATATCTGAACTTTTTAAATAAGTAGATATATCCTTTTTATATCCAACAAAAAAAACATTATTTTCTAAATTATGTTCTTTTATTTGTTCCCTCATTTTATTAAGTAACGGTCCATCACCAACAATAATCCATTTCCATTCTTTATAGTTATTAAAAATTTCTTTACCAATATCAACAATATGATCAAATCCTTTAATATAATCAATTGTACCTATACTTAAAATAGTTTTACTCTTTCCCGAAAAATAATTACTATAATTATTTTCATTAAAGTTATAAATCATAACTACTTTTTCTTTTTTTCTTAAGAATAAATCTTGATTAAAATTAAAGAAATCTTTTTTAGTTATTGAAATTATTTTATCCATAAAAATATACGAAAATATTTTCCCTATCCAATTTAGACTCATAAACTTTATATTACTGTATGCTGAATGAGACCAAATCATTTTAGTATAATGTTTACCCAAAACTGATAAAAATGGAGCATAAAATAATCCACAACCAATAACAATATCCGAATCATTGCTCCTAAAATGTTTTTTTAGATTAATCAATAAGTTAAAATAAATTTTCTTGAAATTACGAGACCCTTCGTATATATATGTAATTTCACATTTACCTTGTATTTCATCTATAATTTTATCTGACTTATTAGTTTTGAAGACCGAAACTATACTTATTTTTTCAATATCATTATGTAGTTGATTTACAAAATTTTTAACAACATTTTGTACTCCGCCATCATTCGAAATATCTGTTAACAAAATTGTGATTTTCATTAAGTCTCCCTCTCCATATACTTAAATCCAGTGTATATCATTAGAAAATATCGTATAACATTTGTACTAGTAACAGAAATAAAAAATCCCATGAGTCCCCAAGCTAATGTAAGTGGAATACATAGTAAAAAATAAAGTATAAAATATATAGTTTGTACAATAGTTTGATATTTTATATTCGTGTATTTAATATTCATGGGAAATAGTATATTGCCCATGATCAAGGTAATAACGCTTAAATTCCCAATAATTAAATATCTGTTTATAGAACTATAATTAATATCATATAAATGAACTACTACATATTTTGAAATAGGTAAAACTAATAAAATGGTTAATAAACCTACTATTAAAGAAGAAAAAATTGCATACCTATATATTTTCAAAGTATTCGCCTGTGTTCTTGTCGAAATATATGTTAATATAACACCATTTATAGGTGAAACTATTCCCGATAAAATTTTACCTACAAAAGTTGCCACAAAGGATATTGTTACAACATTTCCTCCTAGTACTGAGTATATTAAAAATCTATCAAAATAAATTATTAAGTTATTAACAAAATTCACACTTGATAGTTGCCAGAATTTTATATTTAATTTTTTAAAATTTATATGAGTTGTATTGAATGAATATCCCTTATTTACAAATTGAGTTAGTAAGTATAATAAACCAGCAAGTTCACCTATCAATATAAATATCCACCAAGACATATTAATTTTTAATACATATACTAAAAAGATTATTACTAAACCTTGTATTATTGACATCACTAGCAGTTTATTAAACAATAGTTCTAATCTCAAATAGACTTGTAAATAGTTTTTCAATATCATTATCACTATTATTATATTTAATATGATTATTTCACCAAGATTATACTTAAAATTAAATATAAAAATTAAAGTTGTAATTAGAATATTAAAAAATATACTAATTACAATAAGCTTTAAATAATCAATACCAAATTCTTTATTTTTGTATATATTAGAATCTAGCAATCTTAAGTTATTAAGCGTATTTCCTATTACTACTGTTGATATTGAGAAAATACTATATATAGTTAAAATTTCTCCAAAAACTTCACTTGTATGCTTATTTGAAAAATAAGGGAATAATACAAATTGAATAACTACCATCAAAAAAGTTGTACTCAATAATGTTTTGATTGAGTCATTGATAAACATTTTTACACTCATTTTTCCTCTCCCTTGTAACACTAATAACATAAAATATAACAAACCATAGTTCACTTAATATTAAAAAATTACCGCTAAATAATAGGAATACAATGGGATAAGCAAAAATATATATAACTAATTTATCGATAGAGTCCTTTTTATATAATTTAATAAAGTTGTAAATATAATAAAAAGTTATAAATAAAGCTATAATCAATCCCAAAAATCCAGATATTAATAATATTTCTAAAAAGATATTATGTGGAGTGCCTCCTAATAAAGGATAGTAATTAAACATACCGTATCCCGTTAATAACTTTTCTTTTATTAATTCAATACTATTGCTATACAAAATATCTCTACCAGAAGTATTTCCAATTTGAAACTGACCGTCTTTAAAATAAGATAGTATTCTGTTTTCTTTTAAATTCATAAATAGTACATATGCTAAGAAGATTAATAAAAAGCCAAAAACAATAAATCTCACTTTTTGAACAAGTCTCATTGATTTATTATTAATCAGTTGTATAACTGTAAATAATCCATACAATATAAGTAAAATAAACCCTCCTCTACCTTGAATTATGAAGATAATTGGTACCATTAATATTACTAAAATCAAATATAAAAATTTAAATTTCACATTAGGTTCACTCAAAAAATATAGTCCAATTCCAAAAATAAATGCAGTAATATAAGAGGCATTTTGATAATTCAATAATCCACTACTAATGAATGTAGAGGCTGATCCTGTAATAAATGGAATTATAAATAAAAATACTAAGCAAATAGAAAAACTAAAGAATATAAATTTAAAGAAATTAGTAAAAGTTACTTTTTTAAAATTTCTAGATTCAATACCACATATACACCCTGGAACAGCCCATAACCAGAAGAATAAAATTGAATTTCTTATATCTTCTTCCATTTTGAATGGGCAAGCGATGTATGAAATCATGACAATACTAATAATTAACACTAAAAAGAAGTAGGTTTTATTAATTCTTTTTGTAACAATTATTTTAGTTAAGGGAAAAAAAATAGTATAACTTGCAATTATAGACATAACTATAAAATAACTATTACCAACATCAATATTTAATATGTCGTTTAAAAAAGTAGAATAAATTATAAAAATATTCATACTCATAATTCCTAATAGTAATATATATTTCATATAAACCTCTTTTATGTATTTTTTTTCGTGTAAATCTCTATTAATTTTAATTCCTCATTTTGCCACTTTAATTCATCTGCAGCTTTAATCGCATTTTTTTTAAGCTTATTATAAAGTTCTTTATTATCATTTAATTTGAGTATTTCTTTTGCTATTAACTCTGGTTTAACCTCATCTATTACTATGCCAAAATTATATTTATTATTTAGGTAAATATGTTCTTTAACTGGAGATAAAATTACTGGCATTCCAGCATGTAAACATTCAAATATTTTATTGGATACAGTATACTCAAAATTAATTGAAGTAGGTTTTGTTAAAACTACGCCAACATGACTATTACTCATGGCTTTTACTAATTGACTCATTTCTACTGGATCTTCAATATCTACATTTTTAATATTTGTTTTAATTTTTAATTCTTTAAGCTTATTTTCTAAGTGTCCAAAACCTCTTATAATTAATTTTATATTTTCATCATTAATATATCTTCCAGCATCCAGAAACTCTTCATAACCCCTGTTTGAAACTAATTGTCCTTGATAAACAACTTCAAAATTATTTCTTCCATTATTTTTAATTTTTATATTTTCTTTAATTGGTGCATTTGTTATTACAATAGGTTCTTTTTTATATCCTTTTGAAAGATAATAATTTTTTGCTGCATTACTTACTGTTATAAAGGAATCTACTCTATTGATTATTTTTTTCTCAATAAATTGAATAATTCCCGATAAAACCTTAACTTTATTAATAAATGCGTTTTTAGAATATATTTCGTGAGCATCATATACTATTCTAGCTTTTGTATATCTTGATAAGAAAACTATAAATAATACATCAAAATCATTAGCATGTATTACATCTGGTTTATAACTTTTAATAAACAGAATAACACTTCTTCCAAATTTTATTCTGTTTATTATTTTCTTTATGATAGAATTTTCTTCTATATTTTGACCGAATAATTTGTAATTAAAATTCAATGTTTTTAATCTTTCATCCGTAACATTAATATTACTTTTTCCTAAAACAATATAATCTTCTGTAATTTGTTTTATAGTTTCCATCTGCTTCAAAATTCTCGGATCTTGAACAATATTACTAGATACTATATTTAAAATTCTCAATAAATATCATTCCTTTTATATAAGCCTTATAAATTAAATTGTGAATCTATTAATTCTTTAGCATCTCTTTCCCACCATTTACTCTCTAGTAATTTTTGAATTGTCGATTCATCAAATCTCCTTTTTATTACCTTAGCAGGTACTCCACCTACAATTTCATATTCTCCGACATTTTCCGTGACAATACTACCTGCAGCAATTATAGCTCCATTACCAATTGTTACACCATCTATAATAATTACATTAGTTCCAATCCAAACATCATTTTCAATAATTGTTAAATCAGGACGATCATCATATTTAACCTTATTTATGTTTAGATTAAATGGATTTTTACTTGAATAAAATATTGGTGAAGTACTAAAAAAATTTATAGGATGTTTCCCTAAACCAATTTTCACGTCGGATGAAATAGAGCAATAACTCCCTATTTGAACATTATTTAAATCTGAGTTAAAACCAATATAACTATAATTTCCAAATGATGTGTTACGAATTCTACATAATCTATCGACAAAGTTATTACCACTAAAATTTGAATTAACCACATATGCAAGAGGGTTAATTATTACATTTTTGCCTTTTACATTGTTTTTACCCTTAATTATTTTAAACAATAATTTCTTTAACATTACTTCCTCCAAGTATTTCTATTAATAATTTCTGTATAACTTTGAATTATTTTCACTACTTTTTGAGAAACATTATCGTCTTTATAGTCAATTGCATCTATTATAGGTTCATTATTATTTTGCATGTCTCTTGCAAGTTCTACTGATTGGACTAAATTATCATATTTAATTCCTCCAATTATAACTGTTCCTTTATCCAAAACTTCCGGTCGTTCGGTAGATGTTCTGATGAGTACGCCTGGGAATTTTAATATTGATGACTCTTCTGACAAAGTTCCACTATCTGAAAGCACAACAAAAGCATTTTTTTGTAATGCATTATAATCAAAGAAGCCGAATGGTTTAAGTTGTTGTACTAATGGATGAAACTCAAATGATCTTTCTTCGATTTTCTTCCAACTTCTTGGATGAGTTGAATATATAACAGGTAATTCATATTTCTCTGCTATCTCATTTATAGCATTCATTAAAGAATTGAAATTATTCTCTATATCAATATTCTCTTCTCTATGTGCAGAAACTAAGATGTATTTGTTCGGTTCAAGATTCAATGTTTTTAACGCATCACTTGTATTAATTTTTTCTTCATATTGCTCTAATACTTCACGCATTGGTGAACCAGTTACAAAAATGTTTTCTTTTTTGAATCCTTCATCTAATAAATATCTTCTACTATGTTCTGTATATGGTAGATTCACATCACTAACATGATCCACTATTTTTCTATTTATTTCTTCAGGTACATTTTGATCAAAGCAACGATTTCCTGCTTCCATATGAAATACAGGTATCTTTAATCTTTTAGCTGATACTGCAGCTAAACAACTATTTGTATCTCCAAGTATTAATAATGCATCTGGTTGTTCTTGTGCTAACACTTCATAAGATTTAGCAATGATATTACCCATTGTCTCACCTAAATCTTTACCAACCGTTTCAAGATAATAATCTGGTTCTCTTAATTCTAATTCTTCAAAGAAAACTTGATTCAATGTATAGTCATAATTTTGACCTGTGTGTACAAGAATCTGATTAAAATATTTATCGCACGCTTTTATTGTTGCTGATAATCTAATTATTTCTGGTCTAGTTCCAGCGATAGTCATTAACTTCAATTTATTCATTTTAAACCTCCAAGTAATATGTGTCTGGATTTTCTGGGTCAAACATTTCATTAACCCACATAATAGTTACCATATTTTCGTCACCTAAATTTTCAATATTGTGGGTATAACCTACTGGAATATCCACTACTTCTAATTCTTCACCTGACACATAATATTCTAGAATTTCATCTGATTCAGGTAATCTAAATCTAATTACACCCTTACCAGACACAACTAAAAACTTTTCATTCTTTGTATGATGCCAATGATTACCTTTAACTATTCCTGGCTTTGATATATTGACAGATACTTGCCCTCGATCCGGTGTTTTTAAAAACTCAGTAAATGAACCTCTTTCATCAATGTTCATTTTAAGCGGATAGCTAAATTCATTCTTTGGTAAATAACTTAAATAAGTGCTATATAATGCTTTTTCAAAATCATTATTTAAATTTGGTAAAGTTTTATTAGCTCTCATATCTTTAAATGAATAAATCAAATCACTTATCTCACCAAGATTTACTTTATAGACATTCGGCACTTCAACTTTATTATTAATAATTGTTGGTTTTCCTTCTATAGCTCTTTTTATTTCTGCAATTACATCATCAATGTAATTTAAGTTCAATTCAATTTTTCTGTCATTAATATGAATATCTTTATCATGAGCAATATTATGACAAAATGTTGCAATTACGGAATTGTAATTAGGTTTACTCCACTTTCCAAATAAATTTGGGAATTGATAAACATAAACTTTATTTCCATATTTTTCAGAAAAGCTTTTCAGTAAATTTTCTGCCTCATTTTTACTTTTTCCATATAAATTACCACTGTTTGCTTGAGTAGATGATGATAGTATTATTGACGGTTTATTAGGATTATCTTTAATAATTTCAAGCATTTCTTGTAACAATGATACGTTACCTTCATAAAATTCATCTTCATTTTTAGGTCTATTAACACCTGCTAAGTGAACTATACAGTCTACTTTAAGTAGATAATCAATTGTATCTTCGATAAAAGTATCTCTTGATATCTCCAATATTTCATAATCAGTTGTTTGATATAAATCATGCTTTAAATTTTTACCTACAAAACCATTCGCTCCTGTTATAACGATACTTTTCATATAAACCTCCTATATAACATTATCTTTGTATAGAGTTAGTTCTTTTTGTACATAATCTAATGTAAGTAATTTTTCTTTAATTTCTTCAATAGAAAGTCTATAAGTATTATCAGAATTATATTCAAACGCTTCAGTAATTTCTTTGCTACCATCCTCAAAATAATTACTATAATTTAAATCTCTTGAATCTGCTGGAATTCTATAATAATTACCCATATCTTCTGCTTGAGCATATTCTTCTCTAGTCAGTAGCGTTTCTGCCTGTTTCTCACCGTGTCTAGTACCAATAATTTTGATTTCATTTTTCGCTTCAAAGAGCTCTAATAATGCTTGTGCTAAATCTCCAACAGTAGAAGCTGGTGCTTTTTGTACCATTATATCTCCTGTTTCAGCATGTTTAAATGCATGTATAACTAATTCAACTGCTTCTTCTAAACTCATTAAATATCTTGTCATGTTAGGATCTGTAACTGTTAAAGGTTCATTATTTTTTATTTTTTCTATAAATAAAGGTATTACAGAACCTCTTGATGCCATTACATTTCCATACCTTGTTCCACAAATTAATGTTTGATTTTTATCAACATTTCTTGATTTAGCAACAAAAACTTTTTCCATCATAGCTTTTGAAATACCCATAGCATTAATTGGATATGCAGCCTTATCAGTAGAAAGACAGATAACTTTTTTTACATTCGCTCTTATTGCGGCCTGCACCACATTTTCAGTACCTAATATGTTTGTTTTAACAGCTTCTATTGGAAAGAACTCACATGAAGGAACTTGTTTTAAAGCTGCTGCATGAAACACAAAGTCCACACCTCTCATAGCACTCTCTACACTTACAACGTCCCTTACATCACCTATATAAAATTTTAATTTATCATTGTTGTATTTCTTCCTTAAATCATCTTGTTTTTTTTCATCTCTAGAAAACACTCTAATTTCTTTTATATCCGTATGTAAGAACCTTTTCATTACAGCATTACCAAATGAACCTGTACCACCCGTAATTAAAATTGTTTTCCCTTTGAACATTTCCTCACCCATTACTCTTTTATTTTTCTATATGCCTTACTATCTACATAATCATTTGTAAAATGTATTATTTTTTCTTTAGTAAAGTTATCAATGATGTCCGTAATAAATTCATTAACCTCTTCTATATTTATTTCTCTTACTTTCCCGCGATAAATTTTCTCATAAACTTGTTCTGGATGTATCTCATCTTTATTGAATAATTCTTCAAATAATTTTTCACCTGGTCTAATGCCACTGAATTCGATACCAATGTCCTCTTCTTTATATCCACTTAATCTTATTAAATTCTTAGCTAAATCAACTATTTTGACGGGTTTACCCATATCTAATACAAATACTTCTCCACCTGTTGCTAATGCACCTGCTTGAAGTACAAGTCTTGAAGCTTCAGGTATGGTCATAAAGTATCTTGTCATTTCTGGATGTGTCACAGTTACTGGTCCGCCTGCTTCGATTTGCTTCTTGAATAGTGGTATTACAGATCCTCTTGAACCGAGTACATTTCCAAATCGTACTGCCACGAAATCAGTGTTACTTGTTTCATTGTTCATACTTTGAATAATCATTTCTGCAACTCTTTTAGTTGCCCCCATGACATTCGGTGGATTGACTGCTTTATCAGTTGATACCATCACAAATTTACTTACTTCAGCAAGTTTTGCAGCTTCAGCTGTATTTCTAGTACCAAGAATATTATTTTTAATAGCTTCATGTGGGTTGTACTCCATTAAAGGTACATGCTTATGTGCTGCGGCATGATAAACAACATATGGCTTATATGTTTTCATAACATCTTTCATGCGCTCTTTATCTTGAACATCTGCAATAACTGGTATAATCTCTATTTCGTCTTTATAATATCCACTCAGCTCTTGATGAATATGATAGATGCTATTTTCTCCGTGACCCAATAAGACGATTCTTTCAGGTTGGAATTTACAAACTTGTCTACAAATTTCAGAACCGATAGAACCACCAGCACCTGTAACAAGTATGGTCTTATGTGTTAACTCTTTAGAAATAGAATTCATGTCTAGTTCTACTGGATCTCTGCCTAACAAATCTTCTACTTGCACTTTCTTTAATTGGTTTACTTCTATGTCCCCTGACATAACATTTTCAATGTTAGGCATCTTAAATACTTCTACATTTTGACCTTCACATAATTGATTAATTTCTCTTAATCTACTTTGTGAAAGTGTCGGAATTGCTATAATTATTTTTTTAATATTAAATTTCTTAACTAAATCCGGTATATCTGTAATGTAACCTTGAACTTTAACGCCCGTTGCAATTGACATTTTCTGTTTATTTGGATCATCATCAACTACTAACACAGGTTCCATTCCCATATAAGGTGTATTTCTCATTTGACGTATAAGTAGTGAACCACCTCTTCCGCCACCTACAATAAGAGTTGGTTTTTTCTTAACATCTTTATTGATAAACGTTTTCCTATAAACTCTCCAAGACAGTCTAGAACCACCTATTAACAATAAGTGCATCATCCAAGTTATAAAATATAACCTTAAAAATGGTGGTTGATGTGTCAATAATGGAACGATAATTGCGGTAGCAATAATGGAACCTGTAATCGCTTTAACAATTAAGATTAATTCACTTACACTCGCATATTCCCATGCTCTATGATACAAATCGAAGATTTGAGCAAATATATGGTGAGAAACCAGTAGAATAATTGATGACAAAATTAATAGTTTTGTCGAATATCCTTCAAAAAATGGTTCTAAAATGTAGTAACCTAAAAATACTGAAAATGTCACGATAAGTGAGTCTATAATTAATAACAAAACTAGCCTCTGCTTAGCTGATATAACTTTCAATTTTCATTCCCCGATTCCCTAATTAAAATAGACCGAAAAATTTACTTTTACTAAATTCAATAGGTCTTTCCCTTCTTATATACTTATCTTGAATTAATGCTTTATTATTTTGTAAAAACATTTCTATATCCGCTTCTATATTTTTTAACTTTGGATTATTAAATAAGTTATTTAACGTAAATGACCTGTTTAATGCATGATGCGCATCCGATGCAATAAAATGAATTAAATTATGTTCAATCATTTTTATAGATATCTTTTGCAAATTTTTCCCGAGTTCACCATTTAGAGATGACGCTGTAACTTGACTTAAAGCACCATTATTAATTAATTCATAAAGTAAATTTATGTCTCGTGCGATAGCTTTATTTCGCTCAGGATGAGCGATTATTGGTATAAAGCCTTTATTTTGAATTTCATATAGAAGTTTCATAGTGTAATGTGGCACTTCATTAGATGGAAGTTCAATAAGTAAGTATTTTGTATCATTTATCCCGTATATCTTGTGTTGTTTGATGTCTTGTAATATTTGATCTGATAATCGTATTTCTTGACCTGGGTAAAGTTGAATATTTAACTTTGCTATTTCATCGATTTTATTTAATTCTTCGATACCTTTTGCAACAGTATCAAACGTATTTTCATATTTTGGATGTAAATGATGTGGCGTCACAACAATATCATTAATACCTTGTTCTTTAGCTTGTTGTAATAATACTATTGCCTCATCTATAGATTTCGGGCCATCATCTGCCCCCACTAAAATATGATTATGAATATCAACCATTATTTATCTTTCCCGTAATAATAGTAATAGCTAGATGACTTATCTTCAGGTGCTTTATTTAATACAACGCCTAATATTTTAGCACCAGCTTTTTCAATCAATTCTTTACCTTTTTTTATGGCATTTCGATCATTTTTTTGCACATCAATAACATACACTACATATTTAGCAATTTCTGAAAACAGTTGTGCATCCGTAACTGTATTTACTGGAGGTGTATCAATAATAATGAAATCATATTCACTTCTTAAATAATCAAATACTTCTAATGATTTTTCAGATCCTATTAATTCAGAAGGATTTGGTGGTATTGGACCTGACGTTAGTAAGTCTAAATTGACTATATCTGTCTTATGAATTGCTTTATGATAATCCGTCTTATTAATAATTAGATTTGAAAAGCCATCCATATTATCTGTGTTAAATAAGTAATGTTGTGACGGTTTTCTCATATCTCCATCAATCAATAATGTTTTATATCCTGCTTGTGCATATGTAATTGCAACATTTGCCGAAATTGTTGATTTGCCAGCAGCAGGCTTTTCTGATGTAAATACAATTGTTTGGACATCATTGTCTGCAGTTGAGAACAGGATATTTGTTCGAATCCCTCTAAATTTTTCACTTATGACTGACTTTGGCTTTTCCACTGTTATCAGTGGGTTAATAATTCTATTTTTGGCCATTAGTTTACCTCCCTTTACTTACTAAAATTTTGTATTGTTCCCAATACAGGTAAGTCTAAAATTTCTGAGACATCTTCTTCTGTTTTAATTCTCTTATCCAATATTTCTTTCAAAAATATTATGATTAGTGCGACAATTAAGCCCGAAAAAATACCGACCACTGAATTAACGAGCGGTTGAGGCGAGATTTGGTTTCCTTTTGTGTCTGCTTTGGATAGTATTGAAACATTATCTACATTCATAATTTTACTTACATCTTTACTAAATACATTCGCAATTTCATTAGCAACTTTACGTGCAGCTTCCCGACTTTCATTTTCAACTACAATATTTAATATTTGCGATTCTGATTGGTTACTAACAGTAAGCATTCCTGAAATTTCTTTACTAGAGTATTTACCTTTTAGATTTTTAGATACTTTATCTAGTATTCTTGGGCTTTTAATAATTTCTGAATATGTATTGACTAGTTGTAAATTAGATTGTACTTGTTGTGCCATCATTTGATTATCTATTTCTTTTTGGTTAACAAGCACTTGAGTAGAAGATGAATATTTTGGTGTCATAAATACAAATGTGATCACCATGCTTAATACTAGAAAAACAATTGGTAGGATAATTAAATACTTCATGTTTTTCTTTAAAATTGTAAATAGTTTGCTTAAATCAATTGTTTCTTCCATAATACCCTCCGCAATTTTGATTATGCACAATTTTAATTTGCACTTTTTTATATTATACACCTTTGTTGTATACATTCAAACTAATTTTTAAACTAAAAATTATTAATTATATTTACAAAAAAACAAATAAAATGTTATAAATATAGGATAATAGAAGCTTCAAAAGTAATAGAAGAATTCCTTCAAATGGCTAAAGAAATTAAGCAAGAACAAAATCGAGGTAATGACTTAGGTTTAAGTACTGAGGAAATTGCTTTTTATGATGCGTTAGCTTCACATGAAACAGCTAAAGAAGCTTTAGGCGATAAAGAGTTAAGAGCCATTGCACATGAGTTAACTAAAACAGTTAAGGATAACATGAGTGTTGATTGGTCTAAACGAGACAGTGCTAAAGCTAAAATGAGAGTTCAAGTTAGACGCCTATTAAAGAAATATGGCTATCCACCAGATCTTCAAAAAATGGCTGTGGAACAAGTTGTAGAGCAAGCAGAATTAATGGCAAGTCAGCAATAAAAAAATAAATCATAATGCGGTTAGAGAAACATTTCTCTAACCGCATTTATTAGTATCCTCGTTCAATTAATTTTTGTTTTTCCTTCTCAAGTTCAGGAATATCTTCTTCATCTGGTAATGCATCTATATAATCTACTCCTAGATGATTTAATGCTGTTTCTAAATCAACATCCTCGCTTTCCATGTACCTCCAAACTTTCAAACTAATATATTCATCATAAACCTCATTGTAATGGTAATTACCAACAATCATTTTATCACCCTTCGCCATATAATTAAGCTTATTCTAAACTAAAGGTCAATATTGGTCAATGTTTTATTCTTAATTAATTTTCCATCATCATACACTATAAATGAGTTAGTGACTGAACCTTTCTTGTATATAATTTTCCAGCTAATTATAATTAAAGTAAAATAAATGTACCATCTATGCATTATTAAAAAAACTCTATTTGAATACTTTACAATTTGGTGGGGACTCGTAATTCGTCTTTTAAGATAACTCAAAGTATCTATTTTAATCATTTGCAGTGAAACGATGTTGATTTGTTTTGTTTCCATATTGACCTCCATGTATTTGCTATGATTTCAAAATCCATTTTTGACGTGCCTTAGGGTTGAGTGGATGCATAATTTCATTCGTTTCTGGGTTGATGAGTTGTTTCACTTTCTTTTTATGTGGTTTCAACATCTCTAATACTTCATTGACACGTGCTTCAACAACTGGCTTCTTAGCATAGGCGCCCCAAGCTAATATCACTTCATCAGATTCTTTCACAGCTTTCATAATTTGAATATCTGTATGCTTATCATAAGCATTTTCCAGATGTTTTAGGTTGATTGGTGTTGTTATATTGGAGTATAGGTTCACAAAATGGATTGAACCAAATACACCCATTTCTGAAACTTTGTTCATAATCAGTTGTGTTGTTAAGTCTATGTTGAGTACGCCATCATAATGTGGATACATAGTAATGATTGTGATAACTTGTTTATCTTTATCCCATGTCTTTTTAAGTAGATAGCGATGTTGTTGGTCATCACTGAAAATAGCTTCAGTTTCTAATGTGTTCTTTATTGTCTGCATGTTTGTTTCCTCCTAGTTAATATTCTTCTGGTAATAACATGACGTAATAAGAAAGGTCTACATCATCTTCTCGAATAATGTAGACCTTATTAATATTGATAGCTTTTGAATAATTAGTTTTATGAATTTTGACATACTCAGAACGTTCTTGTTTGTGTTTTACATATAATTGATTATTGTACATGTTGAACTGGAAGACATGAAAGTAATCTATTTCTTCTAGTTCCTTGGACTGTTCGTTTTCACGTTGCGCTACAAGTTGCCATAATTGATGTTGTAATGTGGTAGGTAAGTTTTGGGCAATACCACGAGTGATATATCTATTCATAAGAGACTTCCTTTCGTTCTGATTCTTTCATCCAAATAATAACTTCACTAAGGATTGTGATGACTAGTTGCGTGATTTTGATGTATTTATGCATATTATTTTCCTCCTGTTAGTAAGTATCGTTGATCCAAAAGGGGTATGACTGTGTTGTGTAGATATAAAAAATTCATATCGTGATTTTCATCGATATAGCCGATGGCTATGAGCTGTTTTTGATAGTAGAGAATGAAAGGATAGATATTACTTTCGTGAAGTATTTCAGAATAATAGGTATACGTATGAAGTATTTTGTTGGATAGTGGACCAAGCCTTACATACTTGTCAGGAAGAATATCATTAGCTATTTCATCGATTGCTTCACAGTCCCATACCTCGTCTTTGGGTAGGTTGAATAAGTTTGTTATATAGTACTTGAGTTGTTGTTCCAATGTCATTGTCATGACCTCCTAATATGTTTTCACGATGTATTCAATTGCTACATCGTATTGATAATATATATTTCATTTTTATTTCATTTCGCTCACTTTTATCACTTATGACAAAGTGGCAAAAGTGGTAATTTCGTCGATAGAATATTTCTGTGTACCATAAATCACAAAATGAATTTTTGGCATAAAAAAAGACCCCCAATCTTTTTTCAAAGATTGAGGTATAAGGCTTTCGTCAATTTTGTATCGTACAAGCTTCACTTTCTTATCTGTGGTAATTTCAATAGAGTCAATCAACATCTTCATAAGCTGATTCTTTGCTTCTGGACTCGCTTCTTTGAGATAAATACTAAATCTACTAATCATCATGGTTAAGCGACTCTTCAACTTATCGAAGTCTGGAACTTTTGTTTCTGCTTGATTAGATTGTTGAGCCTTTTTTATTTGTTCTTCAAGTATCTGGAGTTGATTATTCAATTGATGCTGTTTTTCTTTCAACATTTCACTATCCATTTGATCATCTAAGAACAATTCCAACAGGCGTTCTTGTTGTGTTTTAATTTTAGCTTTTTGCTTTTCTAGGCTATCGGTATCAATTATAATCTTACCTTTAGTATTATGCTTACGTTTCAGTTCTCCTATCACATTTGTCGCAATCTGCTTAATAACATTTGGTTGGGAAAGGATACGATTAAGATGAACGTTAATGACTCTTTCTACAACTTCGGCATTAATGGCATTGCTATGGCACGCTGAACTTCCAGAACGGTTGAACAATGAACAAATGTAATAGCGTTTGATTATGCGTTCTTTTGATTTTTTCGTGTTGTAATAAGTTCGTCGACATACCATATTATTACCGCACTCTGGACACTTAATTAGTGAACGTAAATAAAAGTCTCCACCAATCGGACGTCCTGGTTTGAAACTTTTAGCTGCTAATTTTTCATGAACCTGATCAAATACTTTTTCGCTTATGATTGCTTCATGCTTTCCTTTCACCAAAATGACATCATTTTCATCACTTTTCCCACTTCTTCGTTGTACAGCCCAATTTTGATGGTTATTAAATCTGACATAACCTTTATATACTGGATTATTTAAAATGTATTTAACACCAAATACAGAAAACGGCTTTTGATTAATAGTGCGGTATCCTTTTTGATTCAGTACGATTGTAATGGCTTTGAGTCCTTTATTATGATTCAAATATAAATCGAAGATTTCACGTACGATATTAGCTTCATTTTCATCAATAACTAAATCATTTTTCTGCGTAAGTGGATTAAGTGACAACTTATATCCGAGCACTCTACCTGTAATAGCCTCTCCACTACGTGCTTTGGCATTCATCGACATCTTGACGTTACTGATAAGTGTTGAACGTTCGATTGATCCTATTAATCCAAACATAGTCACGAGCACTTCCCCAGAGGCATTCGATGTATCAATATTCTCAGAAATCGACTTATATCCTACGCCATGTTCTTTGAATTCATGAATGATATTAAACACGTCTCTCATTGATCGTGAAATGCGATTCAATTTCCAACTTAACACCATTTCGATTTTATTATCTTTAACATCTTGTAATAGGCGTTTCATTGCTGGTCGACCTTCAATATTTTTACCTGATATACCGGAATCGATATAAGTTTCATAGTCATAACCCGGGAAATTTTTAACAACTTCTTTAATGAGCACTTGTTCCTGTTCATGGATTGAATATCCATATTCTGATTGTTCGGATGTACTCACTCTTGAATAAAGTGCAATTTTCTTCTTCATAAATAATGTCGCTCCTTTTAATGAATGATTGCTATAGACCATCGGTCTTATAACATCATATTGATAATATATATTTATAACTTCGTTTCATTTTTATCACTTTTACCACTTAAAAACATGAGTACTACAGGCCAATACCTGTAGTACATAATTAGCTTACTTACCTTTATGAATACGTTCTTCTATAATAGGTACAAGCACTTCTACAAATGCTTCAATTTGTTCATTATTCATCGTCAAATTCCTCCCAATCAAAGTCCAAGTTCTCTTCTTGTAATACTTCATCATCTGTTACGTGCTCATTTTTATCAAAAGTTATGATGTTATCTGCTTTAGAAATATTATGAGTTACTTCTTCGTCAGTATTTTTCCAACCTAAATCAGTCCAATATTCATAACCATCATTTAGTTTAGTTTGAGTACCAAAGTTAGCCAAAACTAGTTTTTTGATAACCTGACTGCTTATATTAATTTCTTTCTTAATTATGTTATTAATATCAGCCACTTTAATCCGAGACCCCGAATCATTTTTAATTAGCTCTCTGAGTAAGTTAATGCATATTTTCTGATCTTTATTATTAACTGATTTGCTAGGAACAAATTCATATCCAAAATTCAGCCAATCATGTGATATTTCAGTGACGCGCTCATTTTCGAGATATTCCCTATCTTCATTAACAATTTGCTGATAGACATGCATCAAATAGAGGAAGATCGCTTTCTTTTCATTCTGTAACTTTTCACTTAAATTCGGATCAGCTTTTTCGACATAGTATTCACAAGGTATAACAGCAATTCGACGCTCTAGTGCTTTCGCATGAGCAGATGGAAAATTAAGTCTTGCATTTGTACCAAAAGCAAGTTTTAAATCCAAAGTAGTTTCAACTTGTGTTTTACCTTTACGATCAACGTGCACTGGTTCAACAGATACTAACTTTTTTAAATCATTTACAATCTTTTCTTGAATCCTTGATTCCCCAATTTCGTCACTTGCCATAAGTTTTTTACCCACCAAGCTCTCTTTGTCAAAACGGCCTTGAAGCTCGTTAAGTGCTTTAGACACAATGTCTTCGCTGTAGAAAAATGACCTAACTAAATTTATAAATACGGATTTACCATTCTTAGCTCCACCATATAATAGTAAGGCTCTGCGATACTTTGTGTTAGCTGTAAGAAGCACCGCTGTATGTTGAAAAAGAAAGTACTGTAAATCAGAATCAAAATTAGCAAACTCTAACATGTATCGATTAAAATGTGGAGGTGTTTTTTCAGTTATGACATCACTTTTAACCAACTCTAAATTCAACCGTGTTGCGGGGAAAATCTTTATAGAATTTCCAACCACTTCAAATGCGTCTAGATTAAACATGTTATGACCGCATCCAATGTACTGTTTATTCTCAACTAGTTCTTCTACATCTATTGAATTTTGTAAGCCAACCACTACATTCTTTAGAATACTTAATGAGGGCTTATAATCAACTAGCAACACTTGTATCATTTTAGATATCAGCCCTTGCAATTCATCTTCATTTACCTTTTGCCAACCTTTATCTTTGAAAACAAACAACTCTGAATCAAAACGCTTGATATGAAAAATACTTATCATCATTTCCACTAATATTGTGTCATTTGGCTTTTTTTGAATACCAAAATAACTGTATATGTTAGGTCTATAGTCGACATCTTTAGGAATGTTAAGCTGTAGTTTATCGATAAGCTCGTTATACACCATTACAGCTTGTTCAGAATCATCCATTTCATCATTTCCAATACTACTAGTTAGGATGGCAATCAGACCTTTACGGTCGATTGCCTCCATACCCACTTTTAATAATTTTATTAACATTTCTAAAATATGATTCATTACAATACCCCTCCAAATCCATCTAATGGTGCTACATCTTGAACATAATAGTTTCCGTTATATTGACCCACATAGATTAAATGCTTTCTATCAATGTAAGGATCATAATTCTCATGAGTGGAACTATAATTACTATGACGTCTAAGCCAATCAGTAATTGATAACTGCTTATCGGTAGCATCTTTCGAAATACTACGATTCACATAAATAACTTTCTGATCTATCTTTATTTCATACGTAAACTGGTGTTTAACATCACCATTGAAATCTGTTTGGGTTACAGAATATAATGAAGCAACGTATATATAGCCTTCTGTTAGTGGGGTGCATTTTGGAATTTGTAAACTTTGACCTCTATCATTATTCATTGCTTACACCTCCTAATGCTTCCACTGTCACGTGCGCAAACTCACCATTAAACAATTTATTAGCTTTACTTTTCATTAGTTGGGCTACACTTTGTGCTGTTTCTTCATCGTCGCACTCAATCATAATGGCATCATGAATTGGCAAAATGATTTGAAAGCTCTTTTGTGTACACTGCGCTTTATAAACTTCCAATAGAATGTGTTTGAAAATATAACTCGCTACAGTTTGTACATAAATTGCCATAATACTGCTACCTTGAAATGCGCTCATATTATGCTCAATACTATAAGGCATAGGCATGGAATTACTCTTTTCAACGTGCTTCTTAAGTTCAATGACTTTTGTAAGTTGGCTGACCGCATCCAACCATTGTACTTCACTTACATATTGATTCAGCTTGAACTTAGGATTTTTGAAGTTACCTCCAAATAGAAACGAACCAATAAATGCACGTTTAACAAATACACGTAGCTCATCTGATAAGCCTAATTCACTTAGCAATGCGTCATACAGTCCGTCTTTCTGATTTAACAAGTCAATCAGTTTTGAATCTTGAGTCATGTACGCTGCAACTGATGGTTCAAACGATTTAAAATCGACTGTATACACCTTCTTAAATTTTGAAGGTAAAATCGTATGTTGGACTGCTTTAGGTAAGCCTTGAAGATTAAAATTTTTAGTTGTAATTCGATGTGTTCGTGTACCAATCAACGATAATTGCGTATATAATCGATTCGTACCATTTAATGCCTGTTCTAACCTATCAAATAGCTTTTCGATTTTATCAGAATGTTCATCATTCTTGGCTCTTTCAAGCATTGTTGCTTTGATATCGGGTAATTTATCAATATTAAGCGTAATAGGTTCTGATTCAATCTCTTCCTTTAATGATTCCAATCCTTGATGTACTTCCACGTATTGGTCTAACTTAGCTTTTTCATCAGCTAAAAGTGCATTATATTGTTGATCAAGCTGCTGACTGAATTGTTGCTGCAGTTGCTGAACATCATCTTGGTTAGATGATTTGTCCATTAACCACTGCTGTGTTTTGTTACTTTGAGTCAACGACATCAGTTTGTCTCTTGTCTCCATGTAAATCTTCTCCTTTATGGTTGAAAATGGCGCGCTCACTTTCAACTTAAAATTTGTTCAAAACGTTTTGATAAGACAATCTTAATACTAAATAGAGGTCGTTGATGAAGTGGCAAAAAAATTCAAAAAAATTCCCACCAAGCAAATAAGCTCAATCCCTTTATATGAGGGATTGAGCTTATCAATTATTAATCAATTTTCTACTTAACTTCAATTAGAGCTTTTCCGGTTATTCCTTCTTTTTAACAGTTGATTCTTAAATTGCTTCATTAACATTGCCATTGGGATGTTATTTTCGTGCGTCTTAATCACTTCAATTTCATTATTATATGCATTGTAAAATGATTTATATTCATTAATATAGCCATTTTTCATATCATTATAATGTTCATCCTTATTAATGTATCGGTCTATCAATGTTACAACTTGTTGCATATCATCCATAAAATATTGGAACATTTCATTGCCTATGTGTGAATGATTTTTCTGATTTAATACTGCTGCAGAATGAAAGTCTAATCGTTTACGTAACTCTAGTAAATGCTTTCTAATTTGTTCATCTTCATTAAAAAGCTCAATATTGTCATTAATGACCTTTATCTTATTATCGAAGTCATATTTTTTAGATTGCTTATTTAAGTTTTCCTTTTTGTTAAGCTCTTTATCTATCATTTTCGATACATCTCTAAGGAAATAATACTCCATATCTCTAAATGTTTGCGTTCTGTGATGCGGTTTAGCATTTCTCATTCCCCATCCATCGGCAGCTCGTTGAACTTTATTTAGTATGTTAACTAATAACCAATCTAATTGTTCATCTCTATCATAAATAAATGCTCTCTCTTCATCTATACCTTCAGTTATTACATTATCTGTTAATTGATTTACAAAATAATTATATCGAAAATCATGCTGACTTGACCTTTCACTCGTTTGATGATGTTCATTAATTCGTTCATTATATTTGCTTTCTGAAAATGATGAATAAATAGTTTCGTGTATAGCAAGTGCAATTTTGTCACTTAATTCCACTTGTTTATCTATAGGTAATTGACTCATTACTTCAGAAGCTAATTGTAACTTATCGTTTATTTTACTCCCTGAATCAAACACCTTTTTTACATCTTGGTATACTTTTTGTGCATGTATATGTAACTTTAATGGTTTAAATTCAATTTTATCTATGTCATTCTTAACATTTTTAATAAAATTCGCATATTGGGTAATATCAATATTTTTTATCGCATCTTTTCTCAGCCTTACATCTTCATCCGTAATTGCTTTTGGTATGTTATCATCTGTCATATTATTTAATAAGACACATAATATATCAAAAGCAATCCCATTGAAACTATAAGCTGCCCTTTCACTTTCCCCAGAATTTTTTTGAAATTTCTTCATATCAACCTTATAAATATCAACTAATTTATCAATTCTTTTCTGCAATTGAGCTTTATTTTTAAGACCTAGAGCTTTCTCAAGGTCTTTTTTTGTATATGTTTTTTGAATTCTTTCTCTAAAAGTATTTTTCGTCATAATCTCAACTTTCTATTAATTTTTTATATAAATTAAAAATCGGGTAAGCATTAAATATTTCCAAATCTGCAGCATTGAGGGTTTCATATCTTATTTTTGCTTCTTGTTTACTCCCTGATACTACATTTATATACAATGTTGCTATTTCTTTATCAATATCTATTAATTTATCTTTCAATTCGAATAAGTCGCTTAACAATTTTTCATCTACCATATTTTTTCTTCTCTTTATAATTTGAGCTTGGTTGATCAAGTTCATAAACATTTTATCATTATCATAATTCAGCAAATTATTTAATATATATTCAGCTAATTCTAATAAATCGATACTTTGAGTTTCATCATAGGCTGCGATTAATTCTAATGCAAAATTATTTAGTTTCTCCCATTTAATGTCAGATTGCATAGCAATTTTATCTGATTCAACACATTTTTTAATAACATTTATATCAAAATTTAGTACATCTACAATCATATCTCTTGTTAATGTGTACACAATTGGCATTTGTACAGATTCTTCTTTTGTAATAGCTTCAAATCTATCCATAAATTCATTAGAGTATACATTATACAATGATGTATTATCTTTAAATAGTAATATAAATTTCCCGCAAAATTTCATTTTATAGTATCCATTATTATGTATTTTAAAATCTTTAAAATTTTTATATTCCAATAATTCTAATAAACCTTTTATTTCATTCATTTGCTTATCAAATTCTGTAGTTTTTAGACTCACATTAAACGAAAGCAAGTTACTATACTCTGATAACTTAATTTTTAATTTATTTATTGTTTCTTTTATTTCAATAATGTTAATTTCAAAAGGTTCTATTACTAATTGGATTTGATCCAAAAAGAATTCGCCGCCTTTCGACAATTCGTTTATAACATTAAAAGATTGTTCGGCTATATTTAATTTTTTAAATGGTAACATTGTATATGTACTTTTGTTATCACTTTCAAATGTTTGAATTTTGAAAATATCATCTATAGTTATAGAGATGGACTCCTTTGAAGTTTCAATACCTACCATACCTTCAAATAATAATTTACCTTCTTTTGTTATCTGCTTTTTGTTCACTCTTTTTACTTTTTCCATACTTAATACTTCATTTGGTATAGTTACATCTAATTCAGATGAATCAATTTTTATATAGCCATAAAAATCATTTAATGGTAAACCTCTGTGATCCATCACAATATTTTCAGGCGTAGCTATATATGATAAAGCATTTTCTTTTTTCTTTACTTTAACTTGATCTACTTGGTTTTGTAATCGCTTTTCATTTATATATTTTAAACAGTTATTATATAAAATTTTTTCATTTTCAATTTCATACATTTTTATAGTGACAGTTTTCTGCTTTTTTTAATATAAACAAAGTATAAATTTCTAATTATCTTTTTATATTTTCTTAAATGCTCGTAAAGCCTTATTCTATGTGCTTTCGAGTATTTTTACTGTAGGAAGATACTTCACGTTTCTTTGCATATTTCCTCATGTCTTAGCTGTCAGAAGTGGTAAATAAGTAGTAAATTCATTTGTACTACTAAGCAACAAGACGCTCCTGTTGCTTCTCTTTATTCAAGCGTTTCATTTCTGCCATTGCAGAATCGAATGTTGCATGTGCGTAATAGTTCAGCGTCATGGCTATATTAGCATGTCCCATAATGTACTGTAATGCCTTTGGATTCATTCCTGCATTTGCATAGTTGGTACAGAATGTATGTCGCAAACTATGTGGAGTGATGTGTGGCAATTTATCCTCGTTATACTTATTGTATTTCTTAACAAGACCTTTCATCATGCCGTTGTAATCACTTGCCACTTTTGGATAGTTCTTTCTATTAAGAAAGAGGAAATCACTATATCCATCAATCTCAACACGCTTATCATTCTTTCGATTCGCTAACACTCGCTTAAATGCTTGATAGGCTTCTTCAACCATAGGAACTTGACGTTCGCCACTTTTGGTCTTTGGTGTTTCAATGTAGTACCCAATTTCAGTATCTCTCAATAGCTGATGGTCTATATTGACAAGACGATTCTCAAAATCTAAATCTGGAAGTGTCAAACCACCAAACTCTGAAATACGAAGACCTGTTTTTAAGAGTATCAGAATTTCATCATAATTTTTGCTGTAGGTTTTATCAGCTTTTGCAAAGGCTAACAGTTTTTCTTCCTGTTCTTCTGTTAGTACGGTCTTAGGGACAGTATCATCATCAAGAACTGCTTTCAGTTGAAAGTCAAATGGATTCTTCCGAACACAATCATCTTGTATAGCAATATAGAATGAAGCCTTTAAAGAACGTTTGTAGTTATTGATGGTTTGATAAGCATAACCATTTTCACTCATTCTAATAGCCCATTCTTTAGCGTTTGATGGCTTAATACTGTCAATACTTCTTACACCTAACTTGTCTTTCTTCAAAATATCCATAAGATATTTGCGTCCAGTTTCAGTGTTTTTTCTAACCTTTGGTCTTTGAGCGTTCTGTTTTGCGTAAAGCTGGCAGAGTGTCATTTTCTTTCCTACAACATCAATACCATCATGAATGTCTTTCTGTAACTCTGCGATTTTCTCTCTAAGTGAGATACAATCACGCTTTCCTGCTGGTACTCGGTCTGTAGCCACAAGTTTCCACGAGTAAACAAATTGCGGTTCTCCAAATGAATCTATATATTTGTATAAGTATCTTCCGTCTTTTCGTTGGCTCTCTCCAGTCTTTAAGATTCGACCTTTATTGTCACGTCTTTTTTCTGACATGGCATTTGCTCCTTTCCTTTATGGAAAGAGCCTTGATACGACTTAATACTATTTTATCATATACAAGACCCTTTGGCGACGCTAGATTGCGTCCAATGTATCTATAATTTTTTCAAATTGTTTTCGTTTAATCTGAATACGATTGCCATTCATAATCAGCCAATTTGCATTTTTATTTTCCTCTGCCAAGCGTCGTAGCTTGTTTTCGCCAATACGAAAATATTTTGACGCTTCTTCAATGGTTAGGGTATAACGTTCCCAAATAGGAATGTCAGTCTGCTTCATAAAATCCTCCTTTCCAAATCACTTATTTGGATTTCATAAAAGTTGTTTTACCAGCAATCGAACAGCTTTAGCAAAGCTCACGGGAGTTCCACCCCTGCATGGTTCTCATGTAGCCATACTCATTGCCTGCGACGGTTTTATCACGCTCGGACTATTGACTGTATGGGAGTATCATTATCACGATAAGAATGTCGTTGCAGGCAATCCTGCTAAAGATTGCTTCTCGGATCACTAACATGAATCGCTCGCTATCTTTATAAGATAGGTCATGGCGGTTAGTTCCGTTGGCTCTTTTCTTATCGAAACGTATTCGATTACTTTTATTCAGTTTTCAAAGAACAATGGCTCGTTAGCCTATCAAAACACATTGAAAGCTCAATATGCTTTGGTGGAATAACAAACCTCCCTGTTCGGGAAGCGTGGAATGGTTTAGCACGCTTCCACGAAAGGAGAGAGGATATTACTTAATTTCAAATGACAAAATCTTTGTAATCAGTCTGGTTTCCATTCTTCCACGTAAGACTTCATCAACGACCATACTTTGATTGCCATATTCATCTTTCATAAGTCGTAGGGAACGCTTCGTTATGTACCCTCTGTAATGATGTAGAATCTGGTTAATCGCTTCGGTATCGCCATCTGTTGCCTTTACAATGAGAGGAAAGGGAATCATAGGATATTGTGTTTTCATTCTTCAAATTCCTCCATAAACTTTTTAATTAAGGCTAGTCCACTGGTTCTATGCCGATAGACAGTAGAACGGTTCAATTTCAACAGGTCTGCAATTTCTGAATCGCTCATGTCCATAAAGTAAAACAGCAGTAGAATTTCACGTTTCTTGTCTGGCAACTCACGTAATGCTTCACTCAACAAATCATTTTCAACGCCTACTGATAACCCATTGAGTGTAAAAATCTGAAAGTCAGTTGAATAGTTATCTGTTGTCGCAAACTGGCTAACAAGATAATCGCCAACATCCGAAAAGGACACCTCACGCTTTGCAATCCTTGAAAGATAAAGCATATAATTCTTTCGCTCGTCTTCCATAGCACGTTTACAGATATAGTCAAACTGATTTTCTATTGTGGTCTGAAAAGAAGATGGTTTCATGTTTCTCACCCCCTTTCTGTCTAGGAAAGGAAGTGAGCCTTGCTCGTTTATCTCCTTTCACTCTTAGTCCCAATGTGAAAGGGGGATTTGTTGCATTACTGATAAATAAACTTTGTAAAAAAGTTCTGAATAGCCAAAAAAGCATATAAACAGATTTATTTCTCTGTTTACATGCTTCTGTTATTCTATCTATATGATTTATAAAACCACATTGGTGGACGTACTTATCTATTGCAGATAGACGACTTTTTTTGACAAGAACCCAATGTAAGGAAATTTATTGTATATGATGTACTTCATGGCGACGTTGACCTCCAACAAACCGCCATTTGGAAGTAATATACAATATTTTAACAGCGTAAATAGCACTACCATATAACGGTTTTTTTTATTGGCGTTTAGTAGTGCTTTTTATTAAATATAAACCTATAAACCATATAACACGTTTTTCTATACCTGTTTTTAATTCAGTAGGAACAATAAAATGTATAGAGGTGGTCTACTATGCGTAAAAAAGAAGATAAATATGATTTTAGAGCCTTTGGTTTAGCCATTAAAGAAGCTCGATTGAAACGAGGTTTAACTCGTGAACAAGTGGGAGCATTGATTGAAATTGACCCACGGTACTTAACTAATATTGAAAATAAAGGGCAACACCCCAGCATACAAGTTCTTTATGACCTTGTATCGTTACTTCATGTTTCCGTTGATGAATTTTTCTTACCTGCTAATAACTTGGTAAAAAGCACCCGACGATTACAGATAGAGAAATACATGGATAGCTTTACAGACAAAGAACTATCCTTAATGGAATCTTTAGCCAGCGGTATCAACGAAGCAAGAAACATCGAAGACTAATTAAAAGAATCCATACATAACGGAAAGAGCCGATAAAATGAGATTGTATTAATCTCATTTTATCGGCTCTGCGTCTTTGCGTCTGGCTCTGTAATCACAGTTACTTTGAACTGCTTTATTTCAATTAAATTTTCTTGTCTGCATTTCGGACAATAGAGGGGGAATTTTTTTAATTCAGTATCTTCCCTTATCTTTAATCGTGTTTTATTTCCACATACAGGACACAATATCCACTTGTAGTTTATAATAACTATCTCCTCCTTTACACTTTAATTCAAATCTTTATTAAAAAATATTTCATCTTATTTAACAAGAAACCATATTTATATAACAACATAAAATACACTAAGTTATTTTATTGAACATATATCGTACTTTATCTATCCGACTATTTGGACGACGGGGCTGGCAAACAGGTTCACCGGTAGTAACATGGTACCCTTTTAACTCTGTTAAACAAACACTACGTCCATTTGTAAAGAAAGTTAAATCACTACGATATTCTTGAATACACCGAGCAGGGATTTCTCCACTAAGAATGACCTCATTATTTTTCAATTGAGTGTCTACGATGTTCGCACAATATTTAGGAGCATCGTTGTATGCTCGTGAAAGATATTCCTGTGGCGCATAAATTTTAAAACTAAGATATGGCTCTAACAATTCTGTTCCAGCTTTTTTTAAGACTTGTTCCAATACAATAGGAGCAAGCATCCGAAAATCTGCTGGGGTACTAACAGGGCTATAGTATAAGCCATACTTAAAACAGATTTTACAATCCGTCACATTCCAACCATATAATCCTTGTTCGCAACCATAGCGTATCCCTTCCATAACTGCATTTTGAAATGATTGATTTAAGTATCCAAGAGAAACCGAGCTCTCATACTGCATTCCACTTCCCAACGGAAGCGGTGATACAGATAAACCAATGGAAGCCCAGAAAGGATTTGGCGGCACTTCGATGTGAATGGTATATTCTGCATTTTTTAACGGTCTCTCCATATAAATGACTGTAGGCTCTTTTAGTTCTATCTCCACATGATACTTTTCTTGCAACAGTGCACTAATCACTTCCATTTGTACTTTCCCTAAGAAAGAAAGTATAATTTCATGTGTCGTAGAATCCACGTAATATCGTAGAAGCGGATCACTATCTGAGATTTCCAAAAGGGCATCAAGCAACATTTCTCTCTGTTCAGGTTTACTCGGTTCAACAGTTGTTTGTAGTAGAGGGTGCGGATTTTCAATCTTTTTTCTCTGTGGCAATAGTTTTGTATCTCCAAGAACACTATTTAACTTCAAAAACTCATTTTGCAAAATAACAATTTCTCCAGAATAAGCTCTATCAATCTTACATAATTCACCATTTATTGAAGTATACATTTCTGTAACTTTTATTTTTTCTTTTTCTGATACTCTAACCGAATCTCGTAAATGTAGTACTCCACTATAAAGGCGTATATATGCAAGACGTTGTCTTTTTTTTGTATATTCAATTTTGAAAACATTTCCGCAAAGTTCAGACGGACCTCGATGTGTTGATGAATAAAATTTATTCGTAATCACTTCTATAAGGTTATCAATCCCTATATTGTTTTTTGCACTTCCGTGATAAACAGGGAACAGGGAACAATTATGAAATCTTATGCTTTCCTCTTGTTCGAGTTCCAATGCTTCTAATGATTTACCGGACATATATTTCTCTAAAAGGTCATCGTTTCCCTCTATTACCGTATCCCATTGTTCAGATTCGGTAAAGTTCGTCACACACATATTAGGATACAGTTCTACCTTCTGTTTGATTACAATTTCGGCAGAAAGTTTCTCTTTAATATCCTGATAAACCGTTGATAAATCAATTCCATTTTGGTCAATCTTATTGATAAAAAAGATTGTGGGAATCCCCATTTTCCTAAGTGCATGAAATAATATACGAGTTTGTGCTTGTACGCCATCTTTTGCAGAAATCAGTAGAATTGCCCCATCTAAAACTGATAATGAACGATATACTTCTGCTAAGAAATCCATATGTCCTGGCGTGTCTATGATGTTCACCTTCGTATTTTCCCACTGAAAAGAGGTTATTCCTGTCTGAATTGTAATTCCTCTCTGACGTTCTAAAAGCGTATTATCCGTCCTCGTTGTAGCTTTGTCCACGCTTCCTAATTCTGTAATCGCTCCACTGTTATATAATAAGCTTTCTGTTAAGGTAGTTTTTCCTGCATCAACATGAGCTAAAACTCCAATATTAATAATTTTCATGTGATTTTCCTCCATTCAAAAACCCAAAAGGGCATAAAAATCCCAGTGATAAATACTTTTATCACTGGGATTTTTATGCATAACCATAGGTATACAAAGCATACAGATATTCTCTGGATACTTTAGAATCACATGATAAAGGTATTCTTAAACTGGGTACAAAAAACTAAGCCCTCCTAAAAAAGGACATCTAATTATTTGTTCCCGCTATCAAATTGACGGTTTATTTAAGAATACCTTGCCGCATATTTATTAACTCCTTTTAAATAGTCACTTAAATAATAGCACGTAAGAGCATATTTGTAAAGGAATCTCCAATTTTTTATCAAAAAGAGTACATGATTACAAAGTATCTGTATCAAGCCATTTTTAAGTCGATAATACATTTTAGGGAAGTAGGTTATCTTTTCCTTTGTACGACCAGCACTATCTTTAAAGAAACCCTCTGTTTTGACCTGTTCAGATTCATACCACTTGTTTTCAAGTATCATCTTTGCCAGTTTTTGACGGTGGTAAAGTTGTTTAACCGTATCATAGCGAACCCGTTTGAATACAAACGCTACCAGCAAGCAGATAAGAATTGCGACACTGAAACTGATAATTAAATAGGGAATGTCAATCTTATCTGCTTGTGATAGGTTAAAATCCTGCCAGTTGATCTGCTGGATTGTCTTCACATGAAACAGTCCGACAACCAGCAGGAAAACAGGCAGGAGTGACGCTATCGTAAAATGAAAGACTAAATCTTTACCAGATGGGCGAATCCTTTTACCACGCTGTTTCATGCGAAAAAGTCTCCTTTCTACCTAGCGACTATTTGTCTTGTGTCGGTTCTTTCTTTGCTTGTGGTTGAGCTTTGAATGAACTAGAATCCTTTGTCAGCACAATATCGTCTGCCTTGATATACCAGTCAACATCTGCTCATTGATAGGTGGCAGTAGCAACGGTGTCCGCAATGGGATTGATAAGTTCCACCCGTGCGTTATAATCAAACTCTTTCAAAGGCACGCTGGCAGGAATACTTACTTGAATCATGCGTCCTTGTCCTTTGGATTTTAAGTCATAGGTACGTTCCTTGATTTCATCTGAAACCGACCCGTCTTCATTTTGGATTCTCACTTCACGACGTAGAGCAGAGAATTTCAATTCTCCAAAAGTCGTGTCTTTATCTAATACAATGCCATTTGCTAATCTCATCATTTTTCCTCTCTTTCTTTATTCTTTTATCATGTCGTCAGCATGTAAAAGGTAATTTGTAAAACCACGAGTGCCGATTTTGTAGCCCTCTGCGGTAATACGTGGATTGACTAACTTCACACGTTCCTCAAAGCCGAAATGTTTTTCGCCAGCTTCAGCAGGAAGCACCACCACAATATCATCTGCTCTTTGAACATCAGAATAGAGATTATAGCTTCTTGATAAGACAGTTAGCCGTCCGTTGATTCTTCGCTGAACGACTTTATCCTCGCCAGCAAATTCTAAATTGCCGAATGTTTTTTCCATGTTGGGAATCACAAATTTAAGTTCCATATTTTTACCTATCCTTTCTTTTTTATTGGCTGAATGAATGTTTGATGGTCTTAAAGAGTGGGGAACGACCTTTTGATTCTTGATTTTTTGTTTTCATAAGTTCACTTCCTTTCAAAATCGGGTAAAAAAATAGACACCTCATTTTTTGAAGTGTCTACCTATTAAATATTCAAATTTTATTGGAAGTATCTTTATATCTTCACTTTTCAAGGATAAATCGTCGTATCAAAGCTCATTCATAAGTAGTAAATTAGTAGTAAATTGAGTGGTTTTGACCTTGATAAAGTGTGATAAGTCCAGTTTTTATGCGGATAACTAGATTTTTATGCTATTTTTGCAGTAAAAGTTGTAAATCTAATTGATGTAATTGTTTACCATAAACTTGCTTCTCAACAACTTTTTTATTCTCAATGATTAAATACACGACAAAGTAATACACACCACCTTCTCGTTGATATGCCTTTAAATCATTCACATTGACATTACTTCGATGAATAACCTTACCTCCTCTTTTAGGTACTTCTTTTCCTTTAACTTGAACTTGTATTTTTCCAACGAAATTTTTTTTATTCAAATTTTCAGAATCATACACTTCCAATTCTCCATCGAAAGACATTTTTGTATCGTTAGAATTAATGTCTGGGTTTATTTTCAATGTATTAGTGGCCATAGATTCAATTTCTAAGGTAGCTTCCCTTTCAATAATTTTTGAATTCAAAGTTTTAATATAAATCCGCTCCTTTTATATTATACACAATCTATTTTTTAGTTTTATTTATGATACGCTTCACCGCGCATGATTTTAAACGCACGGTAGACTTGCTCGATTAAGACGACGCGCATCATCTGGTGTGGAAATGTCATTTTACTGAATGACAGGGCGTAGTCGCTTCTGTTTAAGACGTCTTGATGCAAGCCATTGGAACCACCGATGATAAATGTGAAGTCGCTTTGGCCGCGTGCCATGCGACTTTCTAATTCTTTAGCAAGTCCTTCAGAAGTCAGCATATTGCCTTTTATTTCTAAAGTAACGACTGTGGATTGTGGTTTTACTTTTGCTAGTAAGCGTTGGCCTTCTTTTTCTTTCACTTGTTCAACTTCTTTGTCACTCATATTTTCGGGTGCTTTTTCATCTGGTACTTCAATAATTTCAATTTTGGAATACGCACCTAAACGTTTTTCGTATTCAGCTATTGCTTGTTTCCAGTATTTTTCTTTTAATTTGCCAACTGCAAGTATAGTAATTTTCATAATTTGCCTCCTGTAAAAGCTCAAAAATCAATAGTTATTAGACTTATCCACAAGTTATGCACTTATTCACACAATTCCCTCTTATTATAACAGGAATGTATACGATAATTTAAAATAATTTACGTTTTTTTCACAAGTAAGGGTGGATAACCTGTTTATTTGTGGATAACTCTGTGTATAATGTGGGTACTTCTCTGTTAATTGTGCACATCTCTGGATATCTTTGGATAAATACGTGGATAAGTTGACGATTGTCTTACATACTTATTCACAAAATTTACGTTTATTTTACAAAATCTCATCTTAATTCAAGCTATAAGGTAAGTTATCCACTGTTTATAAATTATCAGATAAATGCATATATGTAACTACTTTAATTAGCTCGTCATTTTATAAATTAATAGTTAAACAAACCTCTAATTTAGTTAAATTGATTTCGTCGTGTCATCACAGCAAGATGACTAGGGTTAAAGTGAGACGAAGCTAAGGTTCATGCATAAGTCTCCGATAACTCAATAATATGAAAACTGGTGCTTTAACTAGATTTACGTTAAGCCATCGTGTTAAAAAGTACTCAATTTCACTTCATATGCTAACTACGACTTGCATCATCTTCAACAAATCCATCAAGATCCTCTATCTTTTCAAACAAGCCGTTTCAACAATAGCTTACAGTAGTCTTGGGTTAGTGCATAAAAAAGCCCTAACCGCTTCAATGAAGGGCAAGGGCTGCTTTATTATAGTGTATATATTGGTGTGGCTTGAGCTTTGTCTGTGTCGCAGAGAAGTACTTCTTTTTCTGTATCGATGTCGTGTTCGTTTAGGACTTGGCCAACGCTCATGCGGGCAAGGTCTTTCATATTGTTGTCTTGCGATAAGTGGGATAGGTAGATGCGTTTCGTGCTGCCTGTAATGACGTCTGTCATGGCAAGCCCTGCATCTTCATTAGATACGTGTCCCATATCACTGAGGATACGTTGTTTTGTCTTCCATGGATAGCCACACATACGAAGCATGTCAACGTCGTGGTTACTTTCGAATACGAAAGCATCACTGCCTTGAATCATGCCTTTCATGCGATCTGAGACGTAGCCTGTGTCTGTCAGTATCGTGAATTTTTTATAATTATTATGGAAGATATAAAACTGTGGATCTATGGCATCGTGAGACACGTTGAATGATTCAATGTCAAAGCCTGCAATAGACTTAGTCTCGTATGGATTAAAAATGAATTTTTGATCCATTGGGATTTTACTATCTTTCTTTTCGATTGCTGACCATGTTTTTTCGTTTGCGTATATTGGCAATCCGTATTTACGCGCTAAGACACCGAGTCCTTTGATATGGTCGGAATGTTCATGTGTTACTAAAATGCCGTTTAAATGCTTAATTTGTTTGTCGATCTGGCCAAACAGTTCTTCCATTTTCTTACCTGTCAGGCCTGCATCGACGAGAATACTACCTTTATCACTTTCTACATAAGTGGCGTTTCCTGTACTACCACTCGCTAAGACACTCATTCGTATCAAGCGATTCACCCTTTCTAATCGATAAACACTCGTTGCTTATAATTTGTATAGGCAGTCTACGGTTTATGTGACCTCAACATGCCCTCTGTCTAATTATTAAAGTTTTTATATCTAGTTGAAACTGTCTTTTAAATTATGTACTTTTGAACTATCCTATGTGGTACATATTTATGTTTACATGCGTTCATCTTAAATCAACGCAGTTGGTTTATAACTTTGATTTAACAATAATCTATTTTAACATACTTTGCAGCTTAAATTGAATTTAATGTTTAATGTGGTGTCATGTTTTTTAAATACTGTGTCTCAAAGTACATAATAAAAGAGCGGTATCAAAATCAATGTTAATACTTTTGATTTCGTATATCCGCTCTCTTATTTTTATGATAAATCTTTCAATACTCACTAAACGGTATGCTTGTGTGAAGTCGTAAATGCTATGTTCGCATTATTCTTCAACTATTTTGGGACTGTCTGAAATGGCTTCGACGTAATATGTCTTGGATTCGTTTTTATGTTTTACTTTGATTTCCCAATTGGCTTCTAGTACCTGCACGTTAGGCTCTTTAACGACGGTATAATAACCGAGTCGGACATTGGTCACTTCATCGTTTCGTTTAAGATAACGATTATAATAGAGTGCTTCTATCGCGCTTTTCGCAGTGTTTACTTGTTTCTTATCGTTGTTTGCACCTTCTGATGGCTCTATGGATTTCATAGCTGTTTGTCTGTAGCTTGATGCTTTACCATCGTCATTGATATTAAATTTGAGTTGTGCTTTACTATTATTCATGATTGGGAAGTCGTTATAAGTCTGTTCAAAGGTAACATTTTTATCGTCAATTTTACTCATTTCGTAATTTTGACCTTTAAAGATTTTATCTTTAACATACGATTTTAAATCTGTATATTGATCGTTACTCACATCAATTGGATTATTGATGTCACCTTTGATTTTTTGACCGTCTTCTTCGCTTGTAATACTTGAACGTGCTTTTGCATAAGATGAAAAATCATTAGATCTTGCAGTGAGTAGTTGCATTTCTATATTTTTAACGCTTGGCAAATTTTCAGGAATTTCTATTTTTTCTTGTTTAAAATTCACTGCATTTTCGTCGGCGCTATCGTTAATATGAGATTTATTGACTTTATCAATATAGATGATGATAAGGCTGATGTTCACTAGAATAAATACAAAAATAAATAATGTTTTCGTGTGTTTCCAGTTCATTTATTCTAGCCCCCCATCTTTGTATGCACGCCACTTATTATCGTACTCTACATACCAACATGGCTTAAACTCACTATTGCGCTGGATTTCTATATCACCGTTGTCCTGTTTGTCTTCCATGCGGTAACCAATGGTCATGTTTGTTACCTTTTCGAAATCTACTTCAGGATTATTGGCTAGTTCCGAACGGACAGTTTCAGCGCCTGGTAGGTTGACTTCTTTTTCGCCACTATCAATAGTTACATTCGCTTTTAATAACGTACGCGCATAGCTATAAATACCTTTATTGCCCCAAGAGACTTTCAATGTATTTAAATCGTCATCGTTAAACGTTGGTCGTCCATTCAAGAACAATTGATAAGTCAGATCGCCACGTTTATCGTCCGTATGGAATAATCTGAAATCATCTGTAAAACCACCGTGATTGTTGATGTATGCATAGGTGCTTGGAATGCTTTCTTGCATGTTCGTTGACCGGTTTTCGTCCTCTAATAGATTCGTGTAGCGATATTTTTCGGTTTCATCGTTGTAGTTGGCCACACCTGTATTATTGTTGTAAGTGACTGCACCGCTTCTTGAACTACGCACTACCACTGAATCGTTAAATAGTATTGAATTCATGGTATCTACACTAATGTGATTATAGATTGTATGGTAGGATTTTTGTCCTTTTGGTGACTTCGGCGCAAAGATATGTGTCGCTTTATCTATCGTATCTTTATTGGTAATAATTTCTGTGTATGGTTGCATATGCTTATGCTGGTTTTCTAATGCTTGTGTGAATTTATCTGTCTTCACCGATGTGGTCATGCGTACAACATTATGTCTATCTTTACTAATCGCATAAAGTTTAATTTTGCCGTCTTGATTGTTATCTATTAACAGGCGATCAAATTTAAAGTTGTTGGGTACTTTGGCATTGATATTTAATACTTGGCCTAAATATGTAGCAAGTGGCATATCGTAGGTAAAGTCCAATACTAAAAATTCATCGCTCAAGTCTGGAATAATTAAATTATGATTACTGTGCATTTGTTCAGCGTGTAATACACGATGATTTTTTAAGGGTTTAATGATTTCTTCGACATTGCTGCGAGTTGCTTCCATACCTTCTGTGCTTTCACCTTTAGAGTGAATGACTTGGTATGGTGTGATCACTTGAGGCATTCCTTGTTTCAAAGGCTTACCGATTGTATTTGATTTCGCTTCTTTTTTACTATTGTCTTGTTTATCTACATTAGCCAAATCAGGTGAAAAGTTCCAAGTCATATAAGTTAAAATCGCACTCATGAGTACTAAAAGAAATAGGATAATAGATTTAATTAGTTCTTTACTCTGCATCCCAATCACCATCTTCTAGTACTTCACATGGAAGTGTAATAAAGATTGACGTACCTTGTCCTTCTACACTATTTGCCCAGATGCGACCGTTATGTGCTTCGACAATTTCTTTAGAAATGGCTAGTCCTAATCCTGTACCACCCATTTTTCGTGTTCGTGCTTTATCTACACGGTAGAAACGGTCAAAGATTTTATCTACTTTATTAATAGGAATACCAATGCCGTTATCTTTGACGCGGATGGTCATACGATTATACAGTGAGTTCTGTTTCACGTGAAACTCAACACGTTTATCACCACGTGAATACTTCATTGCGTTGGTAATGACATTGTCAAACACTTGTGTCATCTTATCTGGATCAATTTCTGTAAAGATTGTTTGTTTTGGAATCTCACGTACAAATGTCGTATCCTTCGCTGACATTTCATGGCGGTTAATAATTTTATTGATAAACATATTAAAGTCGACAATTTCTTTGGTAATTTGATCTGATTCGTTATCCATTTTTGATAGTTGTAGTAAATCGTTTACGAGTCGAATCATACGTTCTGTTTCTTCACGTGTCACTGATAAGAATTGTGGCGCTAACGCATCATCTTTCCATGCACCACTTTCTAATGCTTCGATATAACTATTCATGGATGTTAACGGCGTACGTAATTCATGTGAAACATTTGCCACGAATTCGCGACGTTCTTGTTCCACTTGTTGTTGTTCTGTTACGTCATGAAGTACGGCAATATAACCTGTAACGAAGCCGGTCTCTTGTACGATGGTACTAAAGTTTACACGAGCGATAATACCTTCACTTTCATTGATATCTAATAAGAAACTATCATTATTTTCTTGAATTTCATCTAAAGAAAAATCTTCTTCTAATTTAAGCATATTTAACATGTAATGACCGATAATTTCTTCTTTCATCATGCCTAACATCGTTAATGCCATATCGTTGACAATACGCACACGGCCGCGACGATCGGTTGCGATAATACCATCACTCATATGCGTAATGACAGAGTCTAGACGTCGTTTTTCACTTTCAGTATTTGCTTGTGCTTCTTGTACACGTTTGGATAAATTATTAAAGGCTAGTGCAAGTTCACCAATTTCATCATTACCGTAAATTTTAACACGTTGCGTATAGTTACCTTTAGACATCTCAACGGTTTGGTTACGCATATCGGTAATTGGCTTTGTGATTGTGCGCGCAATAAAGAAACCTAGTATCACTGTAATTAATAGCGAGATGCCTGTCCCAACAATAAAGATTTGGTTGATGTTACTTAATTGGTTATAGACATCGTTGATATCTGCTTCTATATAAACATCACCAATTGTGCCATCATCTGATGTCTTCACTGGTAAATTGTAGACCCACACACGTTGTTTTCCATTACCATAGTCTTTTAATACTGTATGGCTATTAATTTCTCCTAGAGATAGTGCTTTTTGTATGGAGCTGTCATTAGCTTTTTGATTTATTAGACTACGCGTAGACTGCTTTGAGGTAGCCATGATAATTTGATCTTTATCAATAAAACGAATTTCTTCTATTTCTTGTCTATTGGCATACTCATTCAATAAATTTTGGACTTCTTTTTGTGCATTGACTGAGTTGTCTTCGTCATAGACTTTTTCTATATTAATTTCTATTTGTTTCGCGTATTGCGAGATATTATTTTTAAATGTTTGTGTTAATTCTTTTTCTAGACTATTGGTAAAGTATAAACCGATAATCTGCATACCGATTACGATTAACAATACATAGACAATAACAAGTTTCGTGTGTAGAGATTGAAAATGTTTAAGCCATTTCATTTAATATTGTCCCCTAATCGTGTTGTTGGAGGAAGTATCCAACACCACGGCGCGTCACTATATATTCTGGATGTGATGGATCGTCTTCAATTTTTTCACGTAAGCGACGAATCGTTACGTCTACTGTACGTACATCACCAAAATAGTCATAGCCCCAAACAGTTTGTAATAAATGTTCACGTGTCATAACTTGACCCATGTGTTTAGATAAATAATGGAACAGTTCGAATTCACGGTGTGTTAATTCAATGTCTGTACCACGTTTTTTAATAGAATATGCATCTGGATAGATAACAATATCTTTAATTGTAATTTCATTAGATGCATCGTTCACTTCTTGTGCTGGTTGTGAATAATGACGACGTAAGTTTGCTTTGACACGCGCAATTAATTCACGCGTGCTAAATGGTTTCGTCACGTAGTCATCGGCGCCAAGTTCAAGACCCAATACTTTATCGATTTCTGAGTCTTTTGCGGTTAACATAATAATTGGCATTTCATATTTTTTGCGTACTTCACGGCATACTTCCATACCGTCGCGACCAGGTAACATAATGTCTAATAAGACAATGTCTGGTTCTTCATCATATATTAAATCTACTGCGTCATTACCATCATATGCACAGAATACTTCATAACCTTCTTTTTTCAAGTTGAACTCTAAAATATCAGCAATTGGTTTTTCGTCATCTACTACCACAACTTTTCTAGCCATATTTATAAACCTCATTTCTAAATTGTAGTACGTTTACATATTTTTCTACGCATTTCTCTATAATATAATTTACCATTTATAGCGTGCTAATTCTATTTTTCTAAACAAAAAAATAAATTGGTATATTGTAAAATTATAACATTTTTTATTATTAATAGGTTAATTATAGATATATTAAGCCTACACAACATGATATCACTGTGCGACTATATTGCCCATAGTGTATAAAAAAGTGATACATATCTCAGCAAAGGTCATGTTATTTTGACTAAGGTGTTTTGAGATAACTTAATCATAATTTAAACATGATGTCGCTTATACTGGAAATGCATCACTGATAATATTAAATATTTTTAGATTTTTTAACGAAGAGTGATAATATAAATCCGATAACTGTCAATATCACAATAAAGAAACAAGTATATTGGATACCATAAGACAGTACAACTTCTTGTTCTGCATTCGGATGACTTGCGCCAAACGTACGCATTGCTGTGCTATAAATCGTAATGGCAATTGCTGTACCAGCTGAACCTGATACTTGAATTAACGTTGTAATCGTTGCTGAACCATCAGCATAAAGGTGGTGTGGCAATTGATTTAAGGCATTTGTCTGTGCTGGCATCATGACCATTGATATGCCAAAGAAAAGCACCATGAATGCCAAAATAATAGCCCAAACAGGTGTAGAAACTGAAATCATTAATGCGAATGTTAATGCTGCAATAAACATCAGTAAAAATCCGAAAATGCCAAAGTATCTAGCACCAAAACGATCAAATAAAGCACCAACAATCGGTGATAGGATTAAATTGATTGCATTACCTGGTAATAAAATTAAACCAGCAATAATCGAATTAAATAATAAAGCACCTTTTAAATATAGCGGCAACAGTATACCCATAGATAGAATGCATAATATCGTAACGAAAACCATTGCAGCCCCTATGACAAACATTGGATATTTAAATACGTTTAAATTAAGCATCGGCGAATCAATCTTGAATTGTCGTATGATAAAAATAGCCAGTGCCACAACGCCGATCAATAATGGCAACCATACAATACTACTTGTGAATGGTGCTTCAGCTAATGTGCTTAATGCAAAGATTAATCCCGCAAATCCTATTGTAGATAATGCAATCGAAATCATATCAATTTTAGGTTTGGTAAGTTCTCCAACATTTTCTACTTTTGAAATTGCCATAAATAAAACGATAAGATATAAAATCGCACTAATCCAAAAAATATAATGCCAGTTGGAAGCTGAGATAATGATACCTGACAGCGTTGGTCCAAGCGCAGGGCCAGCGGTAATCACTAGACCCATAATACCCATCACGGCACCACGTTTTTCTATTGGGAATATGAGCATCAATACCGTCACCATGATTGGTAGTAAAATACCTGTGCCAAGTGCTTGTACAATACGTCCTAACAATAAGAAACTAAAATTAGGCGCGAGTGCACCAATAATAACGCCTAATAATGATAATACAATTCCTGTAATAATAAGTGGTTTCGTATTAAACCACTTGATTAAATAAGAAGAAGCAGGTACTAAACAAGCCATAACGAGTAAATATCCCGTCGTCAGCCATTGCACCACTGCAGCTGAAACTTGAAAATCAGCCATAATATTTGTGAGCGCCATGTTTAACGCTGTTTCACTAAATAATCCCATAAATCCACCAATCATAAGTACAAGTGCGTACATGCTTGGATTCTTTACTTTTACTTGCGTTGTCATTTTAAATACTCCTTTTTAATGGTGCCATGAAGTATAAGTATTATTAAGAGACCTAACATTGATATGTAATGCTATCGCACGTGATAAACTTCGTACGCATTTACCTTTAAAATTAGTCTCTTCGATCCATAACTTATCTCGATATACCATTCAAATTTGTTTTATATCATTGAGCATTTACAATATGAATTTTAAATGATAAACACATCTTTTCATTGATATGTATACGTTATTTGTTACTTCAAAGTAATGTCCTCGAACGAATCAACTTCATTACTGTATCAAAATTTTTCTTTTATTGTCAACTAGGTTGACAATATTTAGTGCAAAATTAAAAGTATTGTCACCACTGCTTTTAAAACGGCACAATACTTCATACTTGGATATTTTATTGTAAGTCTTTCAGTTGCCAGTCTTGATGTAAAATCGTTTTAAATAGCTGCAATTGCTCGGTTCCAATGACTTGTGCAAGGTGTTTTTCAATAGATTGTTTATAAGTCATATACTGTTCAATGCATTCGATGCCGCTATCTGTTAATGACACACATTTCTCTTTTTTATTATGAACTAAGTTTTCAACTTTAACTAATTCTTTTTCTTCTAATTGTTTAATCGCTTTATGAATGGCTTGCCTTGTTAAATTAACCGATTGTGTTACTTCAACAAACGTAAGTTTACTTACATATAATTTTGCCATGATATACCATTCTGAACTGGAGTTGTGTATCCCGTTCTTGTCATTTGCTTTGTTTTCAACAATATTCCTCAATGCGCCGTGTCGTTCGCTCAGGGCATCTAGCATATCTAAATTTTTCAATTCTGGATCTACAGTCATTATTGTTTCACCTCTTGTCTCATTCAATACATTTAGTTTAACCTTTTTTATTTTAATTGTATAAAAAAGTGTTATTGCAAAGCAGCATCGCATTTACAATGATACTTTTATGAACTGTGCTAATCTGCACTAACATGAGGCATTTAACAATCTACGTATTTAGATTGAGCATTCACATAGCATCAGCTCTATTCACAAACGAAGGCGCAAGCTTTAATGTTTATACATAAATAACTACTACCTTCAATATGAATTGAGTTTAAAATATATATCTTAGAAAATTGTACAAAAAAATGCCCATCCTATTGGATGGGCAATACGGTCTCGACGGGAATCGAACCCGCGATCTCCTGCGTGACAGGCAGGCGTGTTAACCGCTACACTACGAGACCTAAAAATGGTGACTCCTACGGGACTCGAACCCGTGTTACCGCCGTGAAAGGGCGGTGTCTTAACCGCTTGACCAAGGAGCCTCTCTTAAGCACAAGATAAATTATATCAACTCTCATTATGGTTGACAAGCTATTTTTTAAATTAATTTAGTATAATTTTCTATCATTAATGTATAAAGTAAGAAAACAATACTCGAAACTGTCAAAACAGCATTTTATCTATTTATTAACTCACTTTTGAGAGACATCAATGTGCAATTACTTCTATAATTATCTACTTTTACATTTTTATTTCAAAATGCAAATAATAAATACAAAATCTTTTTTGTTTTAAATTCATTTTGCTAAAATTATAATTAGTATAAATAAGGAGGCGCAATATTGGCAAAAATATTATTTGTTAATCCAGGTTCTGCTGGACATGTAAACCCAACAATTGCAGTTGTTAAAGCATTAGTTGATCGTGGCGAAGAAGTTGTTTATTACGCTAGCGATATATATAAAGATAAATTGAAAGATACTGGCGCTGAAATTAGAACGCTACCTACAGAAGCGATTATGACAGCATTTACTGATCATGAAAATCATCATTTATTCAATGTGATTAATGGTTTATTAAAAACTGTAGATATCATTGTGCCACAAATTTTAAAAGAAACTGAAAATGAGCATTTTGATTATATGATTCATGATTCTATGTTTAGTTGTGGCTATATATTAGCACAAAAATTAAATTTACCATCGATTTCATCTGTATCTTCATTTGCTCATACAAAGACATCTTTTGAAACATTTATTAATCATTTAACTTCTACTGTGAGCAAACAAGAAATTCAACACGCTGATGAAACCTTTCATAATTTAAAAGCCTATGTTGAATCAACATATGATGTAACCATTCCTTCTCGTTTTGAAGTTATGAATAACCCGGGAAATATTAATATCACTTATGTAATGAAAGGTTTCCAAATTGGTTATGACGCCTTTGACCCTGAATATTACAAGTTTGTTGGTCCTTCCATACTGGAACCTAAAGATTCTGGCTTTATGGACAACATTGATACCACACGACCAGTCGTCTATATTTCTCTAGGAACGGTATTTAATCAAAATATTGAATTTTTCAATCTCTGCTTTGAAGCATTGGCAAATATCGACGCTTCATTTGTTGTATCCATTGGTCATGATAATCAACTTGAAGATTTTAATGCGATACCATCTAATTTTACCGTTGCACATGTTGTGCCACAAACAGAGTTATTGCAACATACGTCACTCTTTTTAACACATGCGGGTATGAATAGTACGAATGAAGCAATGTTGATGGAAGTACCTATGTTGGCTTTTCCGCAAAGTGCAGATCAACCCGTTGTGGCTCGCCAAATCGAAAAACTACTTGTTGGTCATCAGCTACAATTAGAAAATATAACGCCTCATGAGTTAAAACAAATTGTCTTAGATATGCTAGATGATATACCAAACTATCAGCGTAATATCAGAAAAGTTAAATCTATACAATCTAGTAATAAAACAGGTTATCAGTTAGCAGTCGATCACATTCTAAATTTTCGTGATCAATATGTAACACATTCAAATATATAAATAAAAAACACCTTGTAAAGATGGCCATAATTGGCTACATCAACAAGGTGTTTCTTTCATTTCAACATTTTACTTTTTAAATTTATAAATCGGTTTTATAGGAAAATGACTTACCATAATGATTTTAATAAGTTTGTTTGGTTACGATCTGGTCCTACAGAGAAGATTGAAATTTGAACGTCACATAATTCAGAGATACGTTCTAAATATCTACGTGCATTGTCTGGTAGCTCATCTAATGAGCGACAACCTGTGACATCTTCTGTCCAACCAGGTAATGTTTCAAAGATTGGCTTACAACGTTGTAAGTCTTTTAAATTCGCTGGATATTCAGTAATTTCTTTGCCGTCCAATTCATACGCTGTACAAATCTTCACTTCTTTAAGGCCTGTTAAGACATCGATAGAGTTGATTGATAAATCAGTAATACCACTCGCACGACGAGAATGACGTAATACAACTGAATCGAACCAACCTACACGACGTGGACGTCCTGTAGTTGTACCGTACTCACGGCCAACTTCACGGATGTGGTGTCCATCATCATCAAATAGTTCTGTTGGGAATGGGCCATCACCGACACGTGATGTATAAGCTTTACATACACCAATGACTTTAGATACGTACGTTGGACCAACACCACCACCGACAGTGACATTACCCGCAACTGGGTTACTTGACGTAACAAATGGGTATGTACCGTGGTCGATATCTAACATAACGCCTTGAGCACCTTCAAATAACACTTTTTCTTCAGCTACAAATGCATCATCCAATACTTTTGCAGTATCCGTAACGAACGCCGCTAAACGTTGGCCTGCTGCATAATAAGTTTCAAAGATTTCTTCAAATGAAGGACATGCTTTATCAAACATACCTTTGAAATATGCTGATTTGTATTCAATATTTTCTTTTAGTAATTTTTCAAACGTTTCTTTATCTAATAAATCTGCAACACGAATACCAATACGCTGTGCTTTATCTACATAAGCTGGACCGATACCTTTTTTCGTAGTACCGATTTTATTATCTCCACGACGTTCTTCTTCATATTCATCTTGTTTAATATGATAAGGTAAAATAACTTGCGCACGGTTTGAAATACGTAAATTATCTGTTGAAATACCTCTTTCATTTAAAGCGTCTAATTCTTTTAATAGTGCTACTGGATCGACAACGACACCGTTACCAATGACTGCTAATTTTTCTTTATAAAAAATACCAGATGGTACTAAGTGCAATTTATATGTTTCGCCACCAAATTTAATTGTGTGGCCTGCATTGTTACCGCCTGAAAAACGCGCAATAACATCTGCTTGTTCTGCTAAAAAGTCTGTGATTTTACCTTTACCTTCGTCTCCCCATTGTGTCCCAACAACTACGATTGATGACATATGAGCACCTCCAAGTTTTTCTCAATTAACCATTAAGTATTCTACCAATACCACACTAATAATGCAAACAAAAATCGAACATTGGTTTTTTACATTTTTCTGAATTTCATTAAATGTTTAAAAATGTGATTACACACCTTAAACATAGTGTCATCAAGGTTTTCAAAGCGATAGCTATTTAATTACAACACATACTTCCTCAAAAAAGAAATAACCAAATACAAACAAAAACCGTACGATAAATAAACCCATTTATAAATCGTACGGAAAAAATAAATTTTATTCTTTTTTCTTAACCCATGTCTGCATGTGCATAATCGATATCAGTAAATTTATTATACTGCTTCATAAAGTGTAATTTAACAGTTCCTGTTGGACCATTACGTTGCTTCGCTATTATAATTTCAATCTCACCATTATCATCATTTGTTTGTGGTTCAAAGTTCGTATCTCCATCATCATCGTCTTCATCTTCGCCACGATTATAGTAATCATCACGATATAAGAATGCGACGATATCAGCATCTTGCTCGATTGATCCTGATTCACGAATGTCACTCATCATTGGCCGTTTGTCTTGACGTTGCTCTACGCCACGTGACAACTGACTTAGTGCAATGACTGGACATTCCATTTCTCTGGCAATCGCTTTTAATGTACGAGAAATCTCTGATACTTCTTGTTGTCGGTTATCTGAGAATCTTGAACCACTACCTGAGATTAATTGCAGATAATCAATCACTACCATGTCTAAACCGTGTTCTTGTTTTAAACGACGGCATTTTGAGCGAATATCTGTAATTCGAATACCTGGTGTATCATCAATAAATATCTTTGTTCTAGATAATTTACCTACTGCAATTGTAAAGCGATTCCAGTCTTCTTCTGTCATCATACCCGTTCTTAAACGGTTCGAATCTACGTTACCGGAACTACAAATCATACGTGTTGCTAATTGATCTGCACCCATTTCTAGCGAGAATATGCCAACTGAGAAATGGTCTTCATGTGTAGCAACTTTTTGTGCAATATTAAGTGCGAAGGCAGTCTTACCTACTGATGGTCTGGCAGCCAGAATGATTAGATCATTACGGTTAAAGCCCGCGGTCATCTGGTCTAAATCTCGATAACCAGTTGGGATACCAGGTGTTTGACCACTATTTTGATCAAGTAATTCTGCATTCTCATACACTTCTCCAAGCACATCTCTAATATCTTTAAATCCATCACTTTCACGTGTAGATGACAATTCTAATATTCGACGTTCTGCATCGTTCAATATTGTATCTAATTCTAATTCATCATTATAACCATCGTTAGCAATGCTATCGGCAGTTTGTATCAACTTACGCTTTGTCGCATGCTTAAATACAATATCTGTATAATATTGAATATTTCGAGTTGTCGGTACATTACTAGATAATTCTGCTAGATATTGTGGGCCACCCGCTTCATTCAGTCGTCCTTCATACGACAGTTGATCCATAATTGTAACCACGTCAATATCTTTATTATCTTCGTTGAGGTTCATCATGGCTCTAAAGATGTGTTGATGCGCGCCTCTATAAAAGGACTCAGGAAGTAAGACTTCCTGAGTTCTGTTTATCAATTCCGGATCTATGATAATGGCACCTAAGACAGATTGTTCAGCCTCATTACTGTGGGGCATTTGATTTTGTTCATACATTCCATCCATTATGATTACACCTCATATCTCAATCCGTTTTTATTGTTCAACTGTGTGTACACGAATTGTACCTTCTACTTCTTTATCTAATTTAACTGGTACATTTGTGTAACCCAATGCATGTATACCGTTTGGTAAATCCATTTTACGCTTGTCTATTTTAATATCATGTTGTTGTTGCAATGCTTGCGCGATTTGTTTTGTACTAACTGAACCGAATAATTTTCCAGCATCACCTGTTTTAGCAGATAATTCAACTTCAATATGACTTAATGTTTCTTTTAATTTTTTAGCTTCTTCAATTTCTTGTTGGCGTTCTGCTTCTGCAGCTTCATTTTTCTTTTCAAGCTGTTTTAAATTACCTGGTGTAGCTTCTACTGCATAATTTTTCTTCAATAAGAAATTGTTTGCATAGCCTACAGGTACATCTTTAACTTCGCCTTTTTTACCTTTACCTTTAACATCTTGTGTGAATATTACTTTCATGAATTTTCACTCCTACTCATTTGTTCTGTTATAGCTTGTTGTAATTGTTCTATTGCTTCATCCACAGTGACATCTTTTAATTGTGTAGCTGCATTAGTTAAATGACCACCGCCACCAAGTGCTTCCATTGTCAATTGAACATTAACTGCACCGAGTGACCGGGCAGACATACCGACTAGATTATCTTCTCTTCTAGCAACTACATACGAAGCTTCTACACCATCTAAACTTAACAGTTCATCAGCTGCTTGTGCAACTGTTACAGGATGATAGATTTTTTCGTTCGAACCATGTGCAATTGCGACACCGTTCTCTTGTAGTTTCACTGTTTGGATTAATTCAGTACGATTAATGTACGTATCTAAATCATCCTTCAAGAAATGTTGCGTTAATATTGTATCTGCACCATGTGCACGTAAATAACTTGCCGCATCAAATGTTCTTGAACCTGTACGTAATGTGAAATTACGTGTATCTACAATAATACCTGCAAACATAATTGTCGACTCTAAACGTGTTAATCGTTGTTCTGTTGGTTGGTATTCTAGCAATTCAGTCACTAGCTCTGCAGTTGAACTTGCATATGGTTCCATATAAACAAGTAATGGGCTAGAGATAAAGCTTTCACCACGTCTATGATGATCGATTACAACTTTACGATTTGCCTTGTTTAATATATTTTCGTCGATAACCATTTCAGGTTTATGCGTATCTACAATTACTAAAGTTGTCTTAGACGTCATGACATCCCATGCTTCATCAGATGTGATAAAACGCTCTTTTAGTTCAGGCTTTTCATCGACTGCATTCATCACACGACGTAGCGTCGGATCAATATCTGAATCATTTAACACAATGTAAGCATCTAAATTGTTCATCATAGCAAACCTTGAGACACCAATGGCTGCGCCTATAGCATCTAAGTCTGGACGCGTATGTCCCATAATGATGACTTTGTCGCCTTCCATTAAAATATCTTTTAAGGCATGAGAGATAACACGTGCTCTTACACGTGTACGTTTTTCCATCGGGTCAGTCTTACCGCCATAGAAACGCACATTACCGTTCATATGCTTAATTGCAACTTGGTCACCACCACGACCTAGTGCTAAATCAAGTCCAGATTGCGATAATTCACCTAAATCGATTAAGTTCTCTGAACCTTCACCTACACCAATACTTAATGTCAATTGCGCACGGTAACCTACACTCTTTTCACGTAATTGACTCAATATACTAAAATTAGATGCTTCGATTTCATTTAGAATGCGTTGGTTTAAATAAGCAACAAATTGATCTGAACTATAACGTTTGAAATAAATGTCATATTCGGTTGCCCATCTACTTATTACACGCGTAACCATAGAGTTAATTTCTGAACGTTGTGTATCATTCATATTTTGCGTGATTTCATCATAGTTATCTAAAAATAGTGTTGCAATAATTGGTTTAGATGCTTCATATAATTCTTGTGTATGTATTTCTTCAGTAATGTCGAAGAAATACAATACGTGTTCTTTTTCTGAATATCTTACACGATAGTGATATTCATTTTCTTGAATTTCCACTTCTTGTGTTTTTTCTAACTGTTTTAATATATTAGGATATACTTCATTGACTGGATCAGAAATGACGTTTCGGTCTAGACGATCCGACATAAATTGGTTCATCCACTCTATGTTTTCATTTTCATCTAAGATAATCATCCCAATAGGTAACCTTTTAATAGCAGTATTACTGCTTGCTGAGATTTTTCCACTCAGATTATCTACATAGTTATCCAATTTTTGTAAAGCTTGTCTTACCATCAGTACTGTCCCTACAATTATGATGAGTAATACAACAGTAGCTATACCTGCAATCAATTGGTTAAAAATAAACCAAACGACGACAAGCGCTATTGCTGTAAGCACCATAATAATAAATGGTAAAATCAACGCTTTTTTAGTGGATTGACGGTTCATTTTTCCACCTCAAATCATTTTTTAATGATACGTTTTAAATTGATACATAAATCTACAAATCCCAGGAGACTCACAATATGTGTTAATGGCATTAAAATTGTCCCTATTACCATTAATATCACAGTAAGTGCTGTCGGCATTGATTTCGCTTTTCCGAAAAAGTGAATCACACTTAACCCCTGAATGTACATACATAATGATAACACAATTTCAAAATTTAAGACGATCGTTTGAAACGCACTTGGTTGCGTTGAAAACATAACACAAATTAAGACAATAACATACATCCATAAGACAGAACGCTTCATTTGCCAAGCATATAATGGTTTGAATATGGGTGTAGCGATTTTGAATTTACGCAAGATTGGAAAAGTGATAATTAAATTGATTAATATAAGTAGAAATACGCCAACAATCATATAACTTGGTAGTTGCACTGCTGATTGGCGGAAAGTCTCTTCAAACATTTGTTTATAATCCGCGTTGACTGAAGCGCTAGAAATGATGCTATACATCTGTTCTTTAATCGGTTTGATTAATGAAGCAGCACTTGGTATTTTTTTAAATGCTTGTAACACCATAAATGCAATTAATGCAATGATACTAATAAAAGTCGTTGTTATATAAAGTATACGTTCTTTTGATGTACGTTCTTTTAATAATTGACCCACTACAACACTCACCACGAACAAGAGGATCATGATACTTAACACGAATATATTACCTAATAACGTAGTTAGCACAACTGTAATGACTGCCGTTAAGCCAAAAGATTCTACAGATTTATGCCATAAAATAATACCTGGAATTGTTGCAAATAAACTCAACACGAGTCCAAGTAGCGGTAATATATGTAAAGCTAAAGCTACTATAATTAACGTGATTACACTAAGTATAGTGGCTTTAGTATGTATTTTAGAAAACAAATTCGCCACTCCTATACAATTTTTGTCTATGTTTATTATTTTAACCTCTTTAAAACTTTTATACAATTATTGACAATTCTTTTTGTCAGAAGTTCAACATTAGCGACAAAATCTGATAATGAGCGCCTTTTAAAATTATATCTCCCCTGTTAATACTAACTTCAAACTTCACATTTTACACACCAAAAAATAAGATGTCATAGGAAACAGTTATTTTCACTTTCAATTAAGTATAAAATTACTATCCCAGACGTCTTATCATACAAAATGAACTAAAATGTAGCATATCGTCATTTTCTTTTGAACTTAGAAACTTTTAAAAAATGATATAAATTGGGTGCCCAATCGTTAAAGTTCAGCAAGAAACCATCATGTCCTACATTATCTGGCACAAAGCAATGTTTATGATATTTAAATCGCGCACCTGTGGCATATACTAAATCGTCTGGATATAATAAATCATCCGTAAAGCCCATAGTCATAACTTTAGTATCTAGTCGTCCAAACACTTCATCTACATCAGTACGGTCTCTATCTATATCGTGGCTATCTAAGACGTCTAGCAGGGTTAAATAACTTAATGGATCAAAGTGCTTTTTGAACTTATTCCCCTGATGTTTCTGGTAGTTTACAACTTGATCTGGTGTAAATCGTCTATCGTAACTTTTAGAAGAACGATACGTTAAGAAACCAAGTTGTCTTGCGATACTCATCCCTTCACCATGATCTAATCGAATCGCTTGTCTCGCAATTTCATTAAATGCACGACTATATGAGGAAGTCTTATCTGTCGCAGCTAAAATGACCGCTTTATCTACTTCAAATTTATGATTATACAATAATTCCAGCGCTTGCATACCTCCTAAAGACCCACCGATTAAAATACTAATTCGATCAAACCCTAATGTTTGAATACCTAATTCTATTGCATTGACAATATCACGCAATGTTAAATGCGTAGGAAAGTCAGCATCTGTAAGTGGCGAACTGGAGCCATATGGACTACCTATCACGTTGAATGTTAAAAATTGATAATCATGTATTGGCATGTACCCACCATCTATAATCTCTCGCCACCAACCAGGATTGTCATCCGTCCCATATGTCAAATGATTACCTGTCAGTGCATGGCATACAAGTACAAGTGGCTGTCCTTCATATCCAACATGTTCATAACGTAATTTTAAATTTAAAATCGTTTCACCTGATTCAGTTGTAAATGGTCCCAATTCTAATGTATCAACCGTATAATTTGTCATCATTTACCTCCTACTTAATAAAAAAACTTCTCACCTATTCATAATAAGTAAGAAGTTACAATACTTATTATTCGAGCGAATCGTTGGTATTAGCACCGTGCTTCTAAAGTCGGTTGCTGAAGCTTCATTGGGCCAAGTCCCTCTGCTTCTCGAAATAAGATTTAATTTTAATTGTAAAAAGCTGTGCATAAATCAAATATCTATTTTAACAAGTATTTCTTTAAAATTATCAAAATTTTCTAATTATTGCTATTCTAACGGATAATGTGAGCCACTTCAATAATATATTTAAAATATCCATCTTAAAACTGCCATTATTAAAATACCACTGACAATCGTAATCGTTAAACTCCGTGTAATAATGGCAATGATTATTGTCGGAAGCATCGTTACTAAAAACGGTAAATTAACACTATACACCATTGAATCTTCATGTTGTTCTAGAACGCCGTCTACAATCAATGCCGTAAATAATGTAATAGGAATGAAGGAAAGCCACTTTACAACTGTCTCAGATAGTTTAATTTTCGTAATTAATATAAACGGTATAATACGTGTTAACCAAGTGACCACACCACATAAAACAATAATTAATAACATATGTAAGGTCGTTGTCATTTGTCGATCACCACCCCTAACCCCGCAGTAATTGTCGAAGCTAAGATAATTGCTACATATGAAGGCATAAAGAAACTTAAACTAAGCATTAATATAATCACACAAACAATCAATACTAAATATGTTTTAAATTGTGATTGTTTAATAGCATCAAACTGGGAAACAGCTAAGAATATAAACATTGCAGTAATAGCAAAATCTAACCCAAACGCATCTGGGTTTGTTATGTATTTACCAAAAACAGCACCAACAATGCTTGCAAATGTCCAAAATAAATAAGCTGTGATATTTAATCCATGCAACCATCGATCATTGATTTTTTCACCTTTTAGATGTGGTGTAATAGCGACACCAAATGTTTCATCTGTAATCAAAGAAGACATGCCTATACGATTCCAAAACCCATACCCTTTATAACTTGGCGCTAAGGTCATACTTAATAAAAACATCCTAGAATTTACAATAAATGTCGTTAATACAATTGCAGAAATTGGCGTTCCAGCAATGACTAACGCACAAATAATAAATTGTGCCGCGCCAGCATAGACAAGTAAGCATAACAAAATGATTTCAATCAAATTGAAACCTGAAGCCACTGCAACAATACCAAATGAAAGACCAACACCAGCATAACCTAACAAAGTCGGTACACATTCTTTTACACCTTGCTTAAAAGTTAAATGTGTTGCCATCATGCCACCTCCCACACATTTTTTAAAAATAATAGAATTAGTTTAATACAAAATGAAAGAGACATTCAACGTTTTTAGACTTACGTATGTGTAACCTAAGACTTACGTTCGTCTAAAAATGCTGTTATTAAAATGTTTTTAATTTCAGAATATTGTGTTTTTATTTTAGACTACCCTCTATTTTTTGAATAAAATAAGGTATTTTTCAAATTAAATAACCTGCAAAACAAGATATTTAACACCTCCCCTACCCTTTCTTTATTTTCAAAATATCTAAGGTATTTAGAAGATCAGAAGGCTCATCACTCATTATTTATATAAAATGAGAGGTTGAGACATCTATTTGTCCCAACCTCTATTTTTATTTCATCATTTTATGGCATCTATTTTGAAAGTTCAACGCTTAAGCTAGCTCAAATGCCACTGATGATATTCATTCAAACGAATCTATTTTTCTTTAACTGGGTGAATCACTGTTTTACCGCCCATATATGGTACTAATGCATCTGGAATAGTAACTGAACCATCTTCGTTTTGATAGTTTTCTACGATTGCAGCAAATGTACGACCTACTGCTAAACCACTACCATTCAATGTGTGCACTAATTCTGGTTTTACTGTTTTATCACGTTTAAAACGAATATTAGAACGACGTGCTTGGAAATCAGTAATATTTGAGCAAGAGCTAATTTCTTTGTACTCATTATAGCTTGGTAACCAAACTTCTAAGTCATACGTTTTGCTTGAACCAAAGCCTATGTCACCTGTACATAAAATAACTCTACGATACGGTAAGCCTAACTCTTCTAAAATTGCTTCTGCATGTTCTGTCATTTCTTCTAATGCTTGCCAAGAGTCTTCCGGTTTTTCAAAACGTACCATTTCTACTTTATCGAATTGGTGTAAACGGATTAACCCTCTTGTATCTCTACCAGCTGAACCTGCTTCACTACGATAACACGCTGATTGCGCTGTGAATTTAGCAGGTAAGACATCCGGACCAATAATTTCATTACGATAATAATTCGTTAATGGTACTTCTGCCGTTGGTATTGTATATAATCCTTCTTTTTCAATTTTGAATAAATCTTCTTCAAATTTTGGTAATTGGCCAGTACCATACATTGAATCAGCATTTACTAATTGTGGTACCATCATTTCTGTATAACCATGTTGCGTCGTATGTTTCGTGACCATATAGTTCATTAATGCTCTTTCTAACTGCGCGCCTTCGCCAGTTAAGAACACAAATCTTGCACCAGAAACTTTTGCACCGCGTTCAAAGTTAGCCATTTGTAATGACTCTACTAAATCCCAGTGTGCTTTTTCATCAAAATCAAATTTCCTTGGTGTACCCCAACGCTTTAATTCTACATTCTCTTCATCAGAATCACCTTCAGGCACATCATCATGAATTGTATTTGGAATACGAGATAATAAGTCTTCTAGCTCTTTATCCACATCATTTAAATCATTATCTAGAAGTTTGATGTCGTCACCTAATTTTCTCATTTCTGCGATAACATCATCTGCATTTTCTTTATTACGTTTTTTTTCAGCAATTTCACCGCTCACTTTGTTACGTTCAGCTTTCATTTCTTCAGCTTTTCGAATTAATTCACGGCGTTTGTTATCAAGTGATAATACATCATCTACTACTTTTGTATCCATACCACGTTTTGCAACTTTGTCTTTTAAAAACTCTGGGTCATTACGAAATAGTTTAATGTCTAACATGTCACTTTCCATCCTTTCAATTTCTATTTTTTTTTAGAATAGAACACAAAAAAGACCACATCCCTGTACAAGGGACGTGGTCTTTACGCGTTGCCACCCTATTTAACAGCCAAAGAGACTGCACTTTCACCAAAATAACGGTTAAACCCGATTGTTCTCATATAGTAGGTAGATTCACATTGACCCTGATTACTTGTTCTCACTAACCACAAGCTCTCTGAAACCAGAAGTACAATACTACTTAGCCTACGAACAATAGCTTTATTAACTTGATTTTAATATAGCAAATAACCTATCACTTTTCAAGACCAAGGATATGCAATCGCTGAATGTTCATTAAAAATTCACTCAACTTAATTAGCATAAGCGTGATCTAATAAATACTGTGAAACAGCTTCTATGTCTTTATGAAATTGGCGGTCTTCAGTGATAGATGGTACAACTTTTCGTAAAGCTTGATATTTTTCATAGGTTTTAGGTGATAATTTTTCAACATCTTTATATTCTACTGCTTGAAGTGCGATGATTGTTTCTATTGCTAACACACGTCGTGCATTTTCAATCATTTGGTAACCATGGCGTGAAGCAATCGTCCCCATAGACACGTGATCTTCTTGATTAGCTGATGATGGAATAGAATCTACACTAGCTGGGTGTGCGAGTGTCTTATTTTCCGAAACAAGACTTGCAGCTGCATATTGCATGATCATTGCACCACTCTGTAAACCCGGTTGAGGGCTTAAAAACGCCGGTAAACCATTGTTCAATTGTGGGTTTACTAATCTCTCTAAGCGTCTTTCTGAAACATTGGCTAACTCACTTACGCCTAACTTTAAGAAGTCTAACGCGAATGCAATCGGTTGACCATGGAAATTACCGCCAGAAATAACTAATGTCTCATCGTCTTCATCAAATATTAATGGATTATCGTTCGCCGCATTCATTTCAAATTCAAGCTTTTCTTTTACATAATTAAAAACTTGGAAGCTCGCGCCATGTATTTGTGGAATACAGCGTAATGTATAAGCATCTTGTACGCGAATTTCTCCCTGTGTCGTTGTTAATTTAGAACCTTCAAGCCAGTCTAACATGCGTGAAGCAACATCTATCTGTTCTGGAAAATTTCGGACGCGATGCACTTTTTCATGATATGCATCAGTAATACCATTTAATGCCTGATGTGTAAGAGCAGCAATCCACTCCGCTTGGTAACCAATATCTTCCGCTTCTATATAATTAATTACACCTTGTGCAGTCATAGCTTGCGTGCCATTAATTAAAGCAAGACCTTCTTTAGCCTGTAAGCTCAAAGGTTCACGATTTAATAAATTTAAGACATGCCGACTGTCTACTTCTTCACCTTTATAATAGACGCTTCCTTCTCCAATCAGTGCTAAAGCTAAATGTGAAAGTGGTGCTAAATCACCTGAAGCACCAAGAGACCCCTGTTGTGGAATGACTGGAATAATTCTATTGTTAATAAAGTAAATGATTTGATTTACTAAATCGATTGTCACACCAGAATGACCTTTTAGCAACGTGTTTAGACGTAAAACCATCATCACTAACGCGACATCCTGTGAAAAAGGTTTTCCGATACCACATGCATGCGAACGGATTAAATTTACTTGTAATTGATTGTATTCTCCCTCATCAATACGCACATCACTAAATAAACCAAATCCAGTCGTTATACCATAAATTGTTTCTTTATCATCTATAATCTTTTCTACTGTTACCCGACTCTGTTTTACACGTTCATATGCATCCTCTGTTACTTTTACATCATCACTTTGATATAAAAAATCTTTAATTGCATTAATTGTTAAATTTTCACCATTAAGCTGTAATGTCATTTCCCCATCTCCTTACTTCTGATGATTTTCAATTAATTAGAGTATACGCTTCCATATTTTTAAGAACAATAGGTTCGTCCATATCCGTAACATGGTATTAAATTAGTATTTTAATAAGATAAAGAAGGCAAATTTATTATTTCTAAAAATAAACAAATTCTTAATGCTTTTACCTATTGACTTAAGTGCAAAGCAGGTATAATATTTTCTATTGTATTTAAAAAGTAAATTAATAAAAAGCTACAGATAAAACCTTTCATAAAGCTTATAAATACACAATTCTTATCAAAAAGTATAAACTTACGAATCAACAAAATAATGATCAAATATACAAATTAAAAGTTGAAATAACTAATATGATTAAAGGAGGTTTCAATGTTGGAAACAATTTCATCAGTAAGCATTCCAAAACGTAAAGATGAAACGCATAAAGGTGATTATGGCAAAATTCTTTTAATTGGAGGTAATGCGAATCTAGGTGGGGCAATCATGCTTGCTGCACGTGCTTGTGTCTATAGTGGCAGTGGTTTAATTACAGTAGCTACACATCCAACAAACCATGCTGCGCTACATTCACGCTGTCCTGAAGCAATGGTGATTGATATCAATGATACTAAAATGCTCACTAAAATGATTGAAAATACAGATTGTATCTTAATTGGTCCTGGCTTAGGGTGTGATTTCAAAGGAAATAATGCTATCACGTTCTTATTACAAAACATTCAACCACACCAAACACTTATAGTGGATGGAGATGCTATTACTATATTTAGTAAATTAAAGCCAGATATTCCAACTTGCAATGTTATTTTCACACCACACCAAAAAGAGTGGGAACGTTTAAGTGGCATCGCAATAGAAGAACAAACCTATGAACGTAATCGCGAAGCTGCTGATAGAATTGGAGCAACGATTGTATTAAAAATGCATGGCACTGAAATTTATTTCAAAGATGGAGATTACAAACTACCAATTGGTACACCTGCGATGGCTACAGGCGGTATGGGTGACACACTTGCCGGTATGATTACAAGTTTTGTAGGTCAATTCGACGACACGAAAGAAGCGGTTACGAGTGCCACTTATACACACAGTTATATCGGTGAAGAGCTATCAAAGAAAATGTATGTCGTACCACCTTCTCATTTAATTAGCGAAATTCCATATGCCATGAAAGCATTGGAAAGCTAAATAAACACCTACGATATAAATATGTTAAACCAAAATAAAATGAGCCTGGAACATAAAGTTCTTGGACAAGTAAAAAAGGCAATTTCTATTGAAATAATATAGAAATTGCCTTTTCAATATTGTTTTGATTATAGCTGTCTCGTGGAGCTACTACTTCTCTTATATTAAGTGCGTTAATACAAAGAACTAAAGATGCTAATAGGGCATGGGCATCTACTTTAGGATTTACTCTAAAACGATTCATTGTTTTTATAAGAAGGCGTTTGATTTTGTGATAGCCACATCATTCAGGTACGATTATTTAGTAGTTTTTCTATTTTACGACTAGAGTATATGAATTGAGTGAAGACAGACATATAGATCAATTTTTAACATTATTATGAGATGATATGATGTAGCACCACGATGATGTTTAAATTCATCGAATGTATTTTCAAGGGTTGTTTCAACGCTTTTATTCACATATTGTGACATATCATTTGTGGGATACTAAACTGAAGTTTCCATTGTTAGTGTATGTTGAGTCACGTAATAATTTTTATACATATGTGACTCGTTAATTTAATAGTGCTTATTAAATTATACGTAAAAGCCTTATTTTTTTGAATAACAAAATATAAATTGTAGCGATTTTGCATCGTGCGGACGCCCGGGGAAATGATATGAGCGAGAGACTACTGGCTCGAGCCATATCCCCAGGCAAGCATGCACGATCAAAATCGTAATATTTTAAATATAAAGAGGACCAATCCATATTAATGATTGGCCCTCTTATTTTGAGAATGGGGATTTATGTCCCAAACTCATTTGTATATTTAGATTTTTCAATTTTGAATGTAACTATTGGTTTACTTCTAAAAATTGAGATTATTCGTCATCTTCGTTTTCAGTTTCTTCATTATCACTATTATCGATGTCTTCATTGATACGGTCCATAAAGTCTTTTCTCACTTCTTGACGACCATCTTCATCTGTATCTTCTTCAACTTCGGTATGAACGACGCCTTCTGATAAATCATCAGTTACTATAGATTCTGATTGTTGACTGTCACTTGAAGTGCCTTCAATTTGTTCATTTTCTGTTTCTTGAAGTTCAATTTCTTCAGCTTCTTTTTCTTCTTCATCTACTTTAGCAACTGTAGAAACAAATTGATCGTCGTTTAATTTAATCAATCTTACACCTTGGGCTGCACGTCCATTTTGTGAAATATCTTCAACGCCGATACGGATAATTACACCAGCATTTGTAACAATCATCAAGTCTTCTTTACCTTCGACGGATGTGATACATACAACTTGACCGTTACGTTCTGTAATCGTAGCAGTCTTAATACCTTTACCACCACGGTTAGATAAACGATATTCACTAACTGGTGTACGTTTACCGTAGCCATTTTCAGTCACTACTAGAATTTCATCATCTGTTTCTGCTTTAGTAACATCTAATCCAACGACGCTGTCGCCTTCTCTTAATGTAATACCTTTAACACCAGCAGCTGTACGACCTAAAGGACGTAATGCAGTTTCGTTAAAGCGGATTAAAGAACCATGAGCAGTACCGATTAATACATCATCTTCACCATCTGTTAATCTCACTGCAATCAATTCATCATCTTCTTTGAAACCAATCGCAATCTTACCGTTTTTATTAATGTGTGAGAAATTACGTAATGCTGAACGTTTAACAATACCTTTTAACGTTGCAAATACTAAGTAGTCTTCTTCACTTTCTAAATCTTTAACGGCAATCATTGTGCTAATCGTTTCATCATTATCCAGTTCAATCGCATTGACTACTGGGATACCTTTAGACTGACGGGAAAGTTCTGGCACTTCATAACCTTTAAGTTTATACACTCTACCTTTATTCGTGAAGAATAAGACATGATCGTGCGTACTCAATGTAACAAGTTGACTTACAAAATCTTCTTCTAGTGTTTGCATGCCTTGTACACCACGACCACCACGATGTTGAGCTCTATATGTTGAAACGGGTAGGCGTTTAATATAGTTATTGTGACTTAATGTAATAACGATTTGTTCTTCTGGGATCAGGTCTTCGTCTTCAATGTTGTCGAGACCACCCAATTGAATTTCTGTTTTACGTTCGTCACCATAGCGTTCACGAACATCAATTAACTCATCACGAACAAGTTGTAATAGTTTTTCTTCGTCTGCAAGAATCGCCTTTAATTCTTCTATATATGCAATTAATTCATTATATTCAGATTCAATTTTATCTCTTTCTAAACCTGTTAAACGTCTTAATCGCATATCAAGGATGGCTTGCGCTTGTCGTTCAGTAAGTTTAAATTGTTCTTGCAAGCTTACCATTGCAACTTTATCTGTATCAGATTCACGGATCACACGAATAATTTCATCAATGTGATCTAAAGCAATTCTTAAGCCTTCTAAAATATGTGCACGGTCTTGTGCCTTCTTCAAGTTGTATTCTGTTCTTCTTCTTACAACTATCTTTTGATGTTCAAGATATTCAACCAATGCTTCTTTAAGGTTAATTAATTTCGGTCTGCCATCAACTAAAGCAATCATGTTAACACCAAATGACGTTTGTAATGGTGTCTGTTTATACAAGTTGTTTAATACAACACTGGCATTGGCATCTTTACGTATGTCAATCACAACACGCACGCCAGTACGTAAACTTGTTTCGTCACGTAAATCTGTAATGCCATCGATTTTTTTATCACGTGCCAATTCAGCAATTTTTTCAATCATGCGGGCTTTATTTACTTGATATGGAACCTCTGTTACAACGATACGTTGACGGCCACCACCACGTTCTTCAATTTCAGCTCTTGCTCTCATTTGAACCGAACCACGTCCAGTTTCAAATGCACGGCGTATACCACTTTTACCAAGAATAATACCTGCTGTAGGGAAGTCTGGCCCTTGGACATCTTCCATCAATTCTGCAATCGTAATATCTGGATTATAGCTTAAACTTAATACGCCATTAATCACTTCAGTCAAATTATGTGGCGGTATATTAGTAGCCATACCTACTGCGATACCTGATGCACCATTTACAAGTAAATTTGGAAACCTTGAAGGTAAGACTGCCGGCTCTCTTTCGTTACCGTCATAGTTATCAACAAAATCAATCGTATCTTTGTTAATATCTCTCAACATTTCGAGTGTAATTTTAGACATACGCGCTTCTGTATAACGCATCGCCGCTGCACCATCACCATCCATAGAACCAAAGTTACCTTGGCCATCAATTAAAGGATATCGATAGCTGAAGTCCTGTGCCATTCTAACCATAGCTTCGTAAATTGAGGAGTCACCGTGAGGGTGATATTTACCCATAACATCCCCAACAATACGCGCAGATTTCTTATATGATTTATCAGGTGTCATACCTTGTTCGTGTAAGCCGTAAAGTATGCGTCGATGTACTGGTTTTAAACCATCTCTAACATCTGGTAGCGCACGTGAAACGATAACGCTCATCGCATAATCTAGGAACGATTCACGCATCTCATTCGTTATATTTCGTTCATTTATTCTTGATTCAGGTAATTCAGCCATCAAGATATCCTCCTTCAAAAATTCAGTTCATTGTCTTAGAAATCTAAGTTTGCATAAACTGCATTATCTTCAATAAACTGTCTACGGTTCTCAACAACATCGCCCATTAACATTTCAAAAACTTGGTCTGCTTCAATCGCATCATCTAATGATACTTGTAACATAGCTCTGTTTTCTGGATTCATAGTTGTTTCCCATAATTGATCAGCATTCATTTCACCAAGACCTTTGTAACGTGCAATAGACCATTTTGGACTTGGATCCAATTGAGCTTTAAGTTTTTCTAATTCACGTTCGTTAAACACATAGTATTTCTGTTTACCTTGTGTCAATTTGAATAATGGTGGCTGTGCAATATAAACATATCCAGCTTCAATTAACGGTCTCATAAAGCGATAAAAGAATGTTAATAATAAAGTTCTAATATGTGCACCATCAACATCGGCATCTGTCATAAGGATAATCTTGTGATAGCGTGCCTTACTTAAATCAAACTCTCCACCAATACCAGTACCAAAAGCAGTAATCATAGAACGTATTTCATTATTATTTAAAATTCTATCTAAACGTGCTTTTTCAACGTTCAATATCTTACCACGTAATGGTAAAATGGCTTGCGTTTCTGAGTCACGACCAGATTTTGTAGACCCTCCGGCAGAGTCCCCTTCGACGATGAAAATTTCACTTCGAGAAGGGTCTTTACTAGAACAATCTGCAAGTTTCCCTGGTAAACTTGAAATTTCTAACGCAGATTTACGACGTGTCACTTCACGCGCTTTTTTAGCTGCAAGACGTGCTTGTGAGGCCATCATTCCTTTTTCTACGATTGTTCGACCTACTTGTGGATTTTCGTATAAAAAGCGTTCAAACAACTCGGAGAATATACGATCAACAACTTGACGTACTTCGGAGTTACCTAATTTAGTTTTAGTTTGTCCTTCGAATTGTGGGTCACCATGTTTGATTGAAACAACAGCTGTTAAGCCTTCACGTGTATCCTCACCTGAAAGTCTTTCTTTATCTTCTTTCATAATCTTACTGTTAAGACCGTAGCTATTTAACACACGAGAGAGCGCTCGTTTAAAGCCTTCTTCATGAGTACCACCTTCATAAGTGTGAATATTATTCGCGTATGTTAGAAGATTCGTAGCATAGCCTTTATTGTATTGAAGCGCGATTTCAACTTCAATATCATCTTTTGATTGATGTACATAAATCGGTTCTTCGTGAATAGGTTCTTTATTTTCATTTAACATTTCAACGTAAGATTTTATACCACCTTCGTAGTGATAAGTATCTTCACGAACCTCTTCTTCTCTTTCATCTCTTAATGTAATTGAGATCCCTTTATTTAAAAACGCCAGTTCTCTGATACGTTGTTGCAATACTTCATAATTATATGTTGTTGTTTCAGTGAATATCTCAGGATCAGCTTTAAAACGAATCGCAGTACCAGTAGAACCAGTGCTTTCATCGGTTTCACCAATGATCTTTAAATCAAACTGAGGTATGCCTTTTTTATATGCTTGATGATATATATTTTCATCCTTGTACACATACACTTCCAAATCTTCTGATAAAGCATTTACAACAGAAGAACCTACACCGTGTAGACCACCGGAAACTTTATAACCGCCACCGCCGAATTTACCACCAGCGTGTAGCACAGTTAGAATTACCTCAACGGCAGGTCGTCCCATTTTTTCTTGTATACCAACAGGAATACCACGACCATTGTCTGTTACTTTTATCCAATTATCTTCTTCAATAATAACGTCGATTTGGTCAGCATAACCTGCGAGTGCTTCGTCAATACTGTTATCAACAATTTCCCAAACTAAGTGATGTAGTCCTCTTTCTGAAGTTGAGCCTATATACATACCTGGTCTCTTACGAACCGCTTCTAGACCTTCTAATACCTGAATCTGACCAGCACCATAATCTTCCGTGTTGTTCACATCTGACAATGCTTCCACCTTCACTTTCCGTTACTTTATAATTTCGCCATTATTTATGCGATAAAGTTTAGCGTTTTTCATAATTTCATGATCAATGCCATCAACTGATGTTGTCGTCACAAATGTCTGCACTTTATGTTGAATTGTGCTCAATAAATGAGACTGACGTGAATCATCTAATTCACTTAACACATCATCTAGTAATAGGATGGGATACTCACCTACTTCAATATTCATCAGTTCGATTTCTGCAAGTTTGATTGATAAAGCCGTCGTTCTTTGCTGTCCTTGCGAACCGTAAGTTTGAGCATCCATACCATTTACGTTGAAACCTAAATCATCTCTGTGAGGGCCAAACAAACAGACACCTCTATCTTTTTCACGATCTTTATTATCATCTAGTAAAGTTAAGACTTCCTCTAAGCGTTCCGTCTCACTTTTTTCCTCAGCATCTAATTTGATACTAGGAAGGTACTTTAATGACAGTGTTTCATTCTCGTCTGTAATGCCAGAATGAATAGGTTTGGCTAATGATTCAAGTTCTTTAATAAAATGTTCACGTCTTAATGTAACTTTGAGTGCATATGTTGCAAATTGTTGGTTTAAGACATCAAGCATAGTGCTGTCAGTCTTTTGACCATATTGCAATTGCTTCAAATAATTATTCTTTTGTTTTAAAATTCTTTGATATTGAGACAAATCATTTAAGTACACTGCTGAAATTTGTCCAAGTTCCATATCTATAAACCTACGTCTTATTTGAGGTGCGCCTTTGACAATATTCAAATCTTCAGGTGCAAACAAGACAACGTTTAAGTGACCGATATATTGTGTCAGTCTACTTTGTTCTAAGTGATTGATTTTAACCTGCTTACCCTTTTTAGTTATAAACATCGTTAAAGGCATTTCTCCATATCTATAACTGAGTTCACCCTCTATTTTAGCATAGTCTCGATCAAAACGTATGAGTTCTTTATCATTTGATGTTCTGTGACTTTTGGCTAATGCTAGTGTATAAATAGATTCCAATAAATTAGTCTTCCCTTGCGCATTCTCGCCAATCAATATATTGACTTCAGGGTGACAATTTAGGGTAATTGACTCATAGTTACGATAATTGTCTAACTGGAGTGTCTTTAGTTTCATTCTTCACCTTGATGTATAATCAAAAATGAACCGACTTCTGGTATAACGATGTTATCTTGATGGTTTAATTTTTTACCACGACGCATTTCGCGCTCACCATTGATCATTACTTCAAAATCTTGCAAGAACCATTTCGCTTGACCACCAGATTCAATAATACCTTCTGTCTTTAGAAATTGCCCTAAAGTAATGTCTCCATCAACAATTACTTCTTCAACCAAATCAATCACTCCATTCCTTTTAAACTCATCTATATATTATACCTTTTTTTGAGAAAAATTTCATGCAAAATGCAGATAGAAAGCGTTTTCTTATGTATAATTTTTACTATTGTTGAAATTTATTTACAAAGGTACTTTTAACAATGTAACACTCATATATTATAACAAACTTTTATTCCTAATATTCTATTTCTTTAAAAAAGATTCTAACTAAAAAATTAATTATTAATGTTTTTAACTAAGCGATACTTCATAAGGAATTTTTATATGAGTTCAACGGTAACGTTATGATTTTGAATTTTAACGACTTTCTTAGCTTATTCATTCGTTTTAGGTATCATAAGTCTAAAAAAGATTAAATTGCTTATATTTAAGCTCTAAATAGCATGTAAGTAGCGTTAAATGTTTATGATTAAGATATCTTTATCGATATACACGTTTTGCTTTATGAAATGACTTCGAAAAAAAGAGTGAAGTAATGGTTTATACGTGACATAAAGTTGAGACATAATAAATTTGCCTCAAACGCATTTCATATTGGCAGTAGATGGCTAAACTGAAAATGCGTTTTAAATCAAGCTTCTGTCAATTCTAATCATCCTTGCCGGGTGAGACGATGAAATCTATTTAATAAAATTAGAGTTCTGTCCACACGCCTAAGTTATACTTACTAGGTCTTAAATATCCACAATAAAAAAACCCGAGACATAAATCTGTCTCAGGCTCTCTGTTGAACAAAATTTAATATGTTCTAATTGGTAAAATTAATTGTGTAACTGAATCGTCATCTTTTGGTTTTAAAATAAATGGTTTCATCGTACCAAAGAATTCGACTTCAACTTCATCGTTATCGATTGCTTTAAGTGCATCCATCATATATTTAGAGTTAAATGAAATTTTTAAATTACCACCATCAACGTTATCTGCTTTCACTTCTTCTTTCACAGTACCAATTTCTGGTGATGTAGAAGATAATTCGACTAATTCATTACCTGTACTTAATTTAATAACATTGTTTCCACCTTCACGTGCTAATAGAGATGCACGATCAATAGCATGATAGAATTCTCCGTTATCTATGCCTATTTTAATTTCATAGTTTTCTGGGAATAAACGTGAAGTATCTGGATAATGACCTTCTAAAAGACGTGAAATAAAGTTTACGTTTCCAACTTTAAATAATACTTGGTTTGATGCAAAGAAAATATCAATATCTTCTTCACTATCAGACATGATTTTATTTAATTCTGCTAATGCTTTACCAGGAATAATAACATTTTTATTTTCAGATTCATCTTCTAAAGCCACTTTTCGTACAGCCAAGCGATGTGAGTCAGTCGCTGTGCATATTAATTCATTATCTTGTATAAGCCAGTTAACACCAGTAAGTACTGGGCGTGTTTCTGAGGTGGACACTGCGAAATTCGTTTGTGCTATCACGTTTTTAAGCACTTTTACAGATAATTGAATCGCATCATCACGAGAAACTTGTGGTAATAAAGGATATTGATCTGGATCTAAACCACTTAAATTAAATTCTGAATGTCCAGAAGTTATTAAAGTTTGGAATTGTTCATTTGTTGATAATTTAACTTCTTTTCCTGGTAGTTTTTTAATAATATCTACAAAGAAACGACCAGGGAGTACAACTGAACCAGTTTCTGTAATTTCGATAATGTCTTCTCCATCTACTTGTTTAGGAATTGTAATTTCTATTGAGATTTCTGAATCTGAACCAGTAAGTATGACTTCATTGTTTTTAACTTCAATTTTTATACCCGTTAGTATAGGTAATGTAGTTCTTGGTGAGATTGCTTTTAATGTGTCATTTAATTGATTTATAAAATAATCTCTTCTAATTGTAAATTCCATTTTTAAACTCCTTCCAGTCGTTTATATAATAATTATATAGGTTTTAAACCCGTAGTAATAGTAGTAGGGCTTGTGGATTAGGGGATAACTCAAATTAATGCAATCATGTCATTGTTTGATGACTGTGGATAACTTGTGCACAGTGTGTATTCCTTTTGCACATTGTCCACAAAATTAAAAACAAGTTATTTGGTTATACCTCTAATTTGATTCATTAATCTGTTATAGTACAGATTGTTTTATGGGTTTCTAATTTCTTTTTCAAGATTTTCAACTTCTTGTTTAAATGTTGGATCATTATTGATATCTTTTACTATTTTTTCATGTGCGTGAATAACAGTAGTATGATCACGTCCACCAAACTCTTCTCCGATCTTAGGTAGCGAAAAGTCAGTCAATTCACGTGATAAATACATAGCAATTTGACGTGGATAAGCAATCGATTTTGTACGTTTCTTGGCGCTAAAGTCTTCTATTCTTACACTATAGTATTCTCCAACAACTTTTTGTATATCTTGAATAGTAATTTTTTTAGATTTAGGTGCTTGGATGATATCTTTCAGTGCAGCTGCTGTTAATTCGGTTGTGATAGGTTGTCCTTGTAACTTTGAAAAGGCTAATACACGATTAAGTGCTCCTTCAAGTTCACGTATATTGGATTGTATTTGATTAGCGATATACGTTAAGGCTTCAGTAGGAATATTTATATTTTCTTCACCAATTTTTTTCTGCAAAATCGCCATTCTCGTTTCGTAATCTGGTGGTGTAATATCTACTATCAATCCCCATTCAAAGCGAGAACGTAGTCGATCTTCTAATTTAGCAATTTCTTTAGGGGGTCTATCACTAGAAATAACAATTTGCTTATTTGCTTGATGTAAATCATTAAATGTGTGGAAGAATTCTTCTTGAGTTTGTTCTTTGTTTTGAATGAATTGTATATCATCTATTAAGAGCACATCGATATTACGATATTTTTCTCTAAAACGTTCTGTTTTATTGTCTCGGATAGATTTAATGAATTCATTGGTAAATTTTTCACTAGATGTATAGATTACTTTGGCATCTGGATTGTTATCTAAAACATAATGGCCAATAGCATGCATTAGATGGGTTTTACCTAATCCTACACCACCATATATAAATAATGGATTATACGCTTGAGCCGGTGCTTCGGCTACAGCTAAACTCGCTGCGTGTGGGAATCTGTTTCCGGGACCGATGACGAATGTTTCAAATGTATTGTTGATATTGAATTGTTCATCACCAACTTTTGCTACATCGACAGTATCAAGGTCTACTTCTTTTTCATTAGCACTTTGTTTAACATCTTGTTTTTTTTCAGTTTTCAAACTTTCTAATTCATCTTCAGAGTAAAATACTGGCATGATTTCGTGACCAATAGCTTCATATAATGCAGATTGTACGATTTCAACATAATGTGTTTTTAACCAATTAGCTACAAAAGGATCGTCAATGACTACAATAGCTTCATCATTCTGTAACGAAAAAAGTTTTGTATCTTTCAAAAAAGTTTGATAGCTAGGATAGCTGACTTTTTCTTGAGCTAAGGTTAAAACTTTTTCCCAAATTTCTTGTTCTGACATAATAGCAAACTCCAACTTTCTATATTTTAAAAGTTATACACAGAAATAACATGTGTGAATAAACATAATCACAAGCTGTTAATAATTATCCACAAGTTACACACAATCAGTGGATAACTCACTGTGGATTATAAGTTATACACAACCATTTAGGATATATCTTCATAATATAACCCCTTATTTATCAATATTTACATAACTTATCCACACAATTATACTTTTTAACAAACACCTCTGTCAAATGGCTGTGAATATGTTGTTAAATCGTAAATAACCCTGTGCATAGATGAAATATTATCCACAAAATAAGCATGCTTATATGTGAATAAGTGGATAACTTACAAGAATAAATAGTATATCAAAAATTAAGCGGTTTGTGGGCTTGGGAAATAATTTATAAAAAGTGTATGGAAATTGTATAATTAAAAACCCTCTAGATTTGAAATGAAAAATATTTATATGATAAGGTGAATCTTCTATATTAATAGACGTATTTATCAATACAGTTTTAAAATAGCTAGGACTAATTCGTATTATAATGAGATAAAAACATGCTTGAAATTGATACTTGCTTTATAAAAAAGATTTTGTTATATTGTAGTAGTTGCTTGAATTATGACTAGAAATTAATAATATTAAATCAAGACTTGAAGCAAAAAGCTTATATTAATTTATCTATTATAATATTTAGATAACCGAATACAGATGGAGGTGTTTTTGCATGGTAAAACGTACTTATCAACCAAATAAACGTAAACATAGTAAAGTTCATGGTTTCAGAAAACGCATGAGCACAAAAAACGGTCGTAAAGTTTTAGCGCGTCGTCGTCGTAAAGGCCGTAAGGTATTATCAGCATAAGATCACTGACTCATCAGTGGTCTTTTTTTTGGTTTAAAATAACGAAAATATGTAGCAAAATTAGTGTTATTATTAAAAAATACAACGCATGTTAGATATATAATAATAAATGTAATGAAAAGATAAGCGAGTGATGTTTCGTGGAGAAGGCATACCGAATTAAAAAGAACAGTGATTTCCAATTTATATATAAAAAAGGAAAATCAGTAGCAAATCGTCAATTTGTAGTCTATACGAAACCTAATAAAGAATTAGAACACTTCAGACTAGGTATTAGTGTTTCTAAAAAATTAGGTAATGCTGTTGTTAGAAATAAAATTAAGCGTGCTATTCGTGAAAGTTTCAAGGTACATAAACAAAATATATTACCAATGGAAATTATTGTGATAGCCAGGCAGCCAGCTAAAGATATGGATACACTGCAAATCCAAGCAAGTTTAGAACATGTTTTAAAAATAGCTAAAGTTTTTAATAAACGAATTAAGTAGGGTAGGGGATAATTAAGCCTACCGTTAGCCTAACGTTAGACAACCCTAAGACTAACTCGGTGAAAAGTTTGAACAAGATGTTAGCTTTTTAATCGAAAACTATTTACAATATTATAATGATAAATTTTGGAATAAAGGAGGCGAGATGGATGATGGATTTAGATACGATAACGAGTATATCCACACCAATGGGTGAAGGTGCTATTGGTATTGTACGTTTGTCAGGTGTTGACGCGGTAAATATTGCAGATAAATTATATAAAGGGAAGGAACCATTAGAACATGTACCTTCTCATACAATAAATTATGGGCATATTGTTGATCCTGAGACAAATGAAGTGGTCGAAGAAGTGATGGTGTCTGTCTTACGTGCACCGAAAACATTTACTAGAGAAGATATCGTTGAAATTAATTGTCATGGTGGTATTTTAACCATCAATAGAGTGTTAGAGTTAACGATGACACACGGTGCAAGAATGGCGGATCCAGGTGAATACACAAAACGTGCGTTTTTAAATGGGCGTATAGATTTATCTCAAGCCGAAGCGGTGATGGATTTTATTCGTTCTAAAACCGATCGTGCATCTAAAGTTGCAATGAATCAAATTGAAGGTCGTTTAAGTGATATGATTAAGCGACAGCGACAATCCATTCTCGAAATCCTTGCACAAGTAGAAGTTAATATAGATTATCCAGAATATGATGATGTGGAAGATGCCACAACAGAAGTTTTATTAGAAAAATCAAATCAAATTAAGGCAGAGATTAATAAGTTATTAGATACAGGTACACAAGGGAAGATAATGAGAGAAGGTTTAGCAACGGTCATAGTTGGTAAGCCGAATGTTGGTAAGTCATCCATGTTAAATAACCTGATCCAAGACAACAAGGCGATTGTTACAGAGGTGCCTGGTACAACTAGGGATACTTTAGAAGAGTATGTAAACGTCCGCGGTGTACCCTTAAGGCTAGTAGATACTGCTGGAATACGTGAAACGGAAGATATCGTTGAACGTATTGGTGTAGAGCGTTCACGCAAAGCTTTAGGTGAAGCGGATTTAATCTTGTTTGTGCTAAATTATAACGAATCATTAACAGAAGAAGATCGCAAGTTATATGAAGTTATTAAAAATGAAGATGCCATTGTCATAATTAACAAGATGGATTTAGACAAACAATTAGATATTTCAGAAGTTAAAGAAATGGTTGGAGATATGCCAATCATTCAAACGTCGATGTTAAAACAAGAAGGTATTGACCAGTTAGAGATACAAATTAGAGATTTATTCTTTGCAGGAGATGTCCAAAATCAGGATATGACATATGTATCGAATTCAAGACATATTTCATTGTTAAAACAAGCGAGAAACTCGATTCAAGATGCTATAGATGCTGCAGAAGCTGGTGTGCCAATGGATATGGTTCAGATAGATTTAACGAGAACTTGGGAAATTTTAGGTGAAATTATCGGAGAATCCGCAAGTGAAGAATTGATAAATCAATTATTTAGTCAATTCTGTCTAGGAAAATAAAAGGGAGGAAAAAGTATGGCTCAAGAATATGATGTAATAGTAATTGGAGCCGGACATGCTGGTATTGAAGCTGGACTTGCTTCAGCAAGACGTGGTGCCAAAACGTTAATGTTAACAATAAATTTAGATAATATTGCATTCATGCCATGTAACCCATCAGTTGGTGGCCCGGCTAAAGGAATAGTAGTTCGTGAAATAGACGCATTAGGTGGCCAAATGGCGAAAACAATCGATAAAACGCATATCCAAATGCGTATGTTAAACACTGGCAAAGGTCCAGCAGTAAGAGCACTTCGCGCACAAGCTGACAAAGTACTTTATCAACAAGAAATGAAAAAGGTAATTGAAGATGAAGCAAACCTTGATATTATGCAAGGCATGGTGGATGACTTAATTATTGAAGATGAAGTCATCAAAGGCGTACGTACGAATATCGGCACAGAATACTGGGCAGATGCGGTCATCATTACAACTGGTACATTTTTACGTGGTGAAATCATTTTAGGTAATATGAAATATTCAAGTGGTCCAAATCATCAATTACCATCTATTTCACTAGCTGATAATCTTAGAAATCTCGGATTTGAAGTAGTGAGATTCAAAACTGGTACACCACCGCGTGTTAACGCCAAAACGATTGATTATTCTAAAACAGAAATACAACCAGGTGACGACGTTGGTAGAGCATTTAGTTTTGAAACAACGGAATATATTTTAGATCAATTACCTTGTTGGTTAACATATACTAATGGAGAAACCCATCAAGTTATAGATGATAATTTACATTTATCTGCGATGTATTCCGGCATGATTAAAGGTACGGGACCTAGATATTGTCCATCAATTGAAGATAAATTTGTAAGATTCAATGATAAGCCTAGACATCAACTTTTCTTAGAACCAGAAGGTAGAAATACCAATGAAGTTTATGTCCAAGGTTTATCAACAAGCTTACCTGAACATGTTCAACGTCAGATGTTGGAAACAATTCCAGGCTTAGAAAAAGCGGATATGATGCGTGCAGGATACGCAATTGAATATGATGCACTTGTACCAACACAACTGTGGCCAACACTAGAAACTAAAAAAATTAAAAATTTATATACTGCAGGACAAATCAATGGAACTTCTGGTTATGAAGAAGCGGCAGGACAAGGGATCATGGCTGGAATTAATGCAGCGTCAAGAGTACTAGGTGAGGAAGAAGTCATCCTAAGCCGTTCAGACGCTTATATTGGTGTTTTAATAGATGATCTTATAACAAAAGGTACCAATGAACCATATCGTTTATTAACATCTCGTGCAGAATATCGTTTATTATTAAGACATGACAATGCAGATTTAAGATTAACAGATTTAGGTTATAAATTAGGTATGATTTCTGAAGAACGTTATGCACGTTTCAATGAAAAACGTCAAATGATAAAAGATGAACAAGCACGCTTAAATGAAATTAGAATAAAACCGCACGAACGTGTACAAGAAATTATAGAAGCGCAAGGCGGTTCTCGTTTGAAAGATGGTATATTAGCATTAGAATTATTGCGTAGACCTGAAATGACGTATAACCTAATTCTAGAAATTTTAGAAGAAGAAAATCACTTACTTAGTGATGTAGAAGAACAAGTTGAAATTCAGACAAAATATGAAGGCTATATCAATAAGTCGTTACAACAAGTTGAAAAAGTAAAACGTATGGAAGAAAAGAAAATTCCAGAAGACTTAGATTATAGTAAAGTTGATAGTTTAGCGACTGAAGCACGCGAAAAATTAGCGGAAGTTAAACCGTTAAATATTGCGCAGGCATCTCGGATTTCAGGTGTAAATCCTGCAGATATTTCAATCTTATTAGTGTTCCTAGAACAAGGTAAAATACAAAGGGTGGAAAATTAAGATGAGTGTAAAATGGTTAACTGAGCAACTCAGCACACAAGATATCGAACTTACAGAAAAACAACAACATCAATTTCAAACGTATTTTCAAATGCTCGTTGAATGGAATGAAAAAATGAATTTAACAAGTATTACTGAAGAACTTGAAGTGTATTTGAAACATTTTTATGATTCCATTGCACTAAGTTTTTATACGGATTTGACACAAGAGCTGACAATTTGTGATATTGGTGCTGGTGCTGGTTTTCCAAGTATTCCATTAAAAATTATTTATCCTAATTTAAAAATTACAATTGTAGATTCATTAAACAAACGCATCCATTTTTTAAATCAATTAGCAGAAGCATTAGATTTAGAAAATGTGAACTTTGTACATGATCGCGCAGAAATTTACGGGAAGGGAGACTACAGGGCGTCTTATGATATTGTAACTGCACGTGCAGTTGCCAGACTTTCCGTATTAAGCGAATTGTGTTTACCGTTAGTTAAAAAAGGTGGACAATTCATTGCTTTAAAATCAGCTAAAGGCGAAGAAGAGTTGGAAGAAGCGCGTTTTGGTATAGGAGTCCTCGGTGGTAAACTTCAGGATGTCATTTCATATGAATTACCAGAAGATGCTGGTGAAAGACAAATGATAAAGATTGATAAGAGAAGTGAGACACCAAAGAAATATCCAAGAAAACCAGGAATGCCCAATAAGTCTCCATTACTTGAAAAAGAAAAGTGATTTAATACAACTAATTTAGAGGGAGCGCATAAAATATGAAGAAACCTTTTTCTAAATTATTTGGTTTGAAAAATAAAGATGACATTGTTGGTTATATTGAAGAGGATCATAATAGTGTTGAATCTATTCATACTGAACGTATTGTGCCAAATCGTTATCAACCAAGACAAGTATTTGAGCCAAATAAGATTAAAGAACTCGCAGAATCAATAGATGAGCATGGATTGTTACAACCGATTGTAGTACGTCCGATAGAAGAGGATATGTTTGAAATCATTGCTGGAGAGCGTAGATTTAGAGCCTTACAATCGTTGAATAAGACATACGCAGATGTCATTATCAGAGATTTAGGTGATGAAGAAACTGCAGTGGTTGCTTTAATAGAAAATATCCAACGTGAAAATTTATCTGTTGTAGAAGAGGCGGAAGCTTATAAAAAACTTTTAGAACTAGGTGATACTACACAAAGTGAATTAGCTAAAAGTGTAGGTAAAAGTCAAAGTTTTATAGCAAATAAATTGAGATTATTAAAATTAGCGCCAAAAGTGATAGAACGTTTACGTGAAGGCAAAGTTACAGAACGTCATGCACGTGCGATGCTAAGTTTATCAGATGAAGATCAAGAAACATTAGTGGAAACGATTATAAGCCAAAAGTTAAACGTAAAACAAACTGAAGCTAGAGTAAAACAAAAAGTCGGCCCTGAAAAAGTAAAAGCGCAAAGTTTTGCTTTTGAAAAAGATTTAACAGATGCACGTGAAGCGGTAGGCAAAAGTTTAGAAGAAATTGAAAAAAGTGGCATCAAGTTTGAACATCAAGCTAAAGACCACGATGATTATTATGAAATAAAAATTAAGCTTTATAAAAAATAACAGTTGAGTTTAATTAAACATATAGCTTATTCAAAAAGTACAACTTCGTTTAAATTTAAATGAGGTTGTACTTTTTTTATTTATTATAAGTGTTAATGAGTCAGATATCGTTTAAATGTAAAGATTATTTTAAAAATATATTTTATTTTATATTCCTCAAAAATTAAAAATAATTAAATAAAAAACATTTACAGGATTGTAGAATAATAAAATATGTGATTAAATTAAGAAAACGCTTACATATTATTAAAGGGGGATGTTAAAATGGTAACGTTTATTGTATCTATTATTTTATTAGTTATAGGTTATTTCACTTATGGGAAGTATATCGACAAAATGTTTGGAACGAAACAAGATAGACCAACGCCAGCATATAATCAACGCGATAATGTCGATTATTTACCTATGAAGACGTCATCAAATTCACTCATTCAACTATTGAACATTGCAGGTGTAGGACCGATTTTCGGACCGATTATGGGGGCATTATATGGACCTGTAGCATTTATATGGATTGTTGTGGGATGTATTTTTGCAGGTGCAGTACATGATTATTTGACTGGGATGATTTCAATTCGAAATAAAGGGGCACATTTACCGGAGCTTGCTGGTAAATTTTTAGGTCAGGTCATGAAGCACTTTGTAAATATCTTCTCAATCTTATTATTATTGCTAACTGGAACAGTTTTTGTAACCAGTCCAGCATTGTTACTACATAATTTATTAGATGGTCGAATCGCATTAGGTATCATTATCTTTGTCATTTTTGTTTATTATATTTTGTCTACAATTTTACCTATAGACAAAATCATTGGACGCATTTATCCAATTTTCGGTGCATTGTTATTAATTAGTGCAGTAGGTATAGGTTTCCGTCTTATTCAAACAGGTGCACCGATACCTGAAATTAATTTGAAAAATATGCATCCAGATGGCGCTCCTATATTTCCACTACTATTTTTTACAATTACTTGTGGTGCTTTATCTGGTTTTCATGCTACACAAACGCCTATTATTTCGAGAACGACAAACAAAGAGAAAAATGGCCGTTTCATATTCTATGGAATGATGATTGCAGAAGGTATTATAGCAATGATTTGGGCAGCTGCAGGCATGAGTTTATTTAATGGATATAGTGGATTAAGTGATGTTTTAGCACGTGGGGAAGCGGCACTTGTTGTAAGTGAAGCATCACATCTATTATTGGGTTCTGTGTTTGGTACGATTGCAGTACTGGGTGTGATTGTCTTACCAATTACAAGTGGTGATACATCTTTCCGTAGTGCACGTATGATTATAGCTGATTATTTAAATTATGGTCAGCGCAGTATGTTAAAAAGAGTGATCGTAGCTGCACCATTATTTGTCGTAAGTTTTGGTTTGACTCAGGTAGACTTTACCATTTTATGGCGCTATTTTTCTTGGGCAAACCAAACTACAGCTGTTGTCGCTTTATGGGTAGGTGCAATGTATTTACTTATCGCGAAAAAGAATTTTTGGGTGGCTGCAATTCCGGCAGTCTTTATGACTTGGAATATTTTCACTTATATTTTAAGTCAGAAGATTGGTTTAGGTCTGGATCTTAATTTAAGTTATGGTCTCGCATTTGTATTCACAATTTTATGGATTGGCTACTTTACTTATCAATATAAAAAAATTACTGCAGGTGCTTCATTTGAATTAGATCATCCTATACCATATCAACAACAACAAACTGTGACATAAATATAAAATTATGATAGGGTACTGATTTCTTAATGCTATACGGGTTAATTAAATAGTAATAATAATGATAGGAGTAAGAAACGTGATTAAAAACATGATTTAGTTGCGGTCTTACTCTTATTTTGTGTAAGTCTAAGGGAGGTCTAAAAAAGGCGCTATAGCTATATGACAAAAACTTTTTGCATAATTAAATGTGCGCATGTCAATACAATTTGGTAGTCTAAAATAGAATCACACTATAGTCTCAAGTTAAAGGAGCTTGGCAAATGAACATAGGTAATCAAATTAAATTTTTTAGACAGCGTGACCATTTATCACAAGAAGAATTAGCTGCAAAATTGTATGTTTCACGACAAACAATTTCAAATTGGGAAAATGATAAAAGTTATCCAGATATACATAATTTGTTAATGCTTAGTTCTTTGTTTCAAGTTTCTTTAGATAATTTAGTTAAAGGAGACATAGAGATTATGGAACAAAAGTTAAAACAGAGCAAATTTAATTTATGGAGTCATTTAATGATTTGGCCTATGTTGTTATCCGCAATTTTAGCAGGTCCAACCCTCTACTATTGGACGACATTATGGATTTCAGCTGAAATTATACTCTTAATAACTATGATTATTGCATCATTTAAAGTAGAAGCCTTAAAAAAATCGTTTAGAATACAAACGTATGATAGGATAGTTGCTTTTATGCATGGGAAAGACCCTAATGATGTTTATAGTAGTAAATTGCGTAATACTGTAACTTTTATGTACAGTTTTATACTTTGTGTCGGATTATTTATTATCATTATGCTATTAAGCATGTATTTTTTTGATATATTGTAATAGTTACTTTTCATAACACCTTGTAGTTAAAGATTTATCATAACTATGAGGTGTTTTATTTATGAAATCTTTGATTATTGCAATCGTATCCCCCACGCACTCGTAAATATTATTTCTTACAATAATAATATTCAAATCTTAATAATAGTATTGCTTTACCAACTGGGGAATATTAATATTAAGTAAATAATTTGTAAATAAAATGTTAAGAAAAATGATTGCTAATTTAGGGGTGATTGTATGTTTCGTTTTTTAAAGCCAGCAAAACATGTGGATCCTTTACCAGCTGAAAAGGTAGATGATACATATAAAAAGTTACGATTACAGGTTTTTTTAGGTATTTTTATCGGTTATGCGGGTTACTATTTGCTGAGAAAAAACTTTTCATTAGCGATGCCTTCATTAATTGAAGATGGTTTCAGTAAAGGAGAGCTTGGTATTGCGCTATCAGCGATTTCAATCGCTTATGGATTTAGTAAATTTGTAATGGGAACTGTAAGTGATCGCAGTAATGCGCGTGTATTTTTAACTTTGGGTTTGATGCTTACGGCAATTGTTAATTTATTATTAGGATTTGTACCATTTTTTACTTCTAGTATAACAATCATGTTTATTATGTTATTTCTAAATGGATGGTTTCAAGGTATGGGATGGCCGCCATCAGGACGTGTACTCGTGCACTGGTTTAGTGTTAGTGAACGTGGTAGTAAAACGTCTATTTGGAACGTTGCCCATAATGTTGGTGGAGGTCTAATGGCACCAATCGCGACTTGGGGAATATCTATGACTGCCCTTTATAATTTTGGTTATTTAAGAGGATTTGAAGGCGTATTTATATATCCAGGATTACTGGCAATTGTTATCGCAATTATTGCATATGTTTTAATTAGAGATACACCTCAATCACAAGGGTTACCTCCTATTGAACGCTTTAACAAAGATTACTCTACGACGTCACATGAAACACTTGAAACAGAACTAACTACAAAAGAGATATTGTTTAAATATGTATTGAATAACAAATGGGTATGGGCGATTGCTTTTGCCAATATTTTTGTCTATTTTGTACGTTATGGTGTGTTAGATTGGGCACCTACTTATTTAAGTGAAGAAAAGCAATTTAATTTAAGTGAATCAGGTTGGGCTTATTTCCTTTATGAATGGGCAGGCATTCCAGGTACACTACTTTGTGGTTATATTTCCGACAAAGTATTTAAAGGGCGCCGTGGTCCTGCAGGTTTCTTCTTTATGCTTGGCGTTACAATCTTCGTATTGATTTATTGGTTGAACCCTCCAGGTCATGCATGGTTGGACAATTTATCATTAATTGCTATTGGATTTTTAATCTATGGACCAGTAATGTTGATTGGTTTACAAGCATTAGATTATGTACCTAAAAAAGCAGCAGGAACAGCTGCAGGTCTAACGGGTTTATTTGGTTACTTATTTGGCGCTGTGATGGCAAACATTGTTTTAGGTTTTGTCGTACAACATTTTGGATGGGATTTTGGTTTTGTCTTATTAACAGTTATTAGTATTTTAGCGATGTTAAGCTTTATTTTAACTTGGAATAAACGAGGCCAAGAACAATTACATTAATAAAATAAGTATTATAAGGCGTGACTATGAGATCAATGAGATATTTTGATTTCATAGTCATGTCTATTTTTTAAAAACGAAATCTATTTTTGAAATCATTATTGCGGTTGTTATTTGTGTATGTAATCAACAAACTATAAGTATTTTGAAACGCTGAATACGAAAAAATGAAATATTTCATTAATAATGGTTATTTAATGAATAATTTATATAAAATTGTGGTAATTAAATAATAAGTAAGTACACTAAAAATTTTTTATGGTATGGGTACATCATTGATTTAATGCAAAAAGTTGCTCAATACTTCAGTTGTTTCACTAGTAAAATACGCATTAAGGCACCAAAAATATATTTAAACGAGCAAAACTACATGAGACTGTTTTGCAATAGTTTAATTAAGAAAGGTGATTTATTATGTATAAAAATATTTTACTACCATACTCTTTTGAAAATGATTTCGATAACATTCCTGAAAACTTAGCGAAATTGGTTGGAGAAGATTCTATTGTAGTTGTTCATAATGTCATGACTGAAAATGATTTATTGGCGAGTGTACGTTATGAAAATAAACATAAAGAAGATATCATTAAAGAAAAAGAAGAAGAACTTTCCCCGTTTCTTGAAAAATTAAAAGAGCAAGGTATTAATTATAAAGTAGCCATTGAATTTGGACCTGTAAAAGATACCATACTTGAGAGAATTAGTTTTGGAGATATGGATGTAGGCGATTTTGATTTAGTTGTAATGAGTAACCATCGCGTAAGTATAGATATCAAACATGTACTTGGAGATGTAACACATAAAGTTGCTAAAAGAAGTCCTATACCAGTACTTATAGTGAAATAATATTGAAGTATAAAGTATTGAAATACTTTTATTGTAGCGATGAGCGTTATGTTTCCTCATAAAAACATCATATTTTAGACTAGAATGTAATGGTTAAAATTACTTTCTAGTCTTTTATTTTTTAAATTAAAACATGAGCAAGTTTATTTTAAAGTTAATGAATTCAACTTTAATAAATATATTTATAGAAATATTGAATTTTTATGTTTAGTTTTGTAATCCTTTTATGACGGCTTTAGCCACACGATATATATATGAAAACAAATATTAGTGCTGTTGTTTTCATATATAAAGTCTGTTATTCTGCCTAATGTTCAATTATAAGGGAGGTTACTAATTTTGGAAAATAAACAACATAATGCTAATGGTAAGAAACTGTCTTCTGTTTTTACTTATAGTATTATTATTACCGCAATAGTTGTATTGTTAGGTGCAATATTTCCAAATCAGTTTAATTCAATAGGGACAAATATTACTGGTTGGATTACTGAATACTTTGGTTGGTATTATATGGTTATTGTAGCTCTAATGATATTCTTCTGTGTCTTCTTGATATTTAGCCCAATCGGAAAATTGAAATTGGGTAAACCTGAAGATAAACCAGAATTTAACACAATTTCATGGTTTGCGATGCTATTTAGTGCTGGTATGGGAATTGGTTTAGTATTCTGGGGAGCAGCTGAACCAATCAGTCACTTTGTATCACCACCATCTGGAGAACCACAATCAGCACATGCTTATAAAGAAGCTTTAAGAGGCGCATTTATGCAATGGGGCTTCCACGCATGGGCAGTGTATGGTGTTGTTGCATTAGCGTTAGCTTACTTCCAATTTAGAAAAAATGAACCTGCATTAATTTCAAAAACATTACGTCCTATTTTCGGAAATAAAGTAGACGGTCCGCTTGGTACAGTTATTGACGTAGTGTCTGTTTTCGCCACTATCGGTGGTGTAGCGGTATCTCTAGGCCTAGGTGCTATGCAAATCGCAGGTGGTCTAAACTACCTATTTGATATTCCGAATAATATTGTGACTCAAGGTATTATTATTGTGATTGTCACAATCTTATTCTTAGCTAGTGCTTGGTCAGGATTAAGTCGTGGTATCCAATATTTAAGTAATGCTAATATTGGCTTAGCAGGCATCATCTTATTATTTATTTTTATTGTAGGACCAACCGTTTTAATCTTAAACATGTTAACAAGTTCAACAGGTGAATATTTGAATACATTATTATTTAATATGTTTGATACTGCACCATTAGATCCACAAAAAAATGAATGGATGAAATCATGGACTTTCTTCCAATTAGCTTGGTGGATTAGTTGGAGTCCATTTGTGGGTATATTTATTGCACGTGTATCTAAAGGACGTTCAATTAGAGAGTTCGTATCTGGAGTTATGTTAGCACCGGTACTTGTAAGTTTAGTTTGGTTTGCAGCATTCGGTGTTCTAGGTATCGAAACTGCAAAAGACAATCCAAAAATATTTGATATGCCACCAGAAACTGCATTATTTGGTGTGTTTAATGAAGTACCATTAGGCTTTGCGTTGTCCATTGTGACATTGCTCTTAATAGCAACATTCTTTATTACGTCAGCCGATTCAGCGACATTCGTATTAGGAATGCAAACAACATTTGGTTCATTAAACCCATCAGCAATGATTAAAGTGGTTTGGGGTGTTGCACAAGCATTGATTGCATTTATCTTATTATTCTCAGGTGGAGATAATGGATTAAATGCCCTTCAAAACATGGCAATCATGACCGCCTTACCATTCTCTATCATCATTCTTTGTATGATGGTTAGTTTCTATAAAGATGCGAATAAAGAGCGTAAATTCTTAGGTTTAACATTATCACCAAATAAACATAGATTAGAAGAATATACGAGAATTGCAGAAAATAGAAGCGACAATAAATCAGAATAATTATTAAATATAAGAAATAGCTGGGACACAAACCGCAATCTCAAAATAAAGGACTAATTCGTTTTTTAAACGGATTAGTCCTTTTTAAATGCAATTTATTATGATTTTGATCGTGCATGCTTGCCTGGGGATATGGTTCGAGCCTGTAGTCTCTCACTCATATCATTACCCCGGGCGTCCGCACGATGCAAAATCTCTATAAGAGATGTGTTTTAATGCAAAAGAAATAGCTTCGTATTATTTAACTCATACAACTAATAAAAAGTCATGTTTTTAATTAACCAATTGGAAGAGTCCTTTTAATATGCAAAGTATTATGATTTTGATTGTGCATGCTTGCCTGGGGATATGGTTCGAGCCTGTAGTCTCTCACTCATATCATTACCCCGGGCGTCCGCACGATGCAAAATCACTATAAGAGATGTGTTTTAATACAAAAAAAATAGCTTCGTATTATTTAACTCATACAACTAATAAAAAGTCATGTTTTTAATTAACCAATTGGAAGAGTCCTTTTAATATGCAAAGTATTATGATTTTGTCGTGCATGCTTGTTCGGAGTAAGTTGTAGCATAGTTCGCGAATGTTCATTCTCACTCATGTCATTTCTACAAGTAACAGTACAACACAAAATTGCTACAATGTAATATACTCTCTCAATGAATAACTAAGTTCTATAGCAACAAAACAAACGTCAATGCCTATCATTGTAATAGAAATTGACGTTTTTGTTTTAATCAGAGATATTAAGCTTCCTATTTTATCTTTTGGTGTGAATGAAAAACATAAAAAGATTTTAGTATGCTGTCACTTTCATAAAAATTGATGAACTTATCAAAAGTGATAGAAAGTCATAATGTTTTCTTTCCTGTATGACACCCACGCTTAGAGCCACAAGAACTACATTTACCTGCTTTAGCTTTCTTGAAAAAGTTGAATAATGTAAAAACAACATAACTAATAATAGCTAGAAAGATAACAACATTGATAATAATCGTCATTAAATCACATCCTTAATAAAATAATAGTCCAATTTGATAAAAGACAAACGAAAGTAAATATGCAGTGATTAATGGATATGCTACAGCCAGTACAGTCCGTTTAAGAGAATATGTTTCTTTGCGAATGGTTGCGACTGTAGATAAACATGGTATATATAACAAGATGAAAATCATAAATGAATATGCCGATAATGGTGTGAAATGACTTTGTATAATGTTTACAAGACCGGCTTCGTCTGATGCATAGATAATTGCCATCGAGCTAACGATAACTTCTTTTGCCAAGAATCCAGGTATTAATGTAGCACCCGCTTGCCACGAACCAAAACCTAATGGTGCAACTAATACAGCAAAGAAACTTCCAATTGAGTGTAAAAAGCTATCATTAACGTCTACATTGAAACCGCCAGGACCTGTATAATTCAATAACCAAATAATTACCGAACCAGCAAAGATAAATGTTCCTGCTTTTTTAACAAAACCTTTAGCTTTTTCCCATGTACTTCTCCATAGTGTTTTAACGGATGGTAATCGATAAGTAGGTAATTCGACGATAAATACAGAGTCATCATTTTTTAATACGGTTTTCGTTAATAGTACACTTGTTAATAAAGCCACAATGATACCCAGTACATATAAGCTTAGGACGATGAGTGCCTGATGAGATTCAAAAAACACACCTACAAACAATGCGTAAACGGGTAATCTCGCAGAGCAAGACATAAAGGGTGCAATCAAAATCGTTGTAAGTCTTTCCTTCTCACTTTCAATACTACGTGCTGCCATGATACTTGGCATGTTACATCCAAATCCTATAATCATTGGTATAAAAGATTTACCACTAAGACCAAAGTATTCCATAATTCGATCCATTAATATGGCAATACGAGACATATAACCAGAGTCTTCTAACAGAGAAATAAAGAAGAAAAGCACCAGTATTTGTGGCACAAATACAAGTACTGCACCTACACCAGCAATAATACCGTCATTGATTAAATCTTGTAAAAATGGAACGAGACCTAATTTATCCATCAAGTTTGATACCGTATCCGTAAAGGTACCACCTAAAAATTCATCTAATGCGTCGGATATAGGTGTACCGATCCAAGTGAAGGTAACGTGGAAAATCAACCACATAATGATTAAAAAGATTGGGATGCCTAAATATTTATTTGTTAAAATGCGATCTATGCGATGTGTGAAATATTGTCGTTCTTCATCAGGATATTCAACCGTATCTTTTAAAATATTGTCTATATATGTATTCCGTGTTGCTTGTATCTCATCACGTATAGAATTATCTAATTCTTCTGATAAGTTTTGACGTAATAATGTTATTTCTTTCAAAACAGAGTCATCTAGAAATTCGTAAATTTTTGGGTTCTCTAATAAAAATTGTATTGAGATAAAACGTGCTAAATGTTTATCAATAGAGGTGCTTGATGTTAAATGTGCTTCAATTTGTGATATTGTAGCTTCAATGTTTTTACCATAATTTAATTTCAATGGTCTGTTTTTTGATAAGCCATTGTCTTTCAAAGATTCTAATAATTGATGCGTCCCTTTACCATTTCTTGCTATGATAGGTAGCATTGGCAATTTTAATTTTTTCATAAGTGCTTGTTGGTTGATACGAATACCACGTTTTGTAGCAACATCAACCATATTTAATCCAATAATTAAAGGTGCACCTAATTCCATGAGTTGAACTGTTAGTTGTAAGTTACGTTTGAGTTGGCTTGCATCTATAATATTAATCATGCCAGAAAATGAATTATTCAATAAATAATCTGTTACAACCATTTCATCTTTAGATATAGGTGACAATTCATAAATACCTGGTAAGTCAACTAGGTCTCCAATATGTTGTTTGAGGCGACCTACTTTTTTCTCTACAGTCACACCACTCCAGTTTCCTACATATTCGTATGTGCCAGTCAATGCATTAAATAAAGATGTTTTCCCGACGTTAGGGTTACCTAAAATACAATAACTATTAGTCATTGGCTTCCTCTAATTCAATCTGACATGCATCACAACCGCGAATACTTAAACATTGACCATTCACTTCTAATATACAAGGACCCTTGAACAGGCACTTTTGCTTAATCTTTAATTTAGTACCATTCACTAAACCAAGTGCATTTAATCGATGGCGCATGTGTTGATTTTTAATGTTCATTTCTTTGATTTTGTAATTCTTTTTTAAGTCTCCACTTTTTATGCTTAACATAAAACTCACTCTTTCTTATAATGAGATAATAATAATCATTATCAATTATACAGTTTTATCAAAAATAATAGAAGTAAATTTAATATAATTTTGTGAATGTTTTGTTAAGCATTATTGTACGTAACATATATTGGTTTGATTTTTTGCTTTTGAAAAATAAATGACCAATAAATGAGCAAAGAAATTGATATAAATGTGATGTAATATTACACTTGAATTAAGAAATAATTTACTAAATATGAGATGACATACCCTTAGTCCAAAAGATGGTTTGATGATTGACTGTTGTTCAAAATTTTTGAGCTTCGGATATGAATCATGAATCGTTATATAAAAATATATGTTTTTAAAATTGATTTATTTATTGAGATAGGAGGGATTCAAATGGTTATCCGTGATAATAAACGCATAAAAGTAAAACGTTTAAATGAAACGCGCTCAAGTGGGATTTCTGTCATGATTGAAGAAGGTGGTTTGGGAGCTGACCAATATTATCAAATTGAAAAGCAAAATGCGAAAACATCTGAAGAACATTTACATCAATTTGAACATGAAGTGAGTGAAAAAAATAATGCTGAACTGATTGATCTCTTAATTATAAATGCACAGGAAAGTACGAATAAAGACTATAATGAAGCATTAAAAACAATTCAGCAAGAAGTGTTAAACCGAATGAGATCATAAATAATGTATTTGAAACCAAAGCCAAAAAAAATTAAGCGTTAACCATTAAGACTATTGATAAAGCTATTTAACAGCTGTATCGATAGTCTTTTTTGTATTTAAATATAGGTAAGACTTAGGGTGCGCTAAATTAAGGTATAAAACATTAGAATTAACAAAAAATTAAACTAATATAGTTATAAATTAAATAATCAAAAATTTATTAAAAATTCTTTTTTAAAAGGATATGTACATTATAGTTAAAAATCACTATACTGTAATACGTGTTTGTACATAATTAGCAAGGAGAAAATTAATGAATCTTTTAAAACAAATCTTTAAAAAAGAAGATATTTCTAAATTTCAAAACAAAGATGCTCATTTAGAGCGCACGTTAAGAATAAGAGACTTTTTAGCTTTAGGTGTAGGTACAATTGTTTCTACTGCTATTTTTACATTGCCAGGTGTTGTAGCTGCTGATCATACAGGTCCATCAGTCAGTTTGTCCTTTTTAGTAGCAGCTATTGTAGCAGCTTTGGTGGCATTTGTTTACGCAGAAATGGCATCTGTTATGCCTTTTGCTGGATCAGCATATACATGGATTAGTATATTGTTTGGAGAATTTTTTGGATGGATTGTAGGTTGGGCTTTAATTGCTGAATATTTAATTGCGGTTGCTTTTGTGGCATCAGGATTTTCAGCTAATTTGAGAGGTTTATTAGAACCTTTTCATATATCATTACCTAATTCATTATCTAACTCTCTCGGTACAGACGGAGGCATCATTGATTTATTAGCAGCTATCGTAGTGATTATAACGGCGATATTGCTATACAGAGGAACGTCAGAAGCGGCACGTGTTCAAAATGCACTCGTGATACTTAAAGTATTGGCTATTCTCTTATTTATAATCGTAGGTTTATCAGTCATTGATATTGGTCATTACATACCTTTTATTCCAGAGTATCGTGAAACTGCAGCAGGCGCGTTTGGTGGCTGGCAGGGTATATATGCAGGTAGCTCTGTCATTTTTGTTGCTTATATAGGGTTTGATTCAATTGCTTCAAACTCTGGTGAAGCGATTAATCCGCAAAAAACAATGCCACGAGGAATCTTAGGTTCTTTACTAATTGCAGTTACATTGTTTATCGTCGTTTCACTTGTATTAGTAGGGATGTTTGATTATGGGCAATATAAAAATAATGCTGAGCCAGTAGGTTGGGCTTTACGTATGAGTGGACATAGTACTGTTGCGGTCATAGTGCAGGCAGTCTCAGTAATTGGTATGTTTACTGCTTTAATTGGTATGATGATGGCGGGTTCTCGCTTACTTTATTCGTTTGGTAGGGATGGTATCTTACCGTCTTGGTTAGGAAAATTAGATAATAAAAATTTACCAAATCGTGCATTAATTATATTATCGATTGTTGCAATTATTATTGGCTCTGTTTTTCCATTTGGCTTTTTAGCACAATTAATTTCAGCAGGGGCGCTTGTAGCATTTATGTTTGTTACAGTAGGTATTTTTTCATTGCGTAAAAGAGAAGGGCATGATTTACCAGAACCAGCATTTAAATTGCCATTTTACCCAGTGATGCCAGTGATTATTTTTATTTGTGTATTTATTGTGTTCTGGGGATTAAGTGGTCAGGCCAAGATCTATACATTGATTTGGTTTTGTATCGGCATCATTTATTATGTACTGTATATTTTAAAAAATCTTAAAAACATCAAAAATTAACATGTTAAAGATGAGATTTTTAAGTTGTTGAGTAAATAAATTATAAATCTTTAGAAATAAAAAATTTAAAATAAAATTATAGCGATTTTCAAAATTAAGTAATACTTACTGAATGGGCTAGAAATAGTCATAGCTACAATCGTAGTAAGTGAATCGTTGCTTATTTTATAGTTTGATTAAAAATAATAAAACGCTCTTTAAAATTTTCACTTTTTAGTGTCTATTTTAGAGAGCGTTTTTAAATGTGTGTAAAGTATTATAGCTATTATTAATTGATAGTAGGATAAAAATATAATGCTAACCATCATAACATCTTATAAGTTTATATATCATGTTTTGTAAATTGAGTTAGCTATTTTAAATATCAGTATAGTCTTTGATTTTAAAATCAGATAATAAATCATCATAATCAAGTACGTATTGTGAATGGATAGTTTGATCATCCTTATCTTGCTTTTCTACTTCAATTGTAATTGTATCACCTTTTTTACTATATTTAACGACTTTTGGATCTGAATAATCTGCTTCGTCACCAGATTCCACTACTTTTTTCATATGATTAGCCGTGTCAGTGCCATGTTTTATATAGCTAGAAATATAACTATATTCTTCTTCTTCATATGCCTCGTTCAAATCTTCAGTATAGTCTTCTATGAAAGTTTGAACATTTTCTTTAATATCTTTATTTTCTTGATGCGCTTTAATTTTTTCATTGTCAAAAGACAAATCAATAGGTACTGGTTCATTCTCTTTCTTAGGTTTAGGTGCTTTAACTACATTAGATTTGAATTTTTTGTCATCAACATGTGCTTGTGCATATACTTCTATTTTTTCATCTGGTTTGTATGGACCATATAAATAACTATCATAATCATCTTGAGCGGACAGCTTTTTATTATTAATGTATAAATCTATTTGAGTATCGCTGTCTAGTTCGCTATCATCAATGTTAATATCGAGATATTTCTCATTAAATTGTTCTTGAACCTCATTTTCATCAGACATATTGATAATTAATTGCCCATCGAATTTTTCATTGTTTACTACTTTTTGAGCTTTTAATTTATAATTTCCTAATGGTAATGTTGCAAAGGTTTTAGATTCATCTTCAGATAATTTAATTTTATGTTTTTTGCCATTGTATTTATATGTAACTTTACTATCAGATTCAGGAGTGATTGAAACTTTTTGCTTAGAAACTTCGAAGTCATAATTATTAAAAATACCATATTTTTTACCATTTTTATGAATATGAATAACTTCCGTATCGCTGATATCTACTGAAGCAGTGTCCGATTTATCTTTTGTCATCTGTTTAGTTTTATTTTCAATATCATCTGCGATTCTTTCTGGGTTATCAGCATCAACAACATATTTATAAAAGGCTTTTGCTTCATCTTTATTCAAATTTCTATCATTGAATATTAAATGATTTGATAAGTTTTTAGTATCACCCTTCTTTAAATCTTCAGAAATTGTTTTAGCTTCACTCTCTGGCGATATGCTTGCAGCAACGATTTTATATAAAATAATTAAAAGAATGCTGATAGCTATAATAATACCTATTACTAAATACATTTTTTTATTTCGCTTTGATGTATTATTTTGATTTTGAAGTGGGTGGCCACACTGTGTACAAACTTTTTGATTATCCTTTACATGGGCCCCACAATTTTTACAATACTTCATTACCTTTCCTCCTAATATGGATTGAATTTAATCTTTGCAACAATGTCTTTCTTTTAAAGTCAAATTAAACTTTTCTTTGAACAACTGATATTACTAAATACAAATATCTAAAATAATTGCCTCAAAATTTAAATAAATAGCCCAATATTAACTGTTTAATTATATAAATTGAATTGTAACATATTTATTAATATGTAATTAATATGAAATTGATTTTTGTTGGAATTTCATATATAAATAAGTTATTTATTGTGTGTCATATACAAATTGAATCGTTTGATTAAAATTTTAGAATGAGTAATGTTGTGTGATTTAGCAAAATAAAAAACATGAATCCAATATCAGTTTTTGGAATCATGTTTTGGGTTTAAGTTAAATTGTTTATTCTATATTATGTTGTTTTTTTAATGATAAAGCTAAAATGAGGACGATAATCAGTAGAATGCCAATAAGTTGAAAACTACGAAATGTAACATTTAGCCAAACTGCGCTTGCTAATATGGCCATAACAGGTTCGATTGTGCCGAAAAGTGTGGTTTCTTTTGCTGATAAGTAATTTAAACTTTCAATAAAGAAAAAGAATGCTATAGCAGTTCCGGCAATAATACCAAAAGTTAAATAAAGTACAGTCGATACTGTTAAATGGGGCCAATCAAACTGCCATATAGGTGCTTTGAAATTCATGACAATGCCTGAAATTAACATTGCCCAACCGACAACTAAAATAGACGGAAACCGAGTTAATAATTGTGTTGCGTAAAGTGTATAAAATGCAAGTGCTAAACCAGATATAATCCCCCAAATTACACTCGGTGTCGATACCACAAGTTTACTAAAAGATCCGTTGGTTAGTAGCAAAAATGTACCTGATAATGTAAGGACAATCGCGATTAAATCAAAAAGTTTAAAGCGCTCTTTACGTCTGATAACATACCAAATAATGATATATACTGGTGCTATATATTGGAGTAAAGTAGCGATTGCTGCATTACCGAAATTGATAGACGCCATATAAGCGTATTGAACGAGCAACATACCAAAAATTGAAAAAATAAACAATTGGAATAGGCTATGTTTATTTTTAAATATATCGAATAATGAAGATTTTCTATTTATTATTTTGTAAATCATTAATAAGACGAAGCCACTGATTAATAACCTCGCAGTTACATACCAATTGATATCAATGTCCCTTTGTTGAAAAAGAAAATCTGATACTGTGCCACCGAGTCCCCAAAAAGATGCTCCTACAATAGCTAATAAAATACCTACGATTCGAAATTTTGTTTCATTTACCATATACTCACCTGTTAAATATTAATATATTCATACTATAGCGTGAAAATAAGCGATATAATATATAAAAATAAGCTTAAAATAGCAAAATATTGAGGTGTCTAATTTATGTATCAAGAAATTATCGTAGAAAATACAAGAGAAGAGTTAATACAATTTCCTGATAAACAATGGAAACATATTATTTTACATACGTATTTAAATCGCACGATATTTGGCTACATTCCTATACATTGGCACCACGCATTGCAATTCATGTATGTGATTAATGGAGCACTCAATGTTTCAATTGGTGACGATACATTTAATGTTAAAAAAGGTGACGGGCTTTTTATCAATTCAAATGTTGTGCATGAGTTAACGAGTGAATTATCGTATACAGAGTATTTTTGTTGGAATATTGAAATACCAGAAACTACCAATTATGTAGAATTTAATTATGTGTCAGAAATTATGAATAAAGCACATCATGTGCCGTATATATACTTATCTCAAGATGACAAACAGCAACAAGAACTTATAGAGATTATTAACTCAGCGGGGCAAATATATGAAAATCAAAATTTATATTTTGAACTAGAGATTACTGCCAAATATTATAAAGCAATAAAATGGTTATTGTTGCATTCAGCAGTGGTAAATGAACAAAAACGATACTATTTTGACTACCGTATTAAAAGACTGATGACGTTTTTACAAAGTCATTTTCACAAGAAAATTTCATTACAAATGTTAAGTGAAGAGATTCATATGAGTAAATCTGAAACGGTTAGATGCTTCAAATACTATGTAAACCAAACCCCTATGCAATACTTAGTGAATTTACGATTAGAGCACAGCGTAAGAATGTTGCGTAGTAAATATCCGTACACGATTACTGATATTGCAATGGCATGTGGTTTTTCAACTACGAGTTATTTTATAAAAGTTTTTAAAGAAAAATACAAACTAACACCAAAACAGTTTCAGAAAAAGCAAATTACCACAAAGTAATGATTCAATGCTTATTAGAAAAATTGTTAATTATAATGATAAGTAGATACAATGAGTTTAATGCTAAATAAAGGGGGATTTTTTATGAATATTAAACTGATTGTCGTAGATATGGATGGCACATTTTTAAATGATGACAGCCAATTTAATAGTGAGACTTTTCAACTGTTAAAGGAAAATTGTGCAGATCAAGATATCCGTTTTGTTTTTTGCACTGGTAAACAATGTGAACGTGTGGAAAATATCGTAGGAGACCTCGCAACAAATACATTTATTGTAGGTGATAGTGCAACACGAATTAAATATAACGGAGATTTTATTTACAATGCGGAGATAGAAAATCAAAAGGCAAAAGAAATTATTGATACGATCAGAGAAATTGATGATGCACAAACCATTCTGGCTTGTTCCAAAACGGGTGCTTATGTGTTAGACAATATTTCTGAGTCAGAGAAAAAGCATGTGCATGGTTCTTATCAACATGTGAATTATATTAAAGATTATAACGATATTGCCGAAGATTTATTAAAAATTACAGTTCATGACGCAAGTGGTCATTGTAAAGAGACTGCCGACCGTCTAAAACATTTTGAAAAAGACGTTTATATCGTAGCTTCAGATGAGGCATGGATTGATATTGCAGATTTGGGCGTGAATAAGGGAACCACAATTAATCGAATTCAGAATTTACTTCAAATTACGCCTGCAGAAACCATTGCATTTGGTGACGGATATAATGATTTAGATTTATTTAAAGCTGCCAAATATAAAGTCGCAATGGATAATGCCTATCCCGAATTAAAAAAAGAGGCTAATTTAATTGCAATTAATAATAATGAAGATGGGGTTGTACAAACTTTAAATTTACTTTTAGGATTCAAATAAAAGTAAATTTTTATTTGAAGTAGAAAAATAGTAAAAAATCATAAAATAAATTGTACTTTGTATGATAATATCTATCTAGTGTGTATTTTTATATGCAATATTTAGATGAGGAGGCTCATGCATCGTGAGTACAAAGCAACAATCAAACAATAAATTGATTTTAGCTATTGTGTTAAGTGTGTTAACGTATTGGCTTTTTGCCCAATCGTTTATTAATATATCTACACAGGTTCAAAATACCTATCAAACAACACCAGGCGTTGTTAACTTATCTGTCAGTCTAGCATCATTTGCTACTGGTATTTTTATGGTAGGTGCAGGTGATGTTTCTGATAAAATAGGAAAACTAAAAATGACTTATATTGGTATCATTTTTAGTATTTTAGGCTCATTACTCATTATTGTATCTAGTGTGACAGCGTTCTTATTGGTAGGACGTATGTTGCAAGGACTTTCTGCGGCTATTTTACTTCCTTCTACTGTAGGCGTGATTAATGAGCAATTTAAAGGTAAAGAAATGCGTAGAGCGTTTAGCTACTTGATGATTGGTAGTGTTGGTGGTATCGGTTTAGCATCGATGGTTGGTGGATTGATAGCTACATATGTCAATTGGCAATCTAACTTTATCATCTCTATTATTATTTCAATTATCGCATTTTGGTTATTGTGGGGAACAGAAGAAGTAGAAAAAGAAAAAATTGACACAAGACCATTTGATTATATTGGTATGTTTTTATTTGCAGTTTTAATAGGAAGTATTACTTTATTTGCTACACAAGGATTTGAACAAGGATGGTTTAGCACCTTTTCAGTTACGTGTCTTGTAATTTTTGTACTTTCTACAGTTGTCTTTATATTCTTTGAAAGACAAAAACATGCACCATTCATTGACTTTTCACTATTCCGAAACCGTGGATTTGTGGGTTCTTCAATGATTAATGTTGTACTCAATTCTGGCGTAGGTACAACAACAGTATTTAATATGTATGCGCAGACAGAGTTAGGGTTAAATGCCTTTCAAGCAGGTCTTGTGACTGTACCTTATGTCATCATGGCAGTTGTGATGATCCGTTTAGGAGAAAAATTATCCTTACGTTTTGGTGGGAAACCATTGTTATTAGTAGGACCACTATTTCCAGCAATAGGAATTATGTTTATTAGTTTAACTGTATTACCAACAGATTGGTATGTAGGCATTGTCGTGTTTGGCTTTGTCATTTGTGCTATAGGAAATGGTTTATGTGCCACGCCAGGAATTACAGTTGCCATTTTAACCATACCTGATGAAAAAGTTGGTTTAGCTTCAGGTATCTACAAAATGTGTGCAACACTAGGTGGCGCGCTAGGAATTGCGCTTAATACAACTATTTTTGCAGCAGTGCAAGTGAACCATAGTGCTAGTGTAGCTGCGACTACTTCATTTTTAACAGGTTTATCAATTATGATTATTGGTGTGATTTTGACTCAAATCATTATACCTAAAAATATAAAAGCTTAAGCATTTATTGAAATTTATTAATAAATGATACTGTGCTATAGATTTCATATTTAAAAGGTACCTTGTCAAATAGACAGTAAAAAATAAAATGTTTATGAGTTTGGTACATAAATCCCAGAAAAAAGCACTCAGATGATTTAATTCATCTGAGTGCTTCTTTTTAATTCAATACTTCGTATTGTTGGCTCGCTTTCTTAGGGGACAGCTTCAGCCTGTAGTCTTCAGCTTGTCCTGTTCCCTCAAGAGTCTCGCCAAAATACGTCCCATTTGCCCAAGAACTTTATGTCTCTGGATAATTTTTAATGTGCTTCGTTTTTTATTAAAAATGAAACTATGAACGATGTTAGAAAAGCGCTTGAATTTTATAGTTATGTTTCCGACCGGTTACGTTATATTGGTGACCTCTTACGATAAAAGTACTGACAAAATAGAAGGGAATTATATAGTATAAGTAAAAAGAGGGGGCGGTACTATGGAAAGTGACGTACGAGTTCATCTGAAAATAGACGAAGTTCGCACTATAACAGAAGTAAACATCGATACTTTTGATAGAAAAACAGGTGAAAGTTTATTAGAACACATAAATAATTTCACAATTTCAAATTTAGATAAACTAGGGATTAAAACATCAGAAGGTATATTCATGATCAGTAAATCAGATATTATGTTCGCTGAAATATTTGATAAAGAAATCACAATTACGACAACAGAAAAAGAACTTACAACACGCATGTCTTTAAGTACATTACAACATAAATTGGCCGGAGCTTTCTTTATACAAATATCTAAATCATCAATTATTAATGTTCATTTTATAAAGAAAGTTAACCCATCATTCTCAGGTAATCTAATAGCTACACTTACGAATGGTAAGAAAGTGTCTATATCTCGAAGATACGTCAAAAATTTAAATAAAGCATTAGGCATATAACATATAAGGAGAGGATTATAATGAAAAGAATCTTAAAAGAAATGTTACAAGGTGTCGGATTTAGCAGTAGCATTACGATTATATTTCTCGCAGCTAATCATATGAGCATTGATTTTGGCGATGTAATAGGAATATATTTCTTTGGAGCTGTTTGTGGTTTATTATCTAGTATTTATGTAGTAGATAATATACCTTTATTACTGCAATTATTCATTCATTTAAGTGGTAGTGTTATTTCATTTATTGCTGTAGCTTATCTTAATCATTGGTTACCAATGGAGGTTTCCACAGTAGTTTCATCAATTACTATATTTGTGATTATTTTTCTAATATTATGGTTTATATTTTTTTTTAATAATATAATACACAGTAAAAAAGTTAACGCTAAACTAAAAAACTAAAATAGAATTTGGCACAAAAGGATGGGTGTAAAATTCAAAAGAAAATAGCAATATAATCATTTTCGCTTACAGTACAGCACATCCTAATGATACCAAGATACCATAAAAAATATTTAGTATTTTTCAATAATCTCTTGCTTGATATCGCACTCTAAGGTTTATGGTTGAAATATATTCAAAGGAGGTTATATAATATGGGTAAATTTAATAGTCTACAGGACAAAGTTGTAGTTATTGCTGGTGGTGCTAAGAACCTTGGTGGTTTATTAAGTACTACTTACGCTAAAGAAGGAGCCAAATTAGTAATCCATCACCATGATGAAAATTCTTTAGATGATGCAAAAGCGACACTTACAAAAGTTGAAAACTTAGGCGGAGAAGGTACATTATTTTCTAGTGATTTGACAAACGTTAGTAATGTCCAAGCTTTATTTCAACATGCTGAAGAGACATTTGGAAAAGTTGATATTGCAATAAATACTGTTGGTAAAGTGCTTAAAAAACCTATTTCAGAAACGACTGAAGAAGAATTTGATAGTATGGCAGACATCAATGCAAAGTCAGCTTATTTCTTTATTAAATATGCTGAAAAATCTATGAATGATAATGGTAAAATCATCACTTTAGCCACTGCATTGCTTGCTGCATACACAGGCTTTTATTCAACTTATGCTGGAGGCAAATCGCCTGTTGAGCATTATACACGTGCAGCCTCAGCAGAGTTTATGGATAGAGGCATCTCAGTGAACGCGGTCGCTCCTGGACCAATGGACACACCATTCTTCTACCCACAAGAAAGCGATGATGCTGTAGCATTCCATAAATCTCAAGCGCTTCATAACCAACTTACAAAAATAGAAGACATCGCGCCAATTATTACTTTCTTAACTTTAGATGGATGGTGGATCAACGGACAAACATTATTTGCTAACGGCGGTTATACGACACGCTAGTTTACTTTTTAATCATGAGGAGGTCATTTTGATATGAATTACTTTTTAGCAATATTTAAAGGGAAAGAAACAGATATCAAAATTATTACAGAAACAAAGGTAATAGATGAAAAGAGTGTATCTGTGCCAAGTCATAATTACGTTAAATCATTAGCTGAAGAGATTATTGAGTTATCGCATCAAAATAATTTATTCCATAATGATATTAAAGGTATTGGTTTAAATATAGATGATCCTGAACACATTGGTTATAACAGTGTGGAGTCATTAAAGAATGATATGACATCAACATTTGGATTTGAAGCTATCATTAATAATGATTATGAAGATTTACTGGTTCAACTTATGAAATAGACAAAAAGGTGACTTTATAAAGTCACCTTTTTTTAGGAGGTAAATTATGCAAGTAAAACAAGTTGCCGATAATTTAGGTATCAGTGAACATACCATTCGATATTATGATAAAGCAGGACTTTTTCCTTTTGTTCAGAGAAATAAGAATGGTTATAGAGATTTTTCAGAAGAAGACTTATATTGGATTGAATTTATAAAATGTATGCGCCAGACACATATGCCTATATCAACGTTAAAAGAAATTGCGGAGTTATACCATCAAGGAAGTGACACAAAAACGAAGCGAAAAAATATATTTTTGGAACATCAAAAAAATTTAATGGAACAAAAAAAGATTATAGATCAAGGACTTCAAACATTAGAAAAAAAATTTAAATTGTTGGAGAATGAATAGATAAAAGCACAGTACGAGAGAGAAAAAAGGAAAATGCAAATTACTTCTACCATTTTTTTATAGTACTTAACTTTAAATAACAATTATAATTAACTAGAAAAAATCTATGTGATAGAAAATAAAATGAATGTGTCTGGGACGAATCAATGCTGTCCCAGATTTTTTATACTCTCAGGACATATTTACTTTTTTAATAAACAATTTGATTTATATACCCCTTATTCAACTATTTTCATATTTTTCTTAATCCGTTTCTAAAACTGTCACAGTAGATGTTGTGCGCATTTTCACAATTCACTATAAACGTAAAATTTAAAATTTTTGCATAAATTTCAAAAATAATGGTATATTACATGTAAGGGCTTACATACATAAAGAAAGGAGATATTTATAACTCAAAACTTTAATAGTTGGATTAAACATAGATAGGAGAAACTGTATGAAAATTATTCCATTTTCAGATTTGAAAGACATCGTAAATGAAGGTGATGTTATAGCTCTGGCAGCCTTATCTACGGCAAATTTACCAGCTGAGATACTTAAAACGTTAGTCGAACAATATGATGAGAATCAATCACTTAATAATTTAACGTTCATGCTTGCAAATGATATTAGTGATTATAGAGGAGACAGTTTTGATTTAGATTCATTCGTTTCAAGGGGTATGGTCAAACGATTAATCACGAGTATTATTACTGGTTCGCCAGTAACGATTCGAGCAATGCAGAACAATGAAATAGAGGCATACTTCCTACCTCAAGGTGTAATAACTACACATTATCGTGGAAGTACGGAAGCTTTTCCAGGTCCGATTACTAAAATTGGATTAAATACAAACGTGGATCCACGTTATTCTGGTGGCAAAGTCAATTCATGTACGACTGAAGATTTAGTTTCTTTAATAAATATAAATGATGACACTTATTTGAACTACCGTTTTCCAGACATTGATGTAGCTATACTAAGAGGTACATATGCTGATGAAGAAGGCAATATTTACATGCAGCATGAGACACATTTAGGAGAAGGCTTTAGTTTAGCGGCAGCTACGCATAAAAATAATGGTAAAGTCATTGTTCAAGTTAAAGAAGTGATTCAAAGTGGTCGTTTCAATCCAAGTGAAGTGTTTATACCTGGTAAATTAGTAGATTATATTGTAGTGAACCGTGATCCAAAATATCATAGACAAGTGATGCAAACGTATTATGATCCGGCACTTTCAGGACATTATCAAATTACAGAGATGCGAGAACCATATATAGCATTGAACACTCGAAAAGTAATTTTGAGACGTGCTGCTCAATTTTTACTTCAAGGTGATGTCATCAGTATTGGTTTTGGCATAAATAATGAGTTATCCAATGTTTTAACTGAAGAAGACGTTAATAATTTAGTACAGCCCAATATAGATACAGGCGTGTTTGGTGGTTTGATTAGCAGCGGAAAATATTTTGGTATGAACTATAACTTAAGTGCACGTATGAGACACGATATGACTTGGGATTTCATTTATAACGGAGGTGTTGATATAGCATTTCTAAGCTTTGCTCAAGTAGATTCCAAAGGTAATGTAAATGTCTCAAAATTTGGCAATAAAATGAATGGCTGTGGTGGATTTATCGACATAAGTCAAACGGTAAAAACAATTGTCTTTTCCGGTTCATTAGTTGTCGGGGGTCAACTAAGTTATGCACAGCGCAAGGTCAATGTAGAACAAGAAGGTCATATACCAAAATTTATCAATGAAATTGATAATGTTGATTTCAATGTTGAAAATGCGTTTTTGCTTGATCAAGAGGTGTACTTTGTCACCGAAAGGGCTGTATTTGAACTTACACAACAAGGATTAATGCTCATTGAAATAGCTCCTGGTCTTGATTTAGAGCGAGATATTCTAGCAAATATGGAATTCAAGCCGCTCATTGCAACACATTTGAATGAAATGAATAGCGATATCTATCAAGATAAGTGGGGAGGATTGTCTGATGCAATAAAGTCGGATTATCGTATTTAAACTAAGGGGGAGAAAAATATGAACTACGACTGGATTAAAACGAGAGCGACATTTGACGATGAAAAAGCCGCAGTGATTGACCCATTCAAAGGCACGGAATGGACCTATCAAGATTTGAATATTCGTGCAGAAAATTTAGCTAATTATTTACAAAATCAAGGTGTAAAACGTGGTGATGTCGTCGGTATATTCACGCCTAATGATGTAGCGTTATTAGATTTGATGTTCGCTTCATTTAAATTGGGTGCCGTATACTTACCAATTAATTGGCGTTTGAAAACACAGGAAATAAAAAGTGTGATTGAAGATTCCAATGTCAAACTCATTTTTTACGCTGAGAAGCATGTTTCAAGTTTAGAAGGCATTGCAGATGATTTGCTACACATGGATATTGACTCAAATGCATACGATGAAGTAGTAGATCCTTCGCAACACCGTCCATTCAATACTGTTAGTGTGGAAGGAAGCGATTTAGCGTCATTAATGTATACAAGTGGTACGACAGGACTACCTAAAGGCGTTATGTTTTCATACGATTCTTTTGTAAATAATCCAATTAATATAGCACTGACTTATAAAATTAATTCGACGTATACAACAATTGTTTCCACACCAATGTTTCATGTCTTAGGATTTAACGATTTGACACTACCTTTATTAATGGCTGGTGGCACACTGATATTACAGCGTTACTTTAATGGCGAAGCGTTAAATGATTTAATGGCTCAGTACCAACCTAATTATTTAATTCAGATTCCAACGATGTATTACGCCATGTTAGTAGCTGAAAATTTCGATTTGAAAAACTTTGAAAGTATCGATTTCTTAATTCAAGGTGGTTCATCACCTTTACCAATGGTACAAAAGAAATTTAATAGCTTGGGCTATTCAATTATTAATGGTTATGGTTTAACTGAAGCACCGCTTGTCATGGTTAATACACCTGAGAATGGCGCACAGAAACCAGGCAGTATTGGTAAGCCGGTCATGTTTATGGATATATGTATATTTGATGATAATTTTGAAGAAGTAGAAGTTGGTGAAATTGGTGAACTTGGCGTTCGTGGTAATAATATAACACCTGGTTATTGGAATAAACCGGAAGAAACTGCAAAAACATTTCACGGCGAATATTTCTTAACAGGTGATTTAGCAAAAGTAGACGAAGATGGTGATGTCTATATCGTTGATCGTCGTAAAGAAATGATTATTACTGGTGGTGAGAATGTTTTACCTTCCGAAGTAGAAACGGTATTAGCAGAACACCCACTCGTAGCTCAAGGTGTTGTCGTTGGATATGACAGTCCCAAATATGGTGAATCAGTTGCTGCAGCAGTTGTACTTACCAAAGATGACCCAGACTTTGAAGCAAAATTAGACGCGCATATGCGTGAAAATATTGCTGGTTATAAAATTCCGAGATTATATCTGAAATTGACACACATGCCATTGAATTCAACATCAAAAGCAGACAAATTAGAACTTCAGAAATACATGAATGAGAAAGCCCAACAAGAAGTGAAAAATGTTGACGATTTGAATTAAAATAAAATGCTGAAAAGCACAAAATTTTTTTACTATAAATGTAAGCGCTATCAAAAAATGGAGGTTTTTATTATGCCAACAAAAGAAGAAACATTAAAAGCATTGTACCCAGAAGATATTTTAAGTATTGGAAAAGATTTAACAGAAGGTGAAGTTAAATTATTAAAACAATTGAATGACATGTTAGAAGAAAAGTATCGTGATTCTGTCAATGAACATTGGTTAAATGCCACTGAGCCAGAAGATTATTTTGATGAATTAGGGAAACTTAACTATTTTAATAATCCATTGCTTTTTGAAGGACGTGAAGGCGCTCGTACACCGAGTCAAATGTTCCAATTTTTCATGTCATATACGATTGCAAGATTTGATGTATCTTTAGCAACGTTGTTAGGTGTACATCAAGGATTAGGACATAATTCATTCTGGTTTGGCGGTAGTAAAGAGCAACAGGCATATTACCTGCCAAAGTTACAATCACATGAATTACGTACTTGCTTTGCACTTACGGAACCAGAACATGGCTCTGATGTCGCAGGTGGATTAGAAACAACTGCAAAACGTCAAGGCGATGAATGGATTATTAATGGTGAAAAGAAATGGATTGGTGGAGCAAATGTTTCAGATGTCATGCCAGTCTATGCCGTAGATGTAGAAACAGGAAAACCTAAAGGCTTCATTATTGGACCAAGCCAAGAAGGTGTAGAAATTGAACTGTTAGAACATAAAATTGCACTAAGAATCGTACCTAATGCAAAAATTCGTTTGAAGAATGTCGTTGTCAAAGAGGAACAACGTTTACAAAATATCAATAGTTTTAAAGATATAGCGAAAGTTTTATATTCAACACGTGCAGGTGTTGCATATATGGCAACAGGTGCAATGGCTGGTGCATTGAAGGCAACGACAGATTACGTAACAAAGCGTAAACAATTTGGTAAAGAAATTAGTAAATTCCAACTCATTCAAGAAAAATTGGCAATGATGCAAGGAAACTTAGCACAAGCTATGGCTACATGCGCACAGCTCGCACGTATGCAGGCTAACGGTGAATATGATGAAGTAGCGACTTCAACAGCTAAAATGATGAATTCATTAAGATTAAGAGAGACTGTAGCTATGGGTCGTGGTGTTCATGGTGGTAATGGTATCTTAGCTGGAGAGTATGATATTGCTCGTTTCTTTGCGGATGCAGAAGCGATTTACACATATGAAGGTACGCACGAAGTCAACGCACTGGTTATCGGCAGAGCAATTACAGGAGATTCCGCATTTATATAAAATTTTATGCTTAAATGGTTAATGAAAAAATTGGAGGGTTTAGTATGACGATAAGAAAAGCAACAGTGCTAGGTGCAGGAACAATGGGTAGTCAAATTGCTGCACTACTTGTAAATGCAGGCTTAAAAGTTAAATTATTGGATATTGTCATTGATGAAAATGATCCTAATAAAATCTCGAAAAAGGCTTATGAAGTAATAACAAATCCTAAACGTCCACAACTGTTTGATTTATCATTTGCCTCAAACTTATCATATGGTAATTTCAATGAAGATTTACAAGATGATGATGCAGATATATATATTGAGGCAGTTAAAGAAGAAGTGGACATAAAGCATCAAATTTGGGATCAAGTTAAAAAAGTAGCAAATGATGATGCAGTGTTTGCAACAAATACTTCAGGTATTCCAATTGAAGCAATTGCAGAGGTATTTGACGATCGTGATAAAGAAAGATTTTTCGGTATGCACTTCTTCAATCCACCAAGAATAATGAAATTAGTGGAAGTTATCCCAAATAAACAAACGCATCCAGAGGTTGTCGAACGGGTACAAGCTTTTGCAGAAGATGTATTAGGTAAAGGTGTAATTGTAGCAAACGATGTACCTGGATTTGTTGCCAATAGAGTCGGCACACAAACAATGAATGATATTATGTATCGAGCAGAACAACAAGGTTTCTCTATTACTGACGTTGACGCATTAACAGGTCGCAGTATTGGTCGACCTAAAATGGGCACATATGGGCTATCTGATTTAGTAGGATTAGATATTGCTATGGCTGTGATCAAAGGATTACAAAAAATTCCAGAAGAACAACCATTCTTCAAAGATGTAGCACTTTCTGAAAAATTAGCGAAAAATGGTGCATTAGGTAATAAAACAAAACAAGGGTTTTATAAAAAAGTAAATAAACAGCGTTATGTTTATGATGATAAGCAAAATGACTATGTTGAACCTAAACAACCACAATTAGAAATTTTAGGTCGCTTTAGTAAAGATCTTGCTTCAAATTTAGATGTTATCTTTAATGCGCAAGATGATGCGGGTGTATTCTTATGGGAAACATTGCGAAATAATTTCTATTATTCAGCAGTGAATGTACCAAAAGCTGCGGAAGATTTTAAAGATATTGATCGCGCATTAGTTTGGGGCTTTAACTGGAAATTAGGACCATTCCAATTATGGGATTTAATGGGATATGAACGTGTTAAATCTCGTATGAAAGAAGAATTAGGTCAATTACCTGATTGGATTGAGCAACGCAACGAAGCGTTTTATGCTGAAGGTGAATCTATTGAACGCGTAACACCAGTAGCAGCTTATATCGATTCAGAGTTGTGGGATAGATCGGATTCAAATTTATCTATCGCGAACAAAGATCAACTATTATTAAAATTACAAAGCAAAAATAATGTCATTTCAAATAGCTTCTTATCCGATTTATTAGAAGCGATTGATAAGCTTGAAAATGAAGACTTTACGAGCATGGTGATTTACGCAGGCGGTAACAACTTTAGTGTAGGTGCTAATTTATATCAAATGAAGAAAGCACATGAAGACGGAAAAGTAGTTTCTGAAGTAGGTGAAGCGGTCGAACAATTACACCATGTATTTGCGAGACTAAAACATTCATTGAAACCTGTTGTAACAGCTGTTCAAGGACGTGCATTAGGCGGTGGTTGCGAACTCGTACTACATTCGCCAATTGTTGTAGCGGCAAGTGAGTCTTACATTGGTCTTGTAGAAACAGGTGTAGGTTTATTGCCAGCAGGTGGTGGACTCGCAGAACTCACGGATCGCATTATGCGTACTAATCATAAAAATGATGATAAACAAGCGTCTATTACTAATATTTTAATGCAGATTGGTTTAGCAAAAGTCTCTACAAATGCTTATGAAGCTAAGAGATATGGCTATTTAAAAGAAACAGATACAGTTATTTTAAATACAGAAAGACGTATTGAAATTGCATTGAAACGTGCGCGCTATGAATCTGAAGCGAATTATGTACCACTTCCAAAATCTCAATATATCGCTTTAGGTCGAGACTTTAAAGCCTTAGCAGAAGGTCAATTAGATGCACAGCGTGTAGGTCACTTTATTAGTGATTACGATTATGAAATAACATTGAAGGTTGCAGAAGTACTGAGTGGTGGAGATGTTCCACGTAACACCTATGTAAATCAAAGATATTTACAAAAACTTGAAAAAGAAAGATTTTTAGAATTACTTCAAAATAAAAAAACATACGATAGAATTTCTCACATGTTAGAAAAAGGAAAACCACTACGCAACTAATAATCGAACATTATAGAAGAAAGGGTGAAACTAAATGCGAGATGCATATATAGTAGCTTATGGACGTTCAGCAGCTGGTAAGGCAAAAAATGGTGCAATGACTCATGAAAGACCCGATGAAGTTGCTGCAAAAGTATTGAAAGGTGTTTTAGAAAGAGTTGGAGGTTCGTTTGAACCTAATATGGTTGAAGATGTCATTGTTGGGAATTCATTTCCAGAAGGCTTGCAAGGGCAAAATATTGCTAGAACGATTGCTTTATTAGCAGGAATGCCAAATGAAGTACCAGGTCAAACAGTCAATCGTTATTGTTCTTCAGGCTTACAAACGATTGCACATGCAGCAAATCAAATTAAAGCAGATCAAGCGGACATTCTTGTTGCTGGAGGTATTGAACTTATGAGTGCAGTACCGATGGGGGGCAATGAACCGACCAATAACCCAATTCTGCAAGACGAAGATTCTGGTGTTTCTTATCCGATGGGTTTAACTGCTGAAATGGTTGCTGACACTTATAAGGTTTCTAGAGAAGATCAAGATGCCTATGCAGTACAAAGTCATGCTCGTGCTGCTAAAGCACAAGCAGAAGGTAAATTTGAAGATGAAATTATTCCGATTGAAGTGAATAAAGTAGATTATAATGAAAATGGTCCAGTCGTGTCGCAAAAAGTATTTAAAGATGATGAATTGATTAGACCAGATACGAATCAAGAAGCATTATCTAAATTACCCACTGTTTTTAAGGCGGACGGCACAGTGACTGCAGGCTCCTCGGCACCTTTGACTGATGGCTCAGGCTTTGTAGTCGTCATGTCAGGAGAAAAGGTGAAGGAATTAGGCGTAGAACCAATTGCAAGATTCGTAGGCTTTAAAGCAGTAGGGGTAGATCCTAAATTGATGGGCATTGGACCTGCTTATGCAATTCCTGAAGTGTTAAAACAAGCAAACTTGAATGTAGATGATATTGATTTAGTAGAGTTGAATGAAGCTTTTGCATCTCAAACAATCGCTTCAATGAGAGAGACAGGTTTAGATACTCAAAAGACCAATGTTAACGGCGGTGCAATTGCCTTAGGCCATCCATTAGGTGCTACGGGTGCGATGTTAGTCGGCAGATTACTTTCAGAAATGAAAAAACGCCCAGATACACAATATGGCATGGTTACCATGTGTATCGGTGTTGGTATGGGTGCTGCAGGTATCTTTGAATATGTAAGGTAATAATTTAATGATTAAGTAGTAATAAAACCCTGAAATATTAATATTTTGTTAGGAATGGGTTTAAGACAATTAATATGCTCCCTTCAAAGTGACATTTAAAAAATGAAACTTGGAGGGAGCGTTTCTATGCCGAAAAATTATTTTAACATATACTTATCACATCTATAGCGATAAGACGTGATAAGTATTGGTAGGTCAGTTTTGAGTACGTAAGCGTTGTTTAGCAGTGTGTGTAGCTTTGGTTACTTTTTCATTTTTTCGCGCTTTTCCTAAACCAAAAGCTGGCATATTTATATAAATATTTTCATGTTGGTTCGCATCGACATTATAAGTCTCATGATAAAAACCTACAGCATCATTATGCTTGAGTTCTTTCATAAATCGTCGCCACGCTTTTAAATGCACAGGCATTTTTGAATACGAAAGTAATTTTTCATTAGATTCCCAATATTGAACAATCATCACACCACGATATTTAAATAGCATTTCAAAAGATAAACAACCCAGCGTTTGGTCTTTTGATAATTCTCTAAACATAGGTGGCATAGCTAAGAGTACAGGTAACCATTTATGAATTTTATGCCATTTGTTTATATGAAGTCCTATTAGAAAAACTGTAATCGATGTATTAGGTATTACAGTGTATCTACCTTTATTCATGTTTTTCATCCTTCCTTTTTGAAAGCATAGCGTTAATCTCATTGATATCTTGTTGGTTACGCTTCGTTTCTATTGACCAAATGATAAAATAGACAATGGTATAGATGACGACAAAAGATAATAAAGCTGAAACTTTAAGTGGAAACCATCCCGCTAGAATTGCTAAAGGGAGCATGATGACAAACATTAAGATGAAGTGAAGTAAAGTTTTAAATAATAAAGATTTTCTAGAATTTGAAAATATGAGTGCTCCAAAACTGAATGTAATACCAATTAATGCCCAGATGGTAACTGCGATAAACATCGTTTGTAATTCACTTAAATATTGAAAGTATAAATGGCCCATTGTTGAGACAGGGGAGACTGGATGAAATGAGTTATGTGAAAAAATAGTTGAAAACAATAACGAAATTATAACTCCAATAGCAATACCTGTGATTGCGCCGTGTATTAAACGTTTCATAATTTTAATGCCTCCTTGATTAATGGCAAGTACCTTCTTGATGAATAAGTGAAATCATTATTAGTAAAACGAACTTCAATTGTGCCATTTTTATTGAGTTTCAAGTAATCAATATAATTAATATTAATTATTTCAGATTTAGAAATTTGTAAAAAATAGGTGTTGAGTTGAGATTTGATTTCGTATAGTCGTTGATTCATGGTGAATTGTTTATCTACAGTAATCATAGTTAGGATTTTATTTTCTATACGAAATGAAATAATATCTTCCTGTTTTATAAAGTGTGTTTCTCCTTTATATTTTCCGGGAAATAATTTGGTTTTAGATAGTTTGTTAATATAGTTAACGATGTCAGTCACGTGTTCAGTGTGCTCATTTACTTCAATGATGATTTGATTGTTGTCTAAATTTTGATTATATATTACTTTCACATCCATGCTCAGTTCGCCTCCTTCTTATGATAAGTAAAACAAATATATGTCTGGGTTACCATATTAAATGGATAAGTGGTCGTAATCATATGCTAAATGGCATATTTAGTTGTATATTTAGCAATAAAAACCACCTCAATACGATTAACTGTAAAGTAATCGCTCAGACTGTCGACAAAGTTTCCGATTTTGTTGGCAGTTTTTTTATGCACGCTTTCCGCGGGCACTGCCTTAGCCAATAGTCTTCGGCTAGTGCTATTCCCGCAGGAGTCGGCATAAATTACTGCCGATATCACACTAAAGTATTACTAATTCAGAGACTATCTTGTCTCATTGATTTGAATTTCTAAAAATTGAAATGGCTCAGACTGTCGACAAAGTCTCCGATTTTGTTGGCAGTTTTTTTATGCACGCTTTCCGCAGGCACTGCCTTAGCCAGTAGTCTTCGGCTAGTGCTATTCCCGCAGGAGTCGGCATAAATTACTCATCTTTATATATTGACTCCGCACTTATTTAAAGCAAATGCAAATAAAAAAAGTATATAACTGAATTAGCTGAAAAGGACGCACTCCATTTTCAAGAAGCATTAAATAATGAAATTAACGAATAAAAATTAGTTCAAGGGAAAAGTTCTATTTGAAAAAACGATATAAATAGAAAATAAACAAACCCTTCGCAAATTAATACGAAGGGTTTGTCTACTTTCTGTACGATTAACTGTAAAGTAATCGCTGAGGTGGTTATAGGATTAAAATTGATGTGATGATAGTGTAGTGGCTGGCGCAACTATCAATAAACATCACGTTGATATCTTTGATTTTTAATTAGTTCTGTTAAATAATCTTCTGCTTGTGCTTGATTAAAGTTACCGTGCTGAATGAGTACATTGACAAAGGATTGGTGTACACCTTTTGCCATCTCTTCTTTGTCACCACAAAGATAAATGGTTGCACCGTTTGTTAGCCATTGATAAAAATCTGCCCCATTTTCTTCAATTCGGTGTTGAACATAGATTTTATTTTCTGTATCTCTTGAAAATGCTAAATCTAGTTTGCTCAGCACGCCTTGATTAAGCCATGATTCTAAATCTTTACGATATAGGAAATCTGCATCAACATTTTGATTTCCAAATATGAGCCATTGGTTACCTTTAAGTCCTAAATGTTCTCTTTGTTGGAGATATGCTCTGTAAGGCGCAATGCCAGTACCTGCACCAATCATAATGACTGGTGTTTGCTCATCATAAGGGAATTTAAAATTTGGATTCTTTTTAAGATAAACAGGTAATTTATCGCCTAATTGTGTACGGTCTGCAAGTTGTACAGAGCATACGCCATGGCGTTCACGATGATGTGCTTCATATTTAACCACGCGTACAGTTATATGGACGGTATGTGGATTTACTTGATTGCTGCTGGCAATAGAGTATTCCCTAGGTGGCAGTTTTCTTAATAAGTCTTTTAGCATATCAGGTGATAGTGCGACAGGTGTAAAATCTTTAATTAAATCGATGAAATCTCTGCCATAAATATAATCTTGCACCCATTCCTTGTTTTGTACATTTGCATTTAGCATAGGATTACCAAATAATGCAGCTGCATTATTTAATATAGATGGCGTTAATTTAGCAATTTCAAACTCATTCGTAAGTGCATCCTGTATAGTAGCTCTATTGCCGCTATTGTCTACATCTATTGTTGTTGTGCTATCCCAACCCAATGTATTGATCAATTCTGCTACAAGTTCTGGATTGTTTTTAGGGATAATTACTAAACTATCTCCAGGTTCATAGGCTTCACCATATCCATCTAAGGATAATTCAAGATGTCTGACTTCACGGGTAGCAGTTGGTTCAGTTAACACACTATTTTCGATGATTTCAGCATAAAATGGATGTGTTTTTGAATAAGCTGCTTGTGGTTCTTCGACAACAACATCTTCATCTTTGGGTTCATTGTTTTGACTACCGGGAGACATTTGAGACAAAAGTTCAAGCATGTCAATAATCCATTGCTCAGATACTTCTTCAAAATCAAAGTCGCATTCAACACGATCTGCTAAACGATGGCCGCCTAAATCACCTAAGATTTTGTCGAAATCTTTACCTGCTTGGCAGAAATCAGGGTAATCTTGATCACCTAACGCGAGTACTGAGAAGTTTAAATGACTTAAATCTGGTGCCTCATCACTATGCAGGTAGTCATAAAAATCTAACGCATTAATCGGAGGTTCACCTACGCCATGCGTTGATGTAATGATAAACACATGGTTAACTTTCGATAAGTCCTCTTGAGGAAAGTCATCCATTTCCCATGTGTGAACTGTAAAATCATGTTCTTTTAATTTCGTTTCAAATTCATCAGCAATTTCTTCAGCATTGCCTGTTTCTGTACCAAATAAAATGTTTACTTCTATGGGTTCATCTGTAGATATTGTCGAATGTGACGTATCTTCTGTTGGTACTTCAGCAGTAGTTGAGTGAATGGATGATGTTGCTTCAGCTGTTGTGTTTGAGTGCTCAGATGTTTCAGGATGATCAGTATATTGTAATGGGTCACCTTCATCTGTAGAAGTATTAAGCAAATAGCCGCTTAACCAAGACTGTTGATTTGATGACAGTGTTGGCATAAGTTGTTGTATAAGTTCCAATTGATTTTCATCAAAAGGGGAATTTGTTCTATTTAATTCCAAAAAGGTCACCTCGTATTGTATTAAAAATTTATAGTAAAGCATGAACAATAACACGCTATTTATATAATAGAATTTAATTGAAGTATAACATTGATTTTATTTTTTTAAATGATAGAGATTATCATCTGTCAAAAATCCAACTTATGACCTATGTATTTATTCCATAAAAGTGGGACGGGATAGAAATCAAATATGGTATTTGATATCAAATTCCCGCCCCAGTTAAGTTGGTAATATGATTTAATATGTTGGTTTCTATAAACAGCAAATGATAATAATCTGTGTAGTATCATTTTAAATCGTTACGCATCAACATAATCATACTTTAGAATTTATTTATGATTTATAAAAGAGAAATATCAATATAAGAAGTGCTCAATTTCTTATATATTATAATGGCTAGGTTTTATAAGTTTCATATTATAGAGGCGAAATGGACGGTCTCGCATCATGTTTATGGTTTGATAGCAAAGGCACGTACTGGAAAACCAGGTGCTTTGTTTGGTTTTGGACTAATAGCATAAATAATGGCACCTCGTGTAGGCAGTTGATCCAAATTGGTTAGTAACTCAAGTTGGAAAGTATCTTGACCTAATACGTAACGCTCTCCGACAATATCACCGTTTTTGGCAACATCTACGGAAGCATCTGTATCGAATGTTTCATGGCCGATTGATTTGACTTGTCTATCTTCTAGTAAATATTGTAAGGCATCCAAGCCCCAACCAGGTAAGTGTAGTTGTCCTTCTGCATCTTTATTTTCAAAGCGTTCAATATCTGGCCACCGTTTGGACCAATCGCTACGAAAGGCAACAAAAGTCCCTGGTTCGATTGAACCATATTCAGCTTCCCATTGTTTAATATGCTCACGCGTTAAAATAAAGTCAGCATCAGCTGCTACTTCTTGTGAAAAATCTAAAACAACGAGTGGTAATACGAGTTCTTTTAAATCAATTTCATGAAGATAGCGTGTTTTTTCGACAAAATGTATCGGCGCATCTATGTGTGTACCATACTGAGTCACAATATTCCAATTTTGGACATAGAAGCCATCGTCAGCAACATTAAATAGTGTAGAGACTTTGGCGCGTTCAAATTCACTAAAACATGGAATGGTTTCATCAAATGTATGGGTTAAATCTACCCATGTTGAAGTTTTTAATTGTTCTAACTGCTCCCATAGTGGATAATTCATTGATATCACCTTCGTCATTAATGATTAAACTGTTGCTGGGTTTGTTGATTTACGTAATTTGTCTACTGAATTCACAAGCACAGTCAATGCTTCTCTTACTTCGTCCTCTTTACGTGTTTTCAAACCACAATCTGGATTAACCCAGAATAAAGAACGGTCAATTTCTTGTAAAGCGCGGTTAATTGCTTCAGTGATTTCAGATTCAGTAGGGATACGTGGACTATGGATATCATATACCCCTAATCCGATACCTAAGTCATAAGTAATATCTTCAAAATCTTTAATTAAGTCACCATGGCTACGAGATGTCTCTATTGAAATAACATCTGCATCTAAATCATAGATAGCATGAATGATTTGTCCAAATTGAGAATAGCACATATGTGTATGAATTTGCGTTTCATCAGCAACAGATGATGTAGCTAATTTAAATGAATGCACAGCTTTATTAAGATAATCTTCATGGTATTCTGAACGTAATGGCAAACCTTCTCTCAATGCAGGTTCATCAACTTGAATAATTTGGATACCAGCTTTTTCTAAAGCTAAAACTTCTTCATTAATCGCTAATGCAATTTGGTCCTGTACAGTTTCACGTGGTAAGTCTACACGTTCAAATGACCAATTCAAGATCGTCACTGGTCCTGTAAGCATACCTTTTACTGGTCTATCCGTTAAACTTTGTGCATAAAGCGTCTCTTTGACCGTTAAAGGCTCTGTCCATTTTACATCACCATAAATGATTGGTGGTTTTACCGCACGTGAACCGTATGATTGTACCCATCCATACTTCGTCACTAAGAAGCCTTGTAATTTTTCTCCGAAGAATTCTACCATGTCATTTCGCTCAAATTCGCCATGTACTAAGACATCTAAGCCGATATCTTCTTGGATTTTAATCCAGCGCGCAATTTCATTTTTTAAGAATGTTTTATAATCTTCATCTGTAATTCGATTATTTTTCCAATCTGCACGGAATTTTCTTACTTCTTGTGATTGCGGGAATGATCCAATCGTTGTTGTTGGTAAATCAGGTAAGTTAAGACGTGCATCTTGTGCTTTTTTACGTACTTTAAATGGTGACTGACGTGTAGTGCGTACACTGTCGAAATCATACTCTAGATTTTTGAATGATTGATTTTGGAAGCGATCATAACGTGCTTTCAATTCATCAAATTTTTGGCTGTCATTGTCATTAAATAATCGTCTTAATGCATCTAATTCATCTAATTTTTCAGTGGCAAAACTCAAGCCCTCTGCGATAGATTCATCTAATGTTTCATCGTCTAATGATACCGGCACATGTAATAGAGAAGAAGATGGTTGAATGACAAGGTTATTTGTAGCATTTTGTAATGTGTCGATTAATGATTTTTTAGCTTCAATATCTGCTGCCCACACATTACGACCATCTATAATACCTGCATAAAGTGATTTGTTTTTGTCTAAGTCTCCATCTTTAATTTGTTTTAAGTTATAGCCATTATCATGTACAAAATCTAAACCTAATCCTTTTACAGGTAAGCTGTTTAGGAATTTTAAGTTTACACGTTCAAAATAAGTTTGAATCACAAGTTGATTACTTAAGCCTGCTTCCTCAAAATAGTTATAAGCAGTACGTGTAATATCTTCAAATGACGCACTATCATCTTCCACAAGTACAGGTTCATCGATTTGAATGTATTCCGCGCCTGCATCTACTAAAGACTGTAAAACTTCTTTATATAAAGGCAATAATGTATTTACTTTTTCTTCAAATGATTGTGAACCTCCCTTAGAGAGTTTTACGAATGTTATTGGGCCCACGATTACTGGGTGTGCATTCACGTTAATAGATTGTGCATATTTGAAACGCTCTAATAATACATTGTCATTCAATTTTGGCTCTACGTTGTCCCATTCAGGTACAATATAATGATAATTTGTGTTGAACCATTTGATCAATGCACTTGCAACATGCTCTTTGTTACCTCTAGCAATGTCGAATAATAAATCATTGTCTAATGCTCTGCCTTGGAAACGTTCTGGAATAAAATTGAATAATAATGATGTATCAAGAATATGATCATAAAGAGAGAAATCTCCGACAGGGACACTTGTTAAATTATAGTTCTTTTGTAGCAATAAATTCTCTTTATGCAAGTCTGTTAATTGTTGATTTAATGTAGGGGCATCTATTTTATTAGCCCAGTAACTTTCTATTGCTTTTTTCCACTCTCTTTTTCTACCTAATCTTGGGAAACCTAAATTTGATGTTTGAATTGTCATAATATTGCCTCCTGTTTACTTGAAGTAATTGATTGTGAATATGATGCAAGTGCTAAAGTGTAATCTACTTTCTGGAACGGTGTAATTAAATATAAACCGTTAAAATATTTATGAACGGTATCTATAAGTTCCTTAGAAAGTTTAAGGCTTAATGCTTTCGTTTTTTCTTTATCATCTTTAACAGCTTCAAATTGTTCTAAAATGTCTTCGGACAGTTTAATACCAGGCACTTCGTTGTGTAAAAATAGTGCATTATTATAGCTAGTGACTGGCATAATGCCAATAAAGAATGGTACGTCTAAATGTTTGGTTGCTTCATATATTTCTTCGATTTTTTCGGTGCTATAAACTGGCTGTGTTATAAAGTAATGCGTGCCACTTTCTATTTTTTTCTCAGCACGTTTGACTGAACCTTCGAGTTTACGAACATTCGGATCAAAAGCACCTGCGATGTTGAAATTGGTTTTCTTCTTCAGCGCATCACCATCAGTGTTAATACCTTCGTTAAAGCGTAATGCAATTTCTGTTAAACCTTTGGAATTCACATCATAAACATTCGTTGCTCCTGGCAAGTGACCAATTTTTGATGGATCTCCTGTGATGGCTAATATTTCATTCACATTTAGTAAGGATAAGCCTAATAAATGTGATTGCAATCCAATGAGATTACGGTCGCGGCAAGTGATGTGAACGAGCGGTTCAATATCATATTGTTGTTTGATAATACTCGCTGCTGCAACATTACTGATACGCACAGTTGCTAAGGAGTTATCTGCTAAGGTCACCGCATCAATTTGAGCATCGTCAAGTTTTTTGATATTTCTGAAAAATGTTTCTGTATCTAAGTGCTTTGGCGTGTCTAATTCTACTATAATTGTAGGTCGTGCTTTAACTTTAGTTGTTAAATTTTGTTGCTGTGTATTGGCATGTGAAGGGCTATTGTATTTTTTTATAGGGATTACATTTTTACTGGATACCGGTTTGAGATTGGCTACTGAGGACTTAATGTATTGAATATGTTCTGGTGTAGTCCCGCAACATCCTCCGATAATCCTAACGCCTTCTTGAATCAATTGTTCCGCCACTTTACCAAAGTATTCGGCATTGTCACTATATTTAAATCGACTATTTTCAATATCTAATAAACTTGCATTGGGATAGCAAGATAGATACGCATTGTCAGGTAATTCAATATGTGAAAAAGATTGCTGCATGTGATGAGGACCATGGTGACAATTGAGTCCAACGATATCAGCACCACTATCAACAACGCGTTGTAAAGCTGTATTAATTTCCGTACCATCTCTTAAATAATTTGTGTTTAAAGCAGTTAATTGAGCAATGATAGGAATACGATGTTTCCGTTTTGTAGCTTGAATAATATTAGTAAGTTCTTCTAAATCATAATAGGTTTCGAAAAGTAAACCATCGACACCTTCTTCAATCAAAGTATCCACTTGGATTTCTGTATGATATTGAATGGCTTCTAAACCTAAATCTTCCTGTTTCACACCTCTAAACCCACCAACAGTACCTAATATAAATGTTTCATCATTAGCTGCTTTTTTGGCAATTTGTACTGCGGCTTTGTGTATTTCTTTAACTTTGTGTTCTAAACCAAATACTTTTAATTTTTCAAAGTTGGCACCATAAGTATTGGTCTGAATAATATCAGCACCAGATTCAATGTAGGAGCGGTGTATCCGTTCTATTTTGTCAGGATGGGTTAAATTATATGCTTCTGGACAAGTATCTAGACCATCAGAATATAGAATGGTTCCCATTGCACCATCAGCGACTAAAATGTTCTGTTTCAGTTTGTTGATGAGTTGACTCATTGAAAGCCTCCTTCAGTGCGTAGTTTAAATCAGCAATTAATTCGTCAGCATTTTCTAAGCCCACACTTAATCTGAATAATCCAAACGTGATATTGCGTGCTTCACGAACTTCTTTTGGTACAGCAGCATGAGACATAGTAGCAGGATGAGATAAAATAGTCTCTACACCACCCAAACTTACAGAAACAAGTGGCAGTGTGAGTGCATCTACAAAGGCTTGTGCTTTCGATTCATCTTTAAGTCTTAAACCTAAAACAGCACCACCATGTTTTGCTTGAGACAAGTGTAACTTGTCATTTCCCGGGTAATAAACTTCTGCAATTTCTTCGCGCTGCGCTAAGAAATCATAAACTTGCTGTGCATTTTCCACAGATTGATTGAAACGTACAGACAATGTTTTTAAATGTTGTGCTAATGTCCAGCAATCATGTGCAGATAGTGCAGTTCCAGTACCATTTTGTAATAGATAAAGTGCATCTGCTACTGCTTTATTGTTTGTGATAGCAGCGCCAGCAATAATGTCACTATGGCCACCCAAGAATTTTGTAGCGCTATGTACGACGATATCTGCACCTAAAGCTAAAGGTGACTGACCAAGTGGCGTCATAAATGTATTATCAACAGCGAGTAATAGTTTGTGTTGCTGTGTGATACGAGAGACGCCTTTAATATCAGTGATTTTAAATAATGGATTAGATGGCGTTTCAATATAAACTAGTTTTGTATTTGATTGAATCGCTTCCTCGATTTCTTGTAATCGTGTTGTGTCTACCGTCGTAAATTGAATATTAAAACGTGTTAAGATTTGTTCTGTTAATCTGAAAGTACCACCATAGACATCATCGGGTAGAATGACATGATCACCTGCATTTAATGTAAGTAGTACAGCTGAAATAGCTGCAATACCTGATGCGTAAGCAAATGCGTAATCGCCGCCTTCAAGTGCTGCTAATTTTTCTTCTAACAAAGCACGATTGGGGTTGCCACTTCGCGCATAATCATATTTAGCGTCGCCACCTAAAACTTTTTGATGAAATGTTGAAGAAGCATATAATGGTGGGTTAGCTGAATCGTAATCAACACCTCTTTGTGCGTCAAATATCACTTCTGTTTCTTTTGATAAACTCATATAATCACGCTTTCTTTAGATTTTTCTAATGCTTGTATAATGTCTTGTTCAATATCTTCGTAATCTTCCACACCGATGGATAATCTTAGTAAATGTTCATCAATGCCGCGTTTTTCTTTTTCTTCATCTGGCATATCAACGTGTGTTTGTGTATATGGAAATGTTATAAATGTTTCTGTTCCGCCCAAACTTTCTGCAAAAATACATACTTTTAAGTTTTCTAAAAATTTATCGGCTTTATAATTTTTATTTAAACGTAGACTCATCATTCCTGTTCGACCACAATATAAGACTTGGTCAATGCCTTTTAAGTTATAACATCGTTTGGCTAATAATTGAGCATTATATTCTGAACGATCCATTCTTAAATGCAATGTCTTTAAACCACGTTGCAGTAAGTAGCTGTCAAAAGGTGATAAAGTCGCACCAATCATATTATGAAATTCACCTAATTTTTCAGCTAAATTTGCATCTTTAACTGTCACTACACCAGCAAGTACATCATTATGACCACCTATGTATTTTGTAGCAGAATGTAGTACAATATCTGCACCATCTTCAAGTGGTGTTGAGAGATAAGGTGTTAAAAAAGTGTTGTCTATAATTGTTAATAAGTGATGTTTTTTACTTAAAATATAATATGGATCAACATCTACTTCTTGCATTTGTGGGTTTGAAATCGTTTCTATAAATAGTGCTTTGGTATTTTCTGTAATGCTTTCTTTGACTGTTTCATAGTTTAAGAAATCTACATATTTGAAATGTATACCGTATTGTTGCTCATAAAAATCAAATAGTCTAAATGTGCCACCATAAAGGTCGAATGAAACGAGTATTTCATCACCAGCTTTAAATAAATTACATATTAATTGTATGGCTGCCATGCCACTTGCAGTTGCAAATGAAGCAGTACCACGTTCTAACTTAGCAAATGATTCTTCAAAAGCTGAACGGGTAGGGTTTTTAGTTCTTGTATAATCAAAACCAGTTGATGTTCCTAAATGAGGATGCTGATATGCTGTTGATAAATAGATTGGATTTGCAATCGCTCCGGTTGCATCTTGTGTTAGTGCAATTTGTGATAACTCAGTATTTTTCATAATACAGATAACCTCCTTTAAAAAATAAAAAAAGCTTCCGTCCTTTAAACCCGATTCAATCGGATGTAAAGGACGAAAGCTTAGCTCGCGGTACCACCTTTGTTTATTACTTTATCACTAAAGTAACCTTGTCCAGTACGCCAAATTGCATTAATTACTTGTACTGAACTTGCGCTACCGTAATATGTTCAAATAAAAAACTCACTGTCACTGAAAGTGAAATGAGTATTAACGACATATACAACGCTTGGAATAATCCAGTACGCCATTAAACAAAATGTTAATACTGTATCGCTATAACGGGCGATCCCGTTGATACCTCATATTGGCATCAACACTCAAAGGCCATTTTCAAACTTTCTTTCTGTGTCTTCTTTCAGCAGGTGAAGACTCTCTGTGTCAGCAGTGTAAGTTCTACTTTCCTTATTACTGTGTGTTGCTATTTCGAATTTGTTATCACTTAGATTACACATTAAAATAGCTTTTGTCAACAACTTATCTGAAAATTTTGATTTAACCGATAATTAAAAATAATATTTTTCATTGTTACTGTGATGATATACTATGTTTAACTAAAAAATATTTTATTTAAAAAAGTAGGTGTAAAAAATGAATGATTCTATAGATGAACGACTCAAAGTAGATCACAATGCGCACGTAAAAGAAATTGCAATTAACAGCATTAAACCTAATCCTTATCAACCCAGAAAAACATTTGATCAAGAACGTTTAGAAGATTTAGCTGAGTCGATAAAACTTCATGGTATTTTACAGCCTATCGTGTTACGAAAAACAATATCTGGTTATAACATTGTAGTTGGAGAGCGACGTTATCGAGCTTCAAAGCTAGTAGGGGAAACGACAATACCAGCTATTGTTAAAGTGCTATCTGATGAAGACATGATGGAACTCGCTGTGATTGAAAATTTGCAGCGCGAAGATTTAAATGCGATTGAGGAAGCAGAAAGTTATCGTAAACTAATTGATGATTTAGAGCTGACTCAGCAAGAAGTTGCACAGCGATTAAGTAAATCTAGACCTTATATTGCCAACATGTTGCGTTTACTACAATTGCCTAAGGAAATTACTCAAATGGTTAAAGATAATAAATTATCGGGTGCACATGGACGTACGTTATTAGGGATAAAAGATAAAAGAAAGATGAAAAGCATAGCTGAGCAAGCCTTTCAGGAGTCTTGGAGTGTACGCACATTAGAACAGTATGTAAATGAAAACAATGAAGATAAACAAAAGATTACAGATAAACAACAAGCAACTAAAAAACCAAAGTTTATTCAACAGCAAGAGCGACAATTAAAAGAACAATATGGTTCAGCCGTGACGATTTCTAACAAAAATAAAAAAGGTTATATCACTTTTGAATTTAAATCCGAAACTGAGTTCAGAAGGTTGATACACCAATTGAATGAGAAATATAATTAAAACAGAATTTTTATCTGTTAATTAATAAGTGTAAAGCATTTTTAAAACATATTAATCATCGTAAATAAAAAAGTTAAAACCGCAAGCCAAGCCATTTAACAGCAGGTGCATGTGGTTTTTTAATTTTTTCTTAAAACTAATTTCCAAAAAATATATTTCATTTTAAATTATATTACAGATGAAAGTAAGCGATAATTTCCTATATGTTGTTTTTTAAAAAATTGTTAATCATAAAATAGTTACAAATTAATGAATATTGAATGTGAAAATTATGTGAAATAAAACACATTCTCTTGTAAGTAAACGAATGGCGTACAATAATGGAGGTGAAGGAATAACTAGGAGGGGTTTTATGTTAAATCAAGAAGAAATACAAACTATAAGAGAAACGGTGCCATTATTAAAAGATAAAGGACAGACAATAACATCAACATTCTATAAAAGATTATTTGAACAACATCCTGAATTGAAAAATATATTTAATCAAACTAACCAAAAAAGAGGATTACAATCTTCTGCATTGGCAATGGCAGTTTTAGCGGCAGCAGAAAATATCGAAGACTTATCACCAATTGTTCCCGCAATAATGCCTGTGGTGTACAAACATTGTGCTTTACAAGTAAAAGCTGAGCATTATCCAATTGTTGGTGAAAATTTAATTTGGGCAATTCAACAAGTGACTGGTTTAAAAGAAGAAGATCCTATTATCCAAACTTGGATTAAAGCATATGGAGAAATCGCTGATGCATTTATCGGCTTAGAAAAAGAAGTATACAGTAAAATGGCTTGGGATGGTTTTAAACCATTTACTGTAACAAATATCACTAATGAAACTGAAATAATTAAATCATTCACAGTAACTTCAGACGACATTGATTTAAGTCAATTTGTACCTGGACAATATATTACAGTAGATATATCTAGTGAGAAGTTGCCATACAGAGCTAAAAGACATTACTCTATTGTAGATGGTGACAAAGATTTCTTAACATTCGGTGTACGAAGAGACGTTACAGAAGAACATGAAGGTGAAGTATCTACAGTGCTACACGATGAAGTGAACGTTGGAGACACGCTATTGCTATCTGCACCAGTAGGTGGATTCGGATTGGCAAACAAAGATAATAAACAATTATTCTTAGGCTCTGGCGTAGGTGTTACACCTCTTGTTTCAATGTATAAAGAAGCGGTTGATGCTGGTTTAACTTCAACATTCCTTCAGTCCACATCTGATGCTCAAAATGTAGCATTTGAAGAAAATTTAGAAGCAATCACAGCACAATCTTCAGTAGCACAATTTGATAAACATTTCCGTGATCAAGACGGATTTATAGACGCTGAACAATTAAAACAATATCTTGATGGTGAAACAGAAGTTTATGTATGTGGTGGTAATTCATTCTTAAAAGCTATGATTCAAGAATTACAAAAATTAGAAGTACCAATGGAGCATATTCATTTTGAAACATTTATACCAAGATTGAGTTTTTCAGTGTAATTTAACTCGGTTTACACATTTTATATAGATTCAAAAAATAGTATAAAATAGACATAGTATTTTATTTATCTGAAGACCTTTCATTCTTATTAATTAAAACCCTCGACTAATAGCTTAGTCGAGGGTTTTTTTACACTGCGTAATATTTTTAAATAAATCAAAAATATAAAGACATAGTGTCAGTTAAATATACTTTGCAATTAATAAAACAATATGAACATAAAATGTATGTATAAAAAGCACTTTATCCCCTCTATACACATAAAAATAGTCATTAAGTTGTCTTATAATGTTTCGTAAAAAATAATGGAAATTTCAGGTTTATATAATTGACCTATTAAATCCAAAAGTGTAGTATAAACAAAGTACTTTGTTAAAAGTACTTTTATAAAACTATATTTGTGTATTAGAGAGGATAATTAAGATGAAATTTAGTGCTTTTTTAAAAACAAAAGGGGCAGTTGGCGCAATATTCATGGGGATTTTTTATGGATTAGTGATGTTGGCCATCTTTTTACCTGGTTACAAAGCGATGCCAGGTAATATTGATAAATTACCGATTGCGATTGTTAACGATGATAAAGGGGATTACGGTAACCAAATATCAAAACAATTGAACAAGAGTTTACCGTTTGATCATATTAAAAAAGATATTTCTAATTCGAAAGCAAATAATCAGTTGGAACATAATGAATTAAATCTTGTTATTCATATACCTCAAGATTTTTCAAGTAATTTAAAATCTGAAAAAGGTACGCCAGGCCTAGATTTTAAAGTGAATGACGCTTCCCCAACGATGATTAGTCAATCTATGGATTCAATCGGAAGTGAAATTAATAGTCAGCTTAGTAAACAATTTTCTAATCAAACTACTGAAGGAGTTTTACAACAAGTAAAAATACCTGATGAACAAATGGACGGCTTAATCAAGCAAATAAATACTTCATATTCTGGTGACATTACTCATATGAATAAAATGCCATCAAGCATGAATTTTAAAATGTTACCTATGTTTTTAACTTTAGCTGGATATGTAGGAGCAATGATTGGAGCGATGCAATTAGTTAGTGCATTTAAAGAAAACAGAAACAAAGCGAGTAAAACTAAATTGTTCATCTATGTTCAACTAACAGCTTTAATCATTGGACTAGCTTCTTCTGTAATTTCGTTAGGTATTGCTTATCTAGTAAATGATTTAGAAGCAGATAAATTCTTAAGTATTTTTGGTCAATTAGTCTTGAATTACTGGGTTTCCTTTAACTTTACTGCAATTGTCGTATTCTTAATAGGACAGGCAGGTATGATTTTAAATATTCCTATTTTACTCATACAAACAATTGCAAATGGAGCAACAATGAGTCGTGATATGATGCCTACAGTTTATAACTGGATGAGTCATATTTCACCGATGTATTATTCAGTTCAGGGTCATTTTGCAAACATTTTTGGAAGTGTGTCACAAACACCATATATTTTATCTATGGTAGCTGTAGGTGTCGTTGCCATGTTCGTTAATATTGTTATCGTAACTTTTGTTTATAAAAAAGAACCCGATGTTGTTTTTGAGCATTATAAAAATACTAACGAAACACTTGCAAACTATTAATACCTTCTTTGATTCTGTTAAAATAAGGATATTATGAGAAAAGGAGACTTTAATAATGTCTATCCAAATATTTATATTAGGGAAACTAATGGAAAAAAACAGTTATCCTTATTTATTAAAAAAGCAGCTATCAGAACCAATACCTTTTGATAAAATGAGCGGACTAACAGAAAGTAAACTTTATTATAATTTTGAAGCATTATCCAAAAAAGGCCTTGTAGAAATAGTGGAGACAATTAAAGAAGAAAATCGTCCAGATAAGCAAGTATTTCAAATTACTGAAAAAGGTAAACAAACTTTGCCTAAATTGATATATAAGTTATTCGAGAACACTAAGGAAATTAGTGAAATGTATGTTGGTGTTGCTTACCTTAAATTTGTAGATAATCAAAAAGTAATCAATATCTTGGAAAGCAAGATTCAAGATAATAAACAAATGTTAATAGAAGCACAAGAGATAAAGCACAAAATTCAAGTAACTCCTGAAAATGAAGCACTTTTAAATTTTATGTCGGATCATTTTACCACTAAAACAAATAATAAAATTCATTTTTTAGAAAAACTAATAGCACTTATTGAAAATGATAAGGTATGATATTAAAGAAGGAACAAGTAACGTAAGAACAGTTACTTGTTCCATTTTTGTTATTTTTAAAAGATGGTGCTTTATAGATATGAACTTGCAATGAAAAAAAGTTCCTAATATATTTTGGGCAACTCTTTTAATTTTTATAAAGGAATAGTACAATATAATAGAAGAATTAAAATTTTGGAGGGATACCCAAGTCTGGCTTAAGGGAAATTAATAGTTAATATTAATTAGAAGCATCTTGCTTGCGTTGGTTCGAATCCTTCTCCCTCCGTTGAAATTATTTAGCCAAGCCTTCTTAGTGCTTGGTTTTTTTTATGATATATAAATATTGTCCAATGCATTATAAATTAAGAGAAAGTAGGTTTACAATGTATTTCACTCACTTGAAAGTTGATGAATTTGAAAGTTTCACTCATAATTATGCCTCACATTACACACAAAGTGCCAACCATTTTCATTATAGAAACCAACATAAAAATGATGTGCATATTGTAGGTGTTAAAGATAACGAAGATAATGTTATAGCAGCATGCCTTTTAACTGAAGCACGTTCCTTTAAATTTTTTAAATATTTTTATACGCATCGAGGACCTGTTTTGGACTTTTCGGATTATCAGTTAGTAAGATTTTTCTACAAAAATTTAACGAAGTATTTAAAAAAGCAACGTGGTTTATATGTTTTAACAGATCCATACACGTTAGAAAATATAAGAAATGCTCAAGGTGAAATATTAGAAAGTTATAACAATAAACCACTTATTAAGACTATGGAAGATATCGGTTATAAACATCAAGGGTATACAGTAGGATATTCTCAAATAAGTCAAATTCGTTGGTTATCTGTTCTGGATTTGAAGAACAAAAATGAAGACGCTCTACTTAAAGAAATGGATTATCAAACACGTAGAAATATTAAGAAAACATACGAGATGGATGTACAAATATGTACACTCCCAATTGAGGAGACTAGTAGATTTTTTAAATTATTTAAAATGGCTGAAGAAAAACACGGTTTTAAATTTAGAGATCAGCATTATTTTGAAACAATGCAAAATATTTATCATGATAATAGCATGTTAAAATTAGCATATATCGATTTGTCAGAATTATTAGTAAAGCAAAATAAGCAATTAGAAAAGTTAAATAAGGACTTAGAAAATACCAAAGAAAGTTTAGAAAACAATCCTAACTCGAAAAAAAGTAAAAATAAGTATAATCAAGGATTGCAACAAATAAAAGCACAACAAAGAAAAATAACTGAAACAAAAGCATTAATCAAAACAGATGGAACCATATTGGATTTAGCAGCTGCGCTTTATATTTACAACAATCATGAAGTTTATTATCTTTCAAGTGGCTCCAACCCTAAATACAATACATATATGGGTGCCTACAGGTTGCAATGGGAAATGATCAAGTTTGCGAAAGCGCACAATATCCATCGCTATAATTTTTACGGTATAACAGGAGATTTCAGTGAAAATGCTGAAGATGCTGGTGTACAAAAATTCAAAGCAGGCTTCAACGCGCATATAGAAGAGTATATTGGAGATTTTATTAAACCAATAAGACCTTTACTTTATAAAATATATGCATTAATAAAATAGGATTGATTTACTTAACGCTTTCGTTTAATTTACTGAAACGAAGCACAATCAGCCACTTTAACATTGCATATTATTATATTTTAATTAATCAATGATTTGAATTTCTAAAAATTGAAATGAGAAAGCCACCTTTTTATAAAAGCTGGCTCAGACTGTCAACAAAGTCTCTGATTTTGTTGACAGTTTTTTTGTGCACGCTTTCCTCGAGCACTGCCTTAGCTAGTTGTCTTCGGCTAGTGCTATCCCTGCAGGAGTCGTCCGAGATTACTGCCAATAGCATACTAAAAATATTACTAATTCAGAAACTATTTTTCTCAAATCAATGAGACAAACCCTTCGCAAATTAATGCAAAGGATTTGTCTACGTTTTGAACCACTTTTTTACAAAAGATGGTTTTTAAATACAGCTAAAAATGAAAAACATAAAAAAATTCAGAAAAATGTGAAAAGGTGGTAGAAAAGGCGAAAATTCAATATAACAAGGTTGTTATAAAAATAAATTAACTTAGAAATTAAAAGTCTCTAAAATGCTATAACAATGCACTTTCTATACACATTTAATAAAAAATATAACTAATTCGCGCGTTCAAATATACACTTGACATAAAAATTTACAATGAGTAAAGTGTAAATCATAATTATTTTCAAATGATTCTAAATTTATAATAAATCTAATTATAATGTATTCATGAACGTTATGAGGGGGGCGAATAGATTAATGTTTGAACCAAAAGTTACATATGAACATTTTAATGCAAATCTCTTTGAGTCAATAGATATTGATGATGAAACAAAAGGCGCACGCGAAATCGTCGCATGGGCTTATCAAACCTATGGTGACTCGCTTGTTTATGCTTGTAGTTTTGGCGCGGAGGGCATGATTTTAATTGATTTGATTTATAGTGTTAAGAAGGATGCGCAAATTGTATTTTTAGATACAGGTCTTCACTTTCAAGAAACATATGATTTAATTGAGCGTGTTCAAAAACGCTACCCAGAACTACGTATTAAACTTAAAAAACCGGAATTAACTTTGGAAGAGCAAGCAACACAATATAATCCCGCACTTTGGAAAAACAATCCCAACCAATGTTGTTATATTAGAAAAATCAAACCATTGGAAGATGCTTTGTCTGGTGCTACTGCTTGGATTTCTGGTTTACGTAGAGCGCAATCGCCAAGTCGTCAAAATACACAGTTTATAAATAAAGACGAACGCTTCCAATCAGTTAAAATTTGTCCATTGATACATTGGACATGGGATGATGTATGGCAATATATTAAAAAATATGAATTACATTATAATGAATTACACGATTTTAACTATCCAAGTATAGGATGTATACCATGTACGACAGCTGTTGAAGGATCAGGAGATTCAAGAGCAGGAAGATGGACCAATTCAAACAAAACAGAATGCGGCCTTCATACCACAGACCATACATCTTTATAAGAATAATTTTTTTTGGTATTAAATCCTAGTATTCCCATCGGATAGATATATATCCGATGATTGCACAAAATAATCTTAGATAATGGTTAAAATTCTTGAAAAAGTATCGCGCCAATTATTGAGTAAATTTAAACAAGATGATTGTTAAATAAAAAATTAAAATGAGGTGAAATGGTTGTGAACTTATCCGTAATAAATAGTCCATTTGATGAAAATCAAGCCACACAATTAAACCAAATTATTCAAAATCTTACGATTGAACAGCAAGTTTGGTTGAGCGGTTATTTAACTGCAAATTTACAAAGTGTTACTACAAAACAAGAAACACCATCGGAAATAGCTCAGTTTGTACTAAATAAAGAAACCACTTCAAATAGTGAGAGTGAGAGACATATCACTGTATTGTATGGTTCAGAAACTGGTAATGCACAAGGATTGGCTGAAAAGTTAGCGGATCGTCTTGTCGAGCTCAATTTCAATGTGAAATTGAGTGCAATGGGTGATTATAAAACAAAAGATCTAAAAAAAGTAGAAGATTTATTTATTATTTCTTCTACTCATGGTGAAGGAAATCCGCCTGATAATGCCATTAGCTTTCACGAATTTTTACATGGTAGAAAAGCACCTAAGTTGGAAGGTGTACGTTTTTCAGTTTTATCACTCGGGGACGCATCATATGAATTCTTCTGTCAAACAGGTAAAGACTTTGATGCACGTCTAGAAGATTTAGGAGCTTCCCGCTTAGTTGATAGACGAGATTGTGACTTGGATTTTGATGATATGGCTGAATCTTGGATGGATCAAATTATTGAACAGTTAAGCGAAGCCTCGTTGAGTGAAGAAAAGGTGACAACAACGAACGTAGTGCAGTTAACAAATGAAAAACGATATTCCAAAACACAACCTTATGAAGCTGAAATATTAGAAAATATTAACTTGAATGGTAGAGGCTCTAATAAAGAGGTTAGACATATCGAATTACAATTTGAAGATTATGGTGAAGATTATGAGCCAGGTGATTGCTTGGTGGTGATTCCAGAAAATGATGAAAAATTAGTAGAAGTCTTATTGGATAAATTAGATTGGGATGCCCAAACAGAAATACCAATCAACGACAAAGGAGATGTGCTTTCATTAAAGGATGCACTACAACATCATTTTGAAATCACTAAATTAACTAAACCACTACTACAAAAAGCCGCTGAGTTGTTTGGAAATGAAGCGTTGGCAGAAAACGTCTTAGATCAAGCGTGGGTTAAATCTTATGTTTATGGTCGAGATTTAATTGATTTGATTCAAGACTTTAAACCAGAAAACTTGGCGCCTGAAGTGCTATATCAATTTTTAAGAAAATTACCACCTAGAGAATATTCTATAGCGAGCAGTTATGAAGCAAATCCTGATGAAGTTCATATCACTGTAGGCGCTGTAAGATATCAAGCGCACCAACGTGAACGTCAAGGTGTTTGTTCAGTTCAATTAGCTGAACGCATGGAACCTGGTACGTCTATATCTGTATATCTAAAGAAAAACCCGAATTTTAAATTTCCATTTGATGAAGCTACACCCGTCATCATGATTGGTCCTGGAACAGGTGTCGCACCTTTTAGATCTTATTTACAAGCACGTGAAGAGTTAGATTTGTCAGGACAAACATGGTTGTTCTTTGGAGAACAACATTTTACAACAGACTTTTTATATCAAACAGAATGGCAAGATTGGCTTAAAGAAGGTGTGCTGAGTAAGTTGGACTTAGCATTTTCAAGAGATACAGATGAAAAAGTTTATGTTCAACATAAGATTGTGGAACAAAGTGAAACTTTTTATGAGTGGTTAAAAAATGGTGCATCTTTATATGTATGTGGTGATGAACAAAATATGGCTAAAGATGTACATAAAGCGATTCATCAAGTCTTAGTTAAAGAAGGTAATATGTCAGAGGAAGAAGCTGAGACTTATTTGACACAAATGAAAAAAGACAAACGATATCAAAGAGACGTTTATTAGAAAAGGAGCTGATCACGTGGCAGAGTCAAATTTAAATTTTTCTCAAAAACTTGAGGAAATGGAACGTATCAAAGCTGATAGTAACTACCTTCGTGGAACAATTGCTGAGGGGTTAGCAGACAGAATTACAGGTGCTATTTCAGAAGAAGATACTAAATTATTAAAGTTTCATGGGAGTTATATGCAAGATGACAGAGATCTTCGCGATGAACGCCGTAGACAGAAGTTAGAACCTGCATACAGTTTCATGATAAGAGTGCGTGCTCCGGGCGGTGCTTCGACTCCAGAACAATGGATTGCGATGGATGATATCGCGAATCAATATGCAAATCAAACGATTAAATTAACGACGAGACAAGCGTTTCAATTCCATGGGATTTTAAAAAGAAATTTAAAACAAACGATGTTTGATATAAACCAATCCTTATTAGACACGCTTGCAGCATGTGGAGATGTTAATCGTAACGTGATGTGTAATCCTAACCCTTATCAATCTGATGTACATGCAGAAATTAATCAAATTGCAAGTGATATTAGTCGTCATCTTTCACCTAAAACACAGGCTTATCATGAAATTTGGTTAGACGGAGAGAAAGTGTTAGATACGAGTGATCAAGAACCAGAACCAATGTACGGTAAAACTTATTTACCACGTAAATTTAAAATTGGTATTGCAGTTCCGCCCTCTAATGATATCGACGTGTTTTCGCAAGATATCGGGTTAATTTCAATCATTGAAGACGGTGAATTGGTCGGATTTAATCTCACAGTTGGTGGCGGAATGGGTATGAAACATGGAAATACTGCGACATACCCGCAAGTTGGACGGTTGATTGGCTATTTCCCAAAATCACAAGTCATTGATGTTTGTGAAAAAATCCTTACGATTCAGAGAGATTATGGAAATCGTGAAGATAGAATGAATGCACGTTTTAAATATACTGTGGATCGTAAAGGGGTAGCATGGATCACGGATGAACTGAATCGTCGTTTAGGTTGGGAATTAGAGTCCAAGCGTGCATTTCACTTTGAAGATAATGGCGATCGATATGGTTGGACTGAAGGCAGTGGTAAACATCATTTCACTTTATTTATTCAAAATGGACGTGTTAAAGATACGGAAGAATATAAATTGAAAACAGCGTTAAGAGCGATTGCTGAAGTGCATACTGGAGATTTTAGACTTTCACCTAACCAAAATTTAGTAATTGCGAATGTTGAGACCGAGAAAAAACCAGAAATTGAAGCACTCATAAAACAATATGGCTTAACAGATGGTGAAAATTATACTGGATTGCGGAAAAATTCCATGGCTTGTGTCGCTTTTCCTACTTGTGGCTTAGCAATGGCAGAATCTGAACGGTATTTACCTTCACTAATTACCAAAATAGAAGCCTTGTTAGATGAAGCGGGCTTAAATGAAGAAGAAATAACTATTAGAATGACGGGATGCCCTAACGGTTGTGCGCGTCCGGCATTAGCTGAAATTGCATTTATTGGTAAAGCACCAGGTAAGTACAATATGTACCTAGGTGGCGGTTTCGCTGGTGATCGTTTAAATAAATTATATAAAGAAAATATTGATGAAGCGGAAATATTAGAAAGTTTGAGACCTATTTTATTGCAATATGCACAAGAAAGAACAGCTGGTGAGCGCTTTGGTAATTTTGTAGTCAGAGAAGGAATTGTAGAAGCAGTCACAGATGGTCAATTATTCCATAGTTAATCAATTAAAAAGGTGGTGTTAGGATGGGAAAAGTTTTTTTAGTAGGTGCAGGACCTGGTGATCCTGATTTAATTACAGTTAAAGGTAAAAAATCGATTGAAGCGGCTGACATTATTTTATATGACCGTCTAGTTAACCCTGAGTTATTGGAGTACGCATCTATAACTGCTCAGTTAATATATTGTGGTAAAAATCCTAACCATAAATCTGTTTCGCAAGTAGATACCAACCAACTACTCGTTGATTTGGCTCAAGAAGGTCACACGATTACACGTTTGAAAGGTGGAGATCCTTTCGTTTACGGCAGAGGTGGCGAGGAAGCAGAAGTATTAGCCGCCAATAATATTTCATTTGAAATCGTACCAGGTATAACTGCAGGTATTGCAGCACCTGCATACGCAGGGATCCCTGTAACACATCGAGATTACAGCTCTTCTGTTGCATTTGTTACGGGTGTTATTGACAAGGATGAATATTGGAGACATCTAGCGTTAGGGCCGGAAACGTTATGTATCTATATGGGCGTTAAAAAGCTGCCTGAAATTGTTGAGTTGCTAACTAAAAATGGACGTAATAAAAATACGCCAGTAGCACTTGTACATATGGGTACTTCTAAATTACAAAAAACCGTTGTTGGCACATTAGACACCATTGTCCACGGTGCAAAAGATATTGAAAACCCAGCGATGATTATTGTGGGTGAGGTCGTGAAATTGCGTAATCGCATTAGTTGGTTTGAAGAAACATATAAAAATGAATTATTAACACAACTCACATAATAGTGGCTGGAGGGATAATTATATGCAAGGTGTCTTATATGTTAGTCATGGTAGCCGTGTAGCAGAAGCAGTTGAAGAAGCAACGTCATTGATTGAGCGTGTTCAAGCAAAAGTTAATATTCCTTTACAAGAAACATGCTTTTTAGAACTTGCAGAACCAGATATATTTGAAGGTTTTAGGAAATTAGTGCATCAAGGTGCAACTGAAATTTCCGTGATCCCTGTATTACTGCTCAGCGCAGGTCATTACTACAAAGATATACCTGTAGAAATTGAACATATTAAAACTCAATTTCCCAACATAAAGATCAATTACGGCAAGCCTTTGGGTGTACAAAAACGATTAACTGAAATTCTCAAGCAACGTTTGGAAGAGTGTAAAATCACACCTAATGCTGACGCTAAATTATTAGTTATTGGAAGGGGTAGTTATAATCCACAAACGAAGCAAGATTTTTCGATAATAAAGTCACAATTATCAGAAATGTTTCCCTCTCAAAGCATAGAAGTGTGTTATTTGGCAGCTTGTGAACCGTTATTTGAAGATGCATTGGACCGTTTAGTAAACGCAGGTCATTCGCAAATATTTATTTTACCGTATATCTGGTTTACAGGTATTTTAGACCAACATATTGCTGATGTTGTGCATGCATACCAATTAAAAAGTGACATTATTTTAGCAGCGCATCTAAGCCATCATGAGCAATTACAAATTGCATTAAAAGAACGTGTTGAAGAGACGTTTGATACAGTTTAGTCATTTTTATCAAAGTGGAAAGTACTTATCTGAGGAGTGACATCATGTCTTACATCCCTTTAGTGGTTGATATTTCACAAAAACAAGTCGTTGTTATAGGTGGCGGAAAAATAGCTGAAAGACGTATTAATGTTTTAAAAACATATACAAAACAAATTCAAATTATTAGCCCCACGCTAACAAATAGCTTAGAACATCTCGTTGATAAACAAGTCATTCAATGGCGGAATAAAACATTTGAAAGCAGTGATGTGCAAGACGCGGATTTAATTATTGCTGCGACAAACGATAAAGCCGTAAATCAATCTATATTACAAGCTAAGCCAGACAAGGCATTAATTAATATGGCAGGTCAAGCATTAGCTGGTGATGTATTCATTCCAAGTATATTACGACGTGGAAAGTTAATGATCAGTGTTTCAACTCAAGGTGCCAGTCCTAAACTGACAAGCCAAATTTTAGCTGAGTTACAACAACATTTTAATAGTGCATATGGTGATTATGTTGATTTTCTATATGAATGCAGGCAACAAGTTAAACGTAGCTCACTTTCACCTGAGGAAAAAGAACGATTTTTGAAGCAAATCTTAAATGAAAAATATTTGGATATAAGTAAGCAAAATGAAGTTAGAAAGTGGTTATCAACGCTGGAATAAATTGAAAAGAAAGGGGACATCATATGTATAAATTATTTGTTTTTGCATTGGCTGGTTTTCTCGCTCAGTTAATTGATGGTTCATTAGGTATGGGGTTTGGCGCATCGTCTTCTTCGATATTATTGACATTTGGTGTGGCGCCAGCAATCGTATCAGCTACAATTCATTTTTCAGAAATTGCTACTACAGCTGCGTCAGGAACGTCGCACTGGAAGTTTGAAAACGTACATAAACCTACGATGATCAAATTAGCGATTCCTGGAGCGATAACAGCATTTATTGGTGCTGCTATATTGAGCCATATACACAGTGATTTTATTAAACCATTTATTGCTATTTTCTTGTTATCAATGGGACTCTATATTTTATATCAATTTTTATTTACCAAAGAAAAACCATTATCGAAAGCGAATGAAAAGACATCTCGGCTTGTATTGATACCACAAGGTGCAGTGGCAGGATTTTTAGATTCAATTGGTGGTGGGGGCTGGGGACCAGTCAATACGCCATTAATACTTGCGCAAAAGAAATTAGAACCTAGATATGCGATTGGTACGGTATCCGCAAGTGAGTTTTTCGTAACGGTGTCAGCGTCTCTAAGCTTTATTATTTTTCTTGGCTGGAGTCAAATTAATTGGTGGCTTGTCGTGTCATTAAGTGTCGGTGGCATGATTGCAGCACCATTTGCAGCATGGTTAGTTAGACTATTACCGATGAATATTTTAGCTGTTTGTGTGAGTGGATTGATTATTTTTACAAATACAAATTCACTGATTAGTGTTGTTGAAATCAATCATGCTTTATCAATCGCAATAAAAATTGCATTAATTGTGATTTGGTTCGGATTAATTCTGTATGCTTTATACCAAAATAATAAATTACCGTTTGCTACTTTTAAAGATGAAACCAATGTAAATAAATTAGATTAATTCATTAAGGAGTGTGACGACATGTCATTAATAAACGAAAAAGAACAATCTACCATCCAACCTCATGGTGGTTCACTTATCAATAGAGAGGTCCACGGTGCAGCGCGAGAACAATTGCTTAAAGAAGCTGAAACGCTTGCATCTATCACATTAAATCCTTGGAGTTTATCGGATTTCGAATTAATTGCGATCGGCGGCTTTAGTCCACTGAAGGGATTTAGGAATGAAGCTGATTATTCTAAAGTTGTAGAAGACGTACATTTAGAAAATGGCTTGGTTTGGAGTATCCCAATCACATTACCTGTGACAACAGAGCAATCTCAAAATTTAAATGTTGGTTCTCGCGTTGCTTTGTATGGTGAAGATGGTGTTTTATATGGTGTGATTGACTTAGAAGAAAAGTATACGTATGACAAACAAAAAGAAGCGCAACTTGTATACGGAACTACGGATGTTGATCATCCTGGTGTCAAAAAGGTCTATGAAAAAGGAGATGTGTATCTCGCAGGTCCAATTTATTTATTAAACAGACCTAAACACGACGAATTTGTAGATTATCATTTAGACCCTAAAGAAACAAGACAACTCTTTACAGACTTAGGATGGCAAACTGTGGTAGGTTTTCAAACTAGAAATCCAGTGCATCGCGCACATGAATATATTCAAAAAGCAGCCCTAGAAGCAGTGGATGGCTTGTTGTTGAATCCTTTAGTAGGTGAAACAAAATCTGACGACATTCCAGCATCAGTGCGTATGGAAAGTTACAAAGTTATATTAGAAAATTATTACCCGGAAAATAAAACGCGTTTAGTTATTTATCCTGCTGCAATGAGATATGCAGGACCTAGAGAAGCAATATTACATGCTACAGTACGTAAAAACTATGGATGTACACATTTTATTGTTGGACGTGATCATGCAGGCGTAGGCGATTATTACGGCACCTATGAAGCGCAAGAACTGATTTCTAAATACGAAGCAGAATTGGGCATACAAATATTAAAATTCGAACACGCCTTTTATTGTAAAACGTGTGAAAATATGGCTACAGCAAAAACGTGTCCACATGATGCTTCGGAACATTTACATTTAAGTGGTACCAAAGTTCGTGAAAAATTGAAAAAAGGAGAATCGCTACCGAAAGAATTTTCGAGACCAGAAGTAGCTCAAGTCCTTATAAATGGATTGAAAGAACAGAAATAAAGGAGTGTAGATGTAGTAATGGGAGAATCTAAAAATATAACATGGCATGCTTCAGAGGTTACTAAGGATGAAAGATTACAGCGTAATCAACATAAGAGTGCAGTTATTTGGTTTACAGGACTTTCTGGCTCAGGAAAATCAACGATATCTGTAGAACTTGAAAAAGCATTGTTTAATCACCAAATCCATACATATCGTTTAGATGGAGATAATGTTAGACATGGATTGAATCGAAATCTAGGGTTTTCACCTGAAGATCGTAAAGAAAATATAAGACGTATAGGTGAAGTTAGTAAATTGATGGTAGATGCAGGTTTGATAACAGTCACGGCTTTCATCTCTCCTTATAAATCAGATAGAGAAGCAGTACGCCATTTATTAGATACAGATGATTTTATAGAAGTTTATACACAATGTAGTCTATCAGAATGTGAAAATAGAGATCCGAAAGGTTTATATAAAAAAGTAAGAAGTGGTGAAATCGCAGAATTTACTGGCGTAAATGCGCCATATGAAGCCCCTACACAACCAGAGATCACACTAGATACAGAAACACTTTCTGTGGAAGCATCAGTATCCAAAATTATGGATTATTTACAAAAACATAAATATATCGAGGACATTTAAGTTTAATAATAAAAAATTGAAGGGGCAATCGGATGGAGATATTAAATATCATTGCCATAATATTATTTATTATATTTATTTTAGTAGTATCGTGCGGATTGTTGCTTGTGCGTTTAGGTCAAAATAGAAAACATTTTTTTGTAGAATTGAAAGTGACGGTCACAATTATGGTAATATGTTTTATTGGTATAGGCGTATCACTCATAATACTAGGCCATTATCATCAATTATAAATTATATATGCATTGATAAACAGGGCTACGAAATCAAATGACAAGTTTGATTTCACCCTGTTTTTATATTTAAATAAGCGTATTTCTATTTGAAAATCGTTATTATATAGTGTTTTGTAGATAAGCAAACAGTATCAATGATACTTACATATTTTATAGTAAAGTGAAAATTAAAGTGTTATATTAAGTGAATCGAATTTATCTTATTGGCGTTTTAAACGTAATGAATACAATAAAAAGGTAGGGGCGTTGACCAAAATGGATCAAAGTATAAAGGATATTCCTAAAATAGAATTACATTGTCATTTAGATGGTTCAGTCAGCAAACATTTAATTCGACAATTGGCACAAGAACAACGCATACATTTAAACGAAGATTGTCTTACGGTGCAAGAAGATTGTGAAAGTTTAGAAGCGTATTTGAAGTGTTTTGATGAAGTATTAAAAGTATTACAAACGGCAGATAGTCTAAAGCGTGCAGTTATAGATGTTGCGCAACAAGCTTATGAGGATAATGTTAAATATATGGAGATTCGCTTTGCACCGTTGCTACATATGGAACAAGGTATGACGCTTTTAGATGTATTAAAAGCGGTAGAAGCAGGGGTTAATATCATACAAGACACATTGCATATGAAAGTGAATATACTCATTTGCGCAATGAGGCAGCATGCATCGTCTGTGAATAAACAATTATTTGATGATGTGTCTATATATAATAGCGACAAAGTATGTGGGATAGATTTTGCGGGGCCTGAAGTAGGATTTCCGCCATATGAAATTCAAGATACGATTCAATACGGATTAGAAAAAGGTATGAATTTAACACTCCATGCAGGTGAGTGTGGTTGTATACATAACGTTTTAGAAACGATAAAAATAGGGGCTAAGCGTATTGGTCATGGTGTTGCTGCCAACTTAGATGAAACTGTATTAAAGGAAGTTAAAGCGAAGGATGTATTGTTAGAAATATGTCCTAAAAGTAATTTGCAAACCAAAGCTATAGAGACACTGTCACAAATAAACATCCCCTACTTATTAAATAACGACATACCTTTTATCATCAATACAGATAATCGTATGGTGACACAAACTTCATTAAATGAAGAATATACGTTGTTATTAAAACATCAGTTAATAAATGTAAAACAGATTCAATACATTAATAAGCGTGCAGTTCAATATGCTTTTTTAACCGAAGAAGAAAAAGGTCAAGTGCTTCAATCAATGTCATAACACGTATACGCTTATACAATATGAAGCGGTTATCATTAACATTGGCATATTATAATACCAAAAAAGTATACACTACTGTATGTTTTTAGTATTCAAGTGCAGCAGATTTGATAGTTTGAATAAAATAAGTCATAGCAGGGCTTAAATGATAATTTTTATTCCAAATAAAATCTGTTGAGATATTACTATAGTTATCAGGCAATTGATAACTATATAATGACCCGTTTTCTAAGTCGTTTTGTACAGATGATTTTGGAACTAAGCTGATACCGATACCAGATTTGACACTACCAATAATTGTTTCCATCGTACCAAATTCTACAAGTAATGGCTTTTTAATATTTTCGGATTTTAACCAGGCTTCAAGATTTCTTCTATAATTACATCCATTTTTAAACACCAAAAATACAGCGGATGTGATATCTTCTAATTGCGTCATCTCTGTACTGGATATTAACACAAGTTTTTCTTTAAATAATTCCACTTTATTTATATTATGATGATGTTTGAAGTCTGTGACAAATCCACAATCCAAGTTTTGATTGACTATTTTTTTAGAAATATTGGCAGTAACATCTGTATGTAATGATAGAGAAATGTGAGGCGATTTTTTCCGGAAGATTGATAATAACATAGGTAATTTAGTAATCGTTTCAACAATCCCGATATCAATTTTCCCGTTAGATGATGCTTGGTTGTCAAAATCATGTTCTATTTCATTTAATGTAGCTAAAATTTTTTCAACATAGGTTTGGAATTTTTCACCATCTGTCGTCAAGGTTGTACCTTTGTTATGACGTAAAAAAAGTTGTGTGTTGAGTTCTTGCTCTAACTGTTTTATACGAAATGTAACATGGGATTGCACATAATTAAGTGACTTAGCAGCCTTACTGATGCTTTGATGTTGACTAACACTTTGAAAAATTTTAAAATCTTTGATTTCCATAATATCACCCGGTTTTTCGTTTGAGGCTATTATACATGAAACCATTTCATTTATGCTAAAAAAGTACTGCCGTCGCTATGACGGCAGTCTTATTATGTTGCATATTTTTTAATCAAAGTTTTGAAGAAGTCTATAGATCGTTCAAATGCTTCTATTTCTACATATTCGTTGGGTTGATGTGCTAATGTTTCTATTCCAGGTCCATAAATTAATGTAGGAATGTTGCTATTAGGGTTTAGCACAGAGCCATCGGTGTAATAAGCCATTCCAGTAAATTCATTTTCTTTAGAAGTGTCTAAGGCTTTTTGAATAATTTCAGTGTCCTCATCAGTTAGAACCGTAGCGCGATCAAGCAATATTTTGGTGCTTACTTTTGGGGCGTTCTTATCAGAAAATAGCTGGTTTAAACGTTGATTAAATTGCTTATACAGCTTGTCATGAATATTCGGTGTAACTGTTCGTATATCAACATTTAATACACATTTATCAGGTATCACGTTCGTTTGAATGCCACCATTGACCATATTTGCAGAGATACTACTTTTACCTAATGCTGCAGTTTCTTCTGACCATGCTTCTTTTAAATCATTTATCAATTGAATGACTTTGTTTATCCCTTCAACTGCATTAATGCCTTGTTCTGGCATCGCGCCATGTGCAGTTTTTCCAGTCAAAGTGACTTCTATCCATAATGCACCCTTATGTCCAATTGCAACTTTCTCAGTTGTGGGTTCAGCAATGATGATAGCAGCGACATTATCCATATTTGTGTTTTTGACGTAATGCTCCGCACCTATTGAATCTACTTCCTCTCCTGCAGTTGCTAAAAATTCGATATCTTTCTTTAATTCATAGTTTTCCTCAATTAAAGATTCTAATGCGAGATATAAAGCGGCCAAGCCACTTTTCATATCTGTTGTTCCTCTTCCATATAATTTTCCATGATCAATATCACCTTTAAAAGGGTCATAATCCCATTTTTGTGTACCTATCTTTACAGTGTCGGTATGACCAGATAATATGAGTTTGCTAGCGTTTGGCTGCTTGGATTTTAAAGTTACTGAAAAATTACTTCTATTATCACTTAAATTTGTAATGTTAAAAGGGATATTTCGAGACGCGCACCGCTGTTTAAAAAGTTGTACAATGTTATTTTCATTAGCGGGTGGGTTGGTGCTATCGACATTGATGAGAGATTGTAAGAATTCTAAATTTGATTGTGTCATGTTCAAACCCCCCTAGCTTTATTAAAAACTTTTTCTTTATTTTCAGGTTGTAAACTTGGACGTGTTATTTTAAACAGTGATATATCCTGTTTGGATTTACCTTTAGTGGTCAATTCGTATAATATTTCTCCGACTGCACTTGAAAATTTATAGCCATGTCCTGAAAAACCAGCAGCAATGACAATATGTTCATGTTCGGGATGTTTGTCTATCACAAAATGCTCGTCTAATGTATTTGTAAACATACACGTTTTACCAACATTGATATTGCCGTTCGCTTGTTGCATGTATCGGTTCAAAAATCCACTAATATCATTTTCATCTTTTTCATAAGAACCAAATGATTTATTGTAATAAGTTGGATCGATAGGGTCGCCATTGTCGTAGCGTCCAATTTTCAAACCAGTTCCATCAATAGAAGGGAAGCCATAATAAACACCACTTGGGACGTCGGCAAAAAAGCCCGGGAACCCATCTGACTTATATAAAATATCGTTGGAATCAAACCACGCAATCGTTTGTCTAGAAGGTTGGAGTTGAAGTTTTAAATCTAAATCGTCTAAAATTTTTTTATTCCAAGCGCCACCAGTGATAATTAATTTATTTGCTGTGAATGTTTCAGAATTGGTTTGAACTTCAACTGAGTCATTAAAAATATCAATATTCATGACTGGCGCATTGATTTTTAATTCAGCACCCTGATTTAAAGCAAGTCGTTTAAATGCGCGAATACAGTTTTGAGAAAATAGCACTCCTGCGTCAGGTTCATAACAACCAATTTGGCCATCAGGTATTGTAATACCTGGCCAAGTGTCATTAATTTGTTTAGCTGATAACGTTTCAGTATTTAGATTATACTTTTGAGCACCATTGATTGCGGTTTGTACAAACAATGAATCACTTGGGCCAAAAGTAACGACACCTGTATTTAAAAATATCCGTTCATTTGTTTGTTTTTGAAGTTCATACCAAAGTTCTTGTGCCCTCAAAGCAATAGGTACATACGCTAAACCTTCTCCACAAGCATGCCTTATTAATCTTGTATCACCACTATGACTACCATTTTCATGTGGTGGGTCAAAAGCATCTATCATTAAAGTTTTCCACCCATTTTTTGCCAAATGGTATCCAGCTGACATCCCCATAGAACCGGCACCGACAACGATGACATCGTAATGTTTTCCCATTTCCATCTCTCCTTAATTGAAACAAATTTAATCATTTGCCAAGTATTTCTTTCAAGTCTAATAGCAACTCATTTCCATGTAAAATTACAAAAAGAGATGGTTGATATCTCTAAAAGTGATATCGATATACGTATGTATTTTGCCTATATGTACTTTTTTTATTAAATTGAGACAGTTAGGAACTTAATTAAACGAATTGAGAAAAATTTAACATTTTAATTATTAATTCGCATACAATGTAATTACACAAACAAGTAAAGGGGTGTATTGACATGATGATTGCAGATATTATCGGTGGTATCATTAAATTAATCAAAACTTTAGTTGACACTTTCGCGTAATTTTTAAATAACTAATTAAATCAATTTAAAGGAGTGCTTACATTATGTCAGGTATCGTAGAAGCAATTTCAAACGCAGTAAAATCAGGTTTAGATCACGACTGGGTAAATATGGGAACTAGCATTGCAGATGTAGTAGCTAAAGGTGCAGACTTCATCGCTGGATTCTTTGGTTAATAAACATATTTTTAAATAAAAAGATACTTAAGCCAAAAACTACTGTTTCACACGTAAAGTGTTAGAAAGCAGTAGTTTTTTGTCGTTTAGTTAATTAAAAGAGCAATTCGTATTTTCGAATAACTATGCAAAAATTATACATTTCGGTTTGAATAATTATACATTTTCGAGCGTTTACTTGAATTGCCCAAATGCTAAAAATAGACTCGCATCTTTGTTCATAAATATATTTTTGCCTTGATAAAAAGTATGGCTATTTATATTTGAAAGTCCTATTTTACGTAATGCTTTGTGGATATCCTTTTGTTCGAATCCATTATATACATTTGGATGATTAACATTTTCATTTTTGTCGAAGTCTACTATGATCAGTATGCCATTACGATTTAATTGAGTAGCTAATTGTTGTAGTAAAGCCGTATAATTTCCACTATGAAGTAACACAAGTGAAAGTAATATCACATCATATGATTGGTGAAGTTCTGTTTTGTTTGGAGCTAGTAAATCACCTTCAATGGCTTTAATGTTTGTTTTATTTAATGATTCAATTTTGGCATTACATATTTCAGTCATTTTAGGTGATGCATCTAAAATAGTGATGTGATTGAAATGATGTGCGATATCGAATGCGACAAGTCCAGTGCCGCCACCGTAATCTAATAACGAATCATATGTACCTTTTTTAAACAGTGAATTTAATTCGGAAGAGATTGTTTTAGCTAAATTAATTCTTTCTTTATTATCATAATTTTGTGCTATTTGATTAAACTGAGATTGATTCAAGCTCATCATCCTTTTAGAATAGATTTTCGTTTTGTATTTTTAAAGTTATTACAGACTTATAAAGTCTGTAATTGAGTTTAGCATAATAGACAAATTCCTTTCAATTAAATGGCATTAAGTTATTTTGTCATATTTAAAATTACAGATAATTAATTGTTACTTTTTAAGCATAATACTTGTTCAATTTATGCATGAATAAAATATTTAAACATAATTACATAATATATTAATTACATATTAAGTTAGGTAAGCCTAAAGTCTGATTGAGAGTGCTTGTGATATTTGGTTTACTAGGTGGTGGACGTTTATAATGAGGTGCAGAGATGAAGAAGAATATGAAAGTAATTCGGAGACGGTTAAAAGGTCTAGATTACGGTATGCTATTTAGTTTTATTATATTAGGTGTTTTAGGTATCATCATGATATATAGTGCGAGTATGGTATCAGCATCTAAAGGTGCCTTGACTGGTGGCGTTCCAATTGAAAGTAATTATTTTATGAAAAGGCAGTTCATCTTTTTAATTGCGGGTATTTCAGCAGTAATATTTATTGCATTATGCATAAATATAAACTTCTTTAAAAACACGCATGTACAAAAATTGATGGTTTTCGGCACCTTATGCTTATTATTAATTACGATTTTAATAGGTAAAGAAATTAATGGTTCAAGAAACTGGATTAATTTAGGAATATTTAGTTTACAATCCTCGGAATTTCTAAAGTTAACTTCGATTTTTTATCTTTCTTATATTATTAATCAGCGTGTGAGGAGCCACAAAGATTACCAATTAAAGCATATGCTAGCTCCATTAGCCATATTAGGTATTGGTTTGCTGCTTGTGTTGATGCAAGGTGATTTGGGCGGAACATTACTGACAGTAGCTATTATTGGCTGTATATTAATATATTCCGATATAAAAAATAAAATCAAATTTCAAATTATGGGAATTACGCTTGTGCCATTAGTTATTTATGGTATTTATACATTGATTTTTGATTCTGAAAATTTATATAGGCTAAAAAGGATAAAAGTGATGCTAGACCCATTTAAATATGAAAATAATGATGGTTATCAGTTAACGAGCGCGTTAACCTCGATTGGTAATGGCGGCCTGACTGGTAAAGGTTTGGGAAATGGTCTAGCCAAGTTAGGTTATTTACCAGAACCGCACACTGATTTTATATTTACCGTTATTTCAGAAGAATTAGGGCTACTAGGTGTGCTATTTACGCTCACAATTTATGGTTATATCTTATTAAAAGGACTCATTTATGCGAATAAAACGGACAATCAATTTTATAAATTGATTTGTGTTGGCGTAGTCAGTTACATATTTATGCAAGTTTTCATTAATTTAGCAGGTGTATCTAGTATTATTCCATTAACTGGTGTGACTCTACCCTTATTGAGTTATGGTGGTTCTTCTATGTTAAGTATCAGTATAGCTTTTGGCGCACTTTTAGCAGTGGCTAGAAGAATTAACAACGACAGAAAGGAAACTTTAAAATGACCCGTATTTTAAAAATTACACTGCCAGTTATTTTGCTTATTGCTATTTTGATTACTATTGCAATAGGTATAGCAAAACCTATAGATCAAGCTATCTATAACATGTTACATACATATTTAAATATAGATGTTATAAAACAATATCTATATTTTGTTTCAACTATTTTTGACCCTAAAATTTGTTTGATTATAACGTTATGTGTTTTAGCTGGTTTGTTTTTCTATCATAAATTTAAGTTTTTGTGGTATGGCTTTTGGTGCTTTTCAGTATTTTTAATAGGTACTTTTATGAAATATGTCATTCAACGGGCGAGACCATCTGAACATTTTGACGGATATAGTTTTCCTAGCATGCATGTTTTAAGTGTATGCATATTAGTAAGTCTAATTTTATTAATAAAAAGGAATAAAACATTATATTGTATAGCAATTATTTTAGTAGCTTCAATCATAGTATCCCGTATTTATGTGGGCGCACATTATTTTACTGATACTATGGGAAGTTTATTAGTAATTTCAGTTATGATTCAATCACTCAATTACAATAATCATGCAAGCGAAAAACTAGATAAAATCGAATGATTTGTTAAGCTAAATGCTAATCTATAAATCATTTATTGATTTATACATGTGATGATGAAGGGAGTTATTTGATTGAATTATGAACAATATTTAAACAGAGCAGTCGAACTTGCTGAGAAAGCACTAAAATATGGTAATGAACCTTTTGGCTCACTTTTGGTGGATATTGAGGGTAATATTTTATTTGAAGATTATAATAGAATCAGTAGTGGTGATGCGACTGAACACCCTGAAATTGCTATTGCAAAATGGGCAGCAACTCATCTTACGCCTGACGAAAGAAAACATACTATTGTTTTCACATCAGGAGAACATTGTCCAATGTGCGCGACGGCACATGCACTCGTTGGGCTAGATAAAATTGTATATGCGAGTTCCTCGAAACAATTGAGTCAATGGTTGGAAGCTATGAATGTTGCGCCCGCAGCTTTTAAAAATTTACCTATTGAAAGTGTAATTAGAGATGCTCATGTTGAAGGACCTTTTGAAGCAGTGTCATCTAAAATTAAAAATTTGCAAATTCGTTATCATCAACAATAAGTGGAAATATGAAACCCCTCCGGTAGTCAAACTACTGAGGGGTTTCATATTTTTTAACATGTTTTCGTCTTTAAATGTTTATATAGTGAAAAGCTTTGGTGGTTGTGATAAAAGCATTTGTCATGTTTAAGAATATACAGAATGGGAAAATTATTCATAATATCGTAATAACACAACTAAGGTGTTTGTGATAAGGGGGACAATTAGATGAGTACATTAATTTTTCTTTTAATTCTAGCTGTAATCATTATTATTTATTTACTAGTGAAGCAAAACTTTGCTAAAGATTTTAAAGCTCAAAAGCATAAGCGTTATAGAGAGAAGCGAGTGATAGATTTTATTCAGAGCGCATATAAAATTGACAATATTGAAGCAATTCATCGCAAAAATAATCATTTAGAGCTCATTTATAATCGTAAAACGTTAGATGTAAAAAGTGAACAAGTTATTTTTGTCGACGAAGCAGATCAAGAAGATGTTGAGACTAACTTTAGCCTAACAGAAGATGATGAAAGAGAAGACTTATTTGATAAAATTTTAGAACATACGTATTTTTATATGACAAAGGAACGTTTTGATCATTTAATGATTCAGTCTAAAGCATAATGGTTGATGCGTATTTGTGAATAACGATGACGGATATTTTAAGAGGAGGAGGACTTTCCTATGAAACCAGTAGTTAAAGCTTATAAGAATGATAGTGAGTTAGAAGTAGATGTTACTGCATTACAAGATAAAGGTATAGGTAATCAGGACATTTACGTATTATCCTTGGATAAATCTCGAACAGAAAAAATTGTAGAAGATACAAATATTTTAGGTATAGATATTAAAAGAGAAAATGATTCTGAAAGAGAAGCTTTGAAAAGAAAGTTGATTGATTTAGGTGTAGATGAAAGTGAAATCGCTACTTTTAAAAGTGATATGGATGATGGCAAAGTTTATTTGATCGTCACTGATGTAAGAGTTAAAGGGCTATTGTAAAATTTTTTAGATGGTCGACATCGCTTCAAGATTTTAAGTGAACCAAATGCCTATGTAGTTCATGATTTGAATGAAGATGAAGTTGATGGATTAATCGTCTTAAAGTAGGTATAAATGCTTAGAACAATGATGCACTTAAGCGTAAACAAAGAACCTCTGAGAGACATAATCCCAGAAAAAGAGGCACTCAGATGATTTAATTCAATTCATCTGAGTGCCTCTTTTTTATTTAATATTTCGTATTATTGGCTCACTTTCTTAGGGGACAGCTTCAACTTGTCCTATTCCCTCAAGCGTCTCGCTGAAATACGTAATATTATTGAATACGAAAAATGTAGTATAGGTTAGGAAAACAAACAAGACAACTGCGAATCTGGTTTTGTATTAATAGCACTTAATATAAGAAAGTAGTAGTTCAACAAGTTAACTATAATCAAAACAATAATGAAAAAGACAATTTCTATATTATTTCAATAGAAATTGCCTTTTTTCACTTGCCCAAGAACTTTATATCCCAAAGTCTTTTTTCATCAATAATATATATTGATGTTCTAAAAATTAATTGTTATTTATGCGTGTTTATAAGGTGCGGCGTTTTGGTTTACTATCGTCTGAAAGTTTAAATGATAATAGTAATCCAATTGCTGAGATAACTGTAGCAATGATAAACGTTACGTTAACACCATGAATAATACCAGTAATGCCATCTTGAGGTATTGCGGAAACTGACATTATAGTAATAAAGACTGCAGTACCAATAGCACCTGCCATTTGTCTGAATGTATTGTTCATGGCAGTACCATGTGCGATTAAATCATTTGGCAGTTGGTTAATCGCTAATGTCGTCATAGGCATCATAACCATGGCAATCGAAACCATTCTCAATGCATTAGAAGTAGCGAGATACGTAAATGTTGTATGCTCTGTTAACATTGTAAATGGTAATGTCGAAACGACTAGGACGAATAAGCCAATTCGAGCGAGCCATTTACCACCAAATTTATCGAATAAGTAACCAGTTATTGGGTTCATCATACCCATAATAATTGCACCTGGTAATAATACTAAACCAGATTTTAAGGCTGAGTATTGTAGCATGTTTTGCATATAAAGTGGCAAGATAATATTTGTTGCAATAAGTACACCAAATACAAACATACTTAGTACCGTGCCTAATGTATAAATACTGTAATTAAATACCCTGAACTCAAGCATAGGTTCTTTTAAGTTTAATTGACGACGGATAAATATAACGAGTGAAACGATACCAACAACGAGTGGTGCAATAAATTGTACGCTAGTCCAACCTGCTTCACCAACAGAACTGAAACTATATAGCAAGCCACCAAATCCTAATGTAGATAAGATAACTGAAGCAATATCTAATTTTGGATGTGTTGTTTCTGTAACGTTCTTCAATAGGAATATAGAAGCAATGATGATAATAATCGCGATAGGGAATACAACATAGAAGACACTTCTCCATGATAGGTGTTCGACTAATATACCTGATAAAGTAGGTCCGATAGCTGGAGCAAATGCGATAACAAGTCCAAATAGACCCATTGCAGTACCGCGTTTTTCTTTAGGGAAAGTTAAAAATAGTATTGTTTGCATTAATGGCATCATTATACCTGCGCCTGCTGCTTGTAAGACACGTCCGATTAATAGCATTGAAAAATCAATACCGACGGCACAAAGCAATGTACCTGCTGCAAAAATACTCATTGCAGTTAAGAATAACTGCCTCGATGTAAAGCGTTCAATTAAAAATGCAGTTACAGGAATCATAATCCCGTTTACTAACATAAATATAGATTGTAACCATTGTACTGTACTTTCTGACACTTGGAGATCTTTCATTATTGGAGGTAAAGCTGTTCCAAGTAAAGTTTGGTTTAAAATAGTTATAAAAGCCCCTGATAATAGAACTATAAACAGAGGTATTCTTTTTTCAACATGGAAATTTCCAGTTTCTGTCAATGTACTCACTTCTTTCTTAACAAATTACACATCTAAATATTATATCACTCTAAACGTTGTAAATCTAAAAGTTGAACTTATTTTTTAAAATTTATCTGTGAGAAGTTTGAAATATTGTCATGAAAGGGGTTTCTTAGATTGAGTATATAGCAATTTAGTTCTGTTATGCGTCTAAAGGTTGTATGAAAATATAAATGAGGGTGAGACATGATAGGTGTCTCATACCCTCGATATAATTAAAATAACTGCATTCATAGATTTATAAATTAAGGTGTACTATTTAAATGGTTTGGTCTCATTTTCAGAGGAGAAAAGCGTAATCGACGTTATCCCAATTTAGAAAATCCGCAAATTGTAAATAAGACGCTTTGAAAAATTGAGTTATTGTATCGATATCATGATGCTGTTGATATTCGATTAGATATTCCATTAATTGTTGATCAAAATAACAATCTTTAGGAAATCGATGGTCAGTATCAAAAGGTTGATCTGCAAAAGGATACGGTAAGACAAAGAATGTCGGTCCTTCAAACTGGTCATCACCAAACCAAAAGCCAAATTCAATCATTTCTTCATCAAAAGCCGCACGTTCAATGACCATGCGATCATTTTCAAATGGTGCTGGTTTATCTTTGACGATAATACAAGAAATATCAAATGTTCCCCAAAATAGGCCAGGTTTAGATTTTCTTACTCTTAATCCATTAATGAACTTTGCTTCAGCATGGTAGGCAAATTTCATCAATGCTAATGCCGCTTTTGCAATTTTTTCATCGTAATGATGATGTTCTACGTCATTTTCAAACGGTATCGGATTTGGTACTTCTTGTGGCAATGTGTTAACTTTTAAATGAATATCTGACTGACTTAATAGTTTTTCAATTTCATTATAATAATATTGTATAGTTCTTCCATTTTTCAAGGTAATATCATGTACATGTTGGTCAATGACGATTTCAATATGGTGTTGCCTCAGGTTAACACTTAACGCAAATGTATGTGTTCCATAGCTTAACATACCAGTCGAAAAGCCTTGGACATCTATATTTAGTGTCACGTGTGACCATTGAGGTTCTTGATAACTTGCCTCTAATTTATATTTACCTAGAATCTGTGATAATAAATGTAGCGTATCTTTTTCATTTTCCCAATCCTTGAAATTCATATTATGAATACCACCTCATATATTATTTACTATAAATTTTATACCACCAATACTAAAGATAAAACACAATATAAAAATGCTTGTACCAAGTATCATTTGTTATAATGATAAAATGATGTAAATATATGAACTAATCAAGTATGTGTTAAGATGTAGTTCATAACAAAAACGAATGTGAACGCAATGCTATTTTCTGAATAATCAAAATACAACTTGATACTGTTCTGTATATTGTAAAATTAATCACCGAAATAAGGAGAGTAACCAATGAATAAAGCAGATTTAATTGCTCCAGAAACATATAACATCGTTAGCGAAATTGAAAAATATGCAAATGATCCGTCAAAAAAAGCGATTATTTTTAATGATCAAACTGGTAAAGAACGGGATATAACGTATAATCAATTAATAAAAAATGCAAACAAAGTTGGCCATATGTTTTTAAAATATGGTCTGAAAAAAGGTGATAAGTTATTAATCATGATGCCACGTGCGATTGAGACATATGAAGTATATTTAGCCGCATGGAAATTAGGTATGATTATTGTGCCTAGTTCTGAAATGTTGCGTACTAAAGACTTACAATATCGTATAACACATGGTGAAATTAAGGCAGTTGTAGCCACAGGTGATAGCATCGAAGAGTTCAAAGGTGTTAAAGAATATGACTCATTACTTAAATTTTTAATTGGCAGCAAGGAAGATAATTGGATTAACGTTGAAGACGCGCAAACTGATGCCTCAGATACGCTGGATACAGAAGCAACTTCAAGAGAAGATATTGCTTTATTATCGTATACTTCAGGAACAACAGGTAATCCAAAAGTAGTTGTCCACTCTCATGGTTGGGGATATGCGCATTTACAGATGGCTCCCAAACATTGGCTAAGTATAAATGAAGATGACATCGTATGGGCAACAGCAGCACCAGGTTGGCAAAAATGGGTATGGAGTCCATTTTTATCAATTATGGGTTCAGGCGCAACAGCATTTGTTTATAACGGTAAATTTAATGCTGAGAAGTATCTTGAATTATTAGAAACGTATCAAATCAATGTGCTTTGCTGTACGCCAACAGAATATCGTTTAATGGCAAAATCTCCTGATTTAACAAAATATAATTTGTCACATTTACATAGTGCTGTATCTGCTGGAGAACCATTAAATAAAGAAGTTGTTAATAAATTTCAACAAAACTTTGACTTAACGGTTAGAGATGGCTATGGTCAGACAGAAAGTACGTTGTTAATCGGTTTCTTAAAGGATACAAAAGGACGTCCTGGCTCAATGGGTAAAGCTATTCCAGGTAGTTATGTAACAGTAATCGATGAAGATGGTAATCCTGCACAACCCAATGAAGTAGGAAATATTGCAGTGCCGTTAGACTTACCTGCATTATTTAAAGGCTATTATAAAGATGAAGCACGTACTGCAGATCCACAAGTTGGTGAATACTTTATTACTGGAGATTTAGCAAAAATGGATGAAGATGGTTACTTTTGGTTTGAAGGTAGAAGAGATGATATCATCATAAGTTCTGGCTATACCATAGGACCATTTGAAGTAGAAGATTCACTGACGAAACACCCATATGTAAAAGAATGTGCAGTCGTGGCGAGTCCACATGAAATTAGAGGGAATATCGTCAAAGCGTTTGTCATCTTGCAAGATGATGTTACAGGTGATGAAACTATTGTTAAAGAATTACAAAATTTTGTTAAACAAGATGTAGCACCTTATAAATATCCAAGAGCGATTGAATTTGTAGAAGATTTACCTAAAACAAATTCAGGTAAGATTAGACGCATTGAATTAAGAGAAGCGGAAAAAGAAAAATATTTATAAATCAATGTTGATTCATTTGAAAGAAAGCGCCCATCATCATTATTGTCAGTATGATGGGCGCTTGTTTTGTGTGTGCGTCATGTTAAATCAAAATAAAAACATGGAACGGCATTGTTCCATGTTTTTTAGTAAATATATTTATTATTGGAAACTTGCTCCGATTAGGGCAAATCCAATTGATACAACGATGTATGCAATTGCCCAGATGATTGAAGCTTTTTTAGACAAGCGATTCGTTGCAAAGAGCATAATGCCAAATACATATGCACTGATTAGTGTTTGTAAGTTAAAGGCACCTAACATTTGGTTGCCTTTATCAAAGACATTTAAGCTTGCAATATTATAATCAGTAGGCGATAAACCAGCAATCCATTGGATTAATATAATAATTAAACCTACGATACCAGTAATGATAGTGAAACTTAATGTTGCAGAAAAGATAGGCTTTGCTGTTGCATCAGATTTCATTATTTTAGAAATAACTAAAAAGATTAAAAATGTAATACCAATACCAATAATGCCACCAATTAAACCACCGATGATGCCAGTAACTAAGCCAATTGTTTGCATATTACCCATATCTTGAGCGCTTGTACCTGCATCTTGATAAATTTCATTGTAATCAATAGATAATGCACCAACAGTTGTTGAGAGTGCAATGACGACTATTGCAATGATTAGTTTGAGTCCCCATTTAGGTTGTTCACGTAATTTTGAAAAATGTTGTGAGAATGGTAAGTTAGAATTTTCCATGAATCCCTTGCCCCCTATATATATTATTTTCCAAAGCATAACATTACCTACAATATTTTAAAACACTTTTAAGAAAAACTTTAAATAAAATTAAAAAAATAAAATCTTTTTGATTACTATTGCTAATATTACAATATTGTTAGGTATATATTCACTGAAAAATATTGTATATAAAATAATGTTATGCATTATATTTTTTGTTGTGTGATTATGATAGTATCTAAAATGAATAATAATTTAAAGGAGTGTTTTAATATTGAAGAAAAAGTGGATGTGGATTATCGGTGTTATTGTCGTTATCGTATTAATTGCAATTGCATTAATTTTAAAGCAAGCGAATAGTAGCTCAGACAAAAAAGATGGTTATGATACATATAAAGTGGAGAAAGAAAGTCCACTCAATTTAGAAGGTAAAGCTTCACCTAAATCAGTTAAAACATATAATAACAACAGTCAATTGGGAACGTATGTAAGTACACAAGTTGACGATGGTCAATCAGTTAAACAAGGTGATCCACTCATCAATTATGAAATTAATAATAATAAACGCCAACAATTAGTTGATAAAGTGGACAATGCAAAAGATGAAAATGAGAGAGCGGAAGCACAACAACAGCTTAACCAATATGATCGTCAAGTGAACGACAGTATTTATGCTGCTTTTGACGGTAAAATTGATATTAAAAATAGAGAAAACGTTTCTGATGGAGAGCCTATTTTACAACTTGTTGCAGATGAACCACAAATTAAAGCAACGGTGACTGAATTTGATCTAGGAAAGATTAAAGAAGGCGACAAAGTAGACGTTAAAGTAACAAGTACTGGTAAAAAAGGTAAAGGCGAAATCAAGAAAATTTCAGAGTTGCCAAAAAGTTACGAAGAAAGTTTAAGTAAATCTGGAGGCGGAGCGGCAGCTGGTTCAGGTAGTGAAGAAGACGGCGGTGCTCAAGCTTCTAATCCAGTTTCTGACCCAAGCAGTGATAGTGATTCAGATTCATCGAAATATACAATTGTCATTAGTGATATTGATATTCCTGTACGTGCAGGCTATTCCATGGAAGTTGAAGTGCCATTAGATGCAATCAAGTTACCAAAATCAGTATTAACGAAAGACAATAATGTTTTTGTATTAGGTAAAGACAATAAAGTTGAAAAACGTGATATTAAAATTGATAAAGTAAACGGTGAAATTTTTGTAAAAGAGGGTCTGAAAAAAGGTGACAAATTAATTAAAAACCCTAAAAAATCTATGAATGATGGAGACAAAGTTGAGGTGTCATCATGATAGAACTTGTAGATATCAATAGACATTTCAAAAACGGCGATGAAGAAAATCACATTTTGAAAGATATCAATATCAACATTAAAGAAGGAGAATTCATAGCGATCATGGGGCCTTCGGGTTCTGGTAAAAGTACACTTATTAATATATTAGGGTTTATTGATCGAGGCTATGAAGGCGATTATTTGTTTAATAATGAGAATTATAAAAAAAGTTCGGATAATGAATTAGCAGAAATTAGAAATAAAACAGTAGGCTTCGTTTTCCAGAACTTTAAATTAATTCAAAACAATACGATATTGGAAAATGTGAGTATTCCGTTAGTTTATGCAGGATTAGGGTCGCAAGCACGTAAAGAAAAAGTAATCAATACATTACACGATGTAGGATTATATGATAAAGAGAATTTAGTACCTAACAAATTGTCAGGTGGGCAACAACAGCGTGTAGCCATTGCGCGTGCGATCATCAATAACCCAAAATTTATCATTGCTGACGAACCTACAGGGGCACTTGATTCTAAAACATCTGAAGATATTATTAATTTATTTATGAAATTAAATAAAGAACATCGCACAACGATGATTCTCGTAACACATGATCGCAAAGTAGCAGATAAGGCAGATCGCATTATTCACATATTAGATGGTCGTGTCCAAAGAGAAGAGGTGGTTGAATGAAGAATTTATCGAATATCATCGCCATTTCATTCAAATCCATTTTAAAGAATAAGCGTCGTAATATTTTTACAATGATTGGTATCATCATTGGTATTGCTGCAGTCATTACGATTATGTCTCTAGGTAATGGGTTTAAACAAACGGCATCAGAACAATTTGAAGATACAGGCGCAGGCAAAGATTCTGCTACGGTTAACTATATGACGAGTAGTGGTGAGGGAGCGAAAGATAATCCGTTTAGCCAGCAAGATTTGGATATTGCTAAACAAGTAAATGGTGTTACAGATGCAAAAATCAAAGAAAGTGACGATCAAGGTTATTCTGCAAAAATGACGAATGCTCAGAAAAAAGGCGACGTCAGTATTTTAAAGAAAAAAGAAATGACTAGCCCAGAAAAAGGTAAAGGCTTTAATGAAGACGATAATGAACTGAACAAAAAAGTCGTTACAGTCGATGACAAAATTGCCAAAGATGTATTCAATAACGATGCGATAGGTAAAACGTTATATATTGATGATCAGGGGTTCGAAGTTGTAGGCATTGTAAACGACGCTATGAATCCATCTGCTGTTAATATGCCTGCAAATACATTTGATAGATATATGGGACAATTAACGCAAGATTTTCCATCACTCCAATTATCATTAGCAGATGGCGCTGACAAGAAAGAAGTCGCAGACAAAGTCGCTAAAGAATTGAATAAAAAAGGTTCAGGCGCAGGTGATGGTAACTATAGTTACACAGATATGGAAGAATTCATGAAAAATATTAATAAAGTATTTGATGGTATTACTTACTTTGTGGCTGCTGTTGCAGGTATTTCATTATTTATCGCCGGAATCGGTGTTATGAATGTGATGTACATTTCAGTAACAGAGCGTACAGAAGAAATTGCCATTCGTCGTGCATTTGGTGCAAAAGCGCGAGATATTGAAATCCAGTTCTTGGTAGAAAGTGTGGTACTGTGTGTGATTGGCGGTATCATTGGTTTAATCATAGGCATACTCGTCGCAAGCCTGGTAGATGCAGTAACGCCAGATTATATTAAGAGTGCGGTTAGTCTAAGCTCAGTACTCATTGCTGTAGGTGTTTCTACATTAATTGGTATCGTATTTGGTTGGATTCCAGCACGTTCAGCAGCTAAGAAAGAACTCATTGATATTATTAAGTAATATTTTAAAAAGATGTAAAAAGAAACATTATCTTTATTAAAAAGTTTCGTCAGTTCATGCTATTCAAGTTGGCTAGAAAAGCGTAAACATTTTAGCTCATGTATAAATATGTCATGCAATAGGCTGGGACAAAAGAATTGTCTCAGCCTTTTATCCCATTCAACCCCAATTATCTTTGTTGGATGGAACCATGTAGCCATTTTAAATACAATTAACGGTTAATGACTTTAGTTATTGTTTTTTTAGATATGCATTTAATTAAAAATAATAATAATAAATATTTTTGAAAAATGTATTGTGTATTATAGCGAGGTGTATTATGTTAATTTAGAAAGTGATTTAATGTGAAAGCTTAAGATTTTATCAAAAAATGAAATGCGGGGGTTATCATGGAATATTTGCTCAATGTACAAAATTTAAATAAAACTTACGTTGATTCAGATTTTAATTTAAATCAAATTAATCTATCCATCGAACCCAATACAGTGGTAGGACTTATTGGGAAAAACGGTTCTGGTAAATCTACATTGATTAATACATTAGTGGGGAATCGCTTTGCAGATGCTGGGGACATTCAATTTTTTGATACACAGATTTCTCGCGATGACTATGCGTATAAAGAACATCTAGGTGTTGTATTTGATGATCTTCGACTGCCTAATAAACTTAACGCAAAACAAATTAGTAAAGTGTTTTCTAATATTTATCGCACATGGGATGAACAACATTTTTTTGAAATGTTGGAGAATTTTGAATTACCAAAAGAACGTCAAATTAAGACCTTCTCTCGTGGTATGAGTATGAAAATTTCAATATCCATTGCACTGTCTCACGATAGTAAACTTTTAATCCTTGACGAAGCCACAGCAGGAATGGATGTTTCGGGCCGTGAAGAAGTACTAGAAATATTAGAAGATTTTGTTGATAAAGGTAATGGTATATTAATTTCATCACATATTTCGGAAGATATAGAAACCCTTGCAGATAAGCTAATATTTATGAAAAATGGACGTATTTTATTACAAGAGCACAAAGATACATTATTAAAGGATTATGGCATTGTTTCGTTTGAAGAAGGGGAATTTGATGTTAATCATAGTAATGTTGTTGCTTATCGCCTACATAAAGGAACAGGAAAAGCACTTGTAAACCAAAATAAAGATATAGAGTTAGCACAACCATTAAAAAATATTGATGATGCCACAAAAATATTAATGAGAGGAGAATTAGCATGAAGGGTTACTTACTGAGTTATTATTTTACAAACCAAAAATCAATATATACATATTTATTGATAAGTATTCCAATTTGTTTATTTTTCTCTTTTACCAATCCATTAATGGCTAGTTTCATGCCTATGATATTTTTAGTTTCACCTGCTACAGATAATTTAAAAAATGAAAAAGACTCAAAGTGGATGTATTTTGTTTCTACATTACCCTATAGCAGAAACACTTACGTGAGTAGTCATTTTGCATTTTATAGCTTATTAGCATTAACAGGTATGGTGGTTTCACTTGTGATTAATGCAATTGTTGCGAGTAGTATTGTAAGTGGAGTGAATTCAGCGTTACTTGGTACAGGATTTATCGCGTTGTATTCGCTTATTTTTCCGTTTACTTTTAAAATGGGTGCAGAAAAATCAAATGTCATATTTATGATTGTATCCATTATCGTAGTTATTTTATTCTTTATTTATTATTTTGTAGGTATGGCCATATTATCAAATACAGATAATTTTATGGGAGAAATGACTAAAAACCTATGGTATGGTGGCGTTTTTGCTTTAATTGGCTTAATCGTTATGGCGCTTTCATTTATTGCTTCTAAGCAAGCATTTAAATATAAAGAGCTATAATGAACAAAGCTTAACATACTGTCTATCTTGACAAACACGAATAATCGTTATATCTTGATAATATTAAAAGTTAAAAATTCAGGCATACTTTTCTATGTTTTCTATGTAATTAAAGCTTTAGCAAGTTGTTAATCAGTGTGTATTGGCAAATTGAAAAAGTGAATAAATAGTAGTAGAAATAAGAAATTGTACGTCTTAACGTATAAAATGTAAAATCAACATATTTGAAAATAAATGAATATATAATAGGTAGCAAAGCAAAACACTCATCATATGTGCGTTGTAATGAAGCCGACAATGATAATAAGTCAGTATCGATTTATTGTTAATTGTCGGCTTTTTTCGTGGAAAATATAAATTTAAATTGAGTGCTTTATTACTATTATAAATTTAAATGTCGTATTGCAGAAAGTAAGGTGATAATTGTGATTGACGCGCATATTTTTATAACATTATTATTTTTAACTTTAATTATTTCAATTTTAAGTAGTCTCTTTTTCTTAATAAAAAAAATATCGCCTAAATATGCACGAATACATATTTATATTGTAGTATTACCGGCAATTGTGGCTAGCTCAGGTCTTATATTGTCACAAAAAAATATAGAGATAGGTATATGGCGCTCTGACGTATTATCTTGGCTTATGGTTGGTTTTGTCCTCGTCATTGGTGTGATCATCCAACGTTACTGTATTCGTTATTTAGCTGGTGATAAAAGCTATAAAAAATATTTCACTTTATTTACTTTTACGACTACCTTTGCATCATTGGCTTGGTTAACTGCGGATATGAGAATTATGGTGATCAGCTGGGGATGTACGTTATTAGGACTTACGATTTTGATCAGTTTAACAAGTGCCTGGAAAGTTACACGTGAAGCAGCGAAGGTAACAGGTAGATTATTCTTGTTAAGTTGGGTTGCGTTATTAAGTGCTGTTTTGTGGATTGGATTATCTACCGGTGAATGGCATTATTCTGTAGCTTTAAATGAAGCGCATTTGTCCATGATTAATGGTTTGGCACAATTTGGTATTAATTTACTCATTGTACTAGCTGTTATGATTCCAGCTGCACAATGGCCCTTTCAACGTTGGTTAATCGAATCTGTAGCAGCACCTACACCAGTTTCTGCGATTATGCATGCTGGTATCGTTAATGCGGGTGGTATTATGTTAACCAGATTTTCAGGCATTTTTAGTGGCGACATTGCATCTGTAATTTTATTAATTTTTGCTAGTGTCTCCGTATTACTTGGTGCAGGCATTAGTTTAGTCCATGTGGATTATAAAAGATTATTGGTGGGTTCTACGATAGGCCAAATGGGCTTTATGTTGATTCAATGTGCATTAGGTGCTTATATTCCTGCAATCATTCACTTGATTTTACATGGTTTATTCAAAGCGACTTTATTTTTACGCTCTGGATCGGCAGTGCGTCATTTTAGTGTACCGAGTCGTGCAAATGAAAGAATGTCATATGTATGGATAATCAGTGGTCGTATTTTAGCGTTCTTGATTGGATTAGGCTTTTGGTTGAGTGCGCCAGAAGAAAGTTATCGTCTAGTGAGCGGTCTTATTTTAGCATGGTCCTTATCTGTCTCATGGACACAGTTAGTAGCTTTTGGTGAAGGCAACTTTGGCCGTGTGATAGGTATGACGATACTCATTGTTGTAGGTGCAGTTTATTTTGTGGTGCATCATTATTTTTCAGGTGCATTACATACTCTGACAATTCACAGCGTACAACCACCTACTTTTATCGTTATTGCCGTAGCAATCATTTTATTGTTGGGTAGTTTAATTAGTACCTGGGTAGCACGTCACCGGTCTTCTGTCGTATTTTCAATTCTGTATATGTGGATTGTTCGTTTAGGAGATGCAAAGGTTGAAACGGTTGAACGTCATCCTAATTATTTAAAATCTTATTTGTCAAAAGGAGGGCACTAAATGGGAAAGCATAAAGAAATGACAAACCAAAATCAGCACAAAGATGATATCGATCAAATAATTTCTAAAGCGAGTAGGGTTATCGTTCCTTTATCTCCTATTTCTGTGTTTGCCGCAAGAAACCCTTGGTCAAATTTAGAGGAATATGAATTTAAAAATGTGGCACAATGGTTAAAAAATGTCCGTGACGTAGATATCTATCCTACAATGTATATGTTTGAACAAGCATATCAACGTGACGAAATTGATAAAGATATGATTGAAGTTAAATTACAAGAATGGTTAAATCAATCGGTAGTCTCGATAGATAGACAGTTTGCTGAAAGTTATGCTAGAGCGATGTTAGATTTGTCTAATATTGTAGATGTAACGTGTCATTCTGAAAATAAAAGACAAGTCAATCAACATAATGAAAAAATTAATTTAGACGATGAAACTAATAGTGTGCCATTAGTAAGTACATATATTACGGATAAAAATGATAGACGATTGATAGATGTTGTAGATTATCACGTTATTAAATGGTGTAAATTATTTTTAGATGATGCACAATCAGGATGGACGATGCCTAATAGAGAAAAGGGATTATTCTTTGCATGGCAACGTTTGGTACAACATGATCCAGCATTGACCAAGCAACAACGTTCACGCTTGAAAACATTGCCAAACCAAGCTGAAACCCTCATTCATATGGTCTTACAAAAGCTTGGTATTGCTGACGCACAGTATCAAACATATTTGGAAAATCATTTACTATCATTACCTGGATGGGCTGGTATGATGCTATGGCAAGATGAACAAGCATCTAATACTGATCAAATGTTATTGTCTTATTTAGCCATTCGTCTTGGTATAGAATGGGCCATTGTTGAACCTTATTTACCTGTGAATTCAGCAGAGAATCCAACAACATATGAACGCGATGAATTCGCAGAATATTGGATTGCTATTGATATGTTTACGACAGAGCAATGGCAACAACTATCTAAATCTGAAAAAAACGCTTATATAGATTTTGCATTACAATTTGAAAAACAAGGTCGTAGACAAATTTTATTAACGGCTTGGGAAGCAACATACGCGCATCAATTGGAAGGTACAATGACCACACATAGAATTAATGCACAAGAAAGACAAAAGCTGCAAGTACAAATGGCATTTTGTATAGATGTACGCTCGGAACCTTTTCGACGTCAAATAGAAGCGGCTGGTGCATTTGAAACAATCGGTATTGCAGGATTTTTTGGTTTACCAATTGTCAAAGAAGAGTTGGGTCAATCACATAGTCACCCGTCTTTACCTGTGATGAATCCGCCACAACATAAAATTAAAGAATACACAAATGAGCAAGAACCTACAACCTTTCGACAGCATCAACATATACTAAAATCGATTACGTATACATTTAAAAAAATGAAACAAAATGCTTTGCCGAGTCTACTATTACCAGAATTAAGTGGCCCTTGGTTATCGCTTCAAATGTTTTCGCGAAGTTTCGCACCGAGACCAATAGGTCAATTGATACGAAAATTTTATGATAGTTGGTTACAAAAACCACATGACACAGCGTTATCCTTAGAGCATCGTAATATTAATGAAGAGGGTATACCAGTCGGTTTTACAAATGAAGAAAAAGTAGATTATGTGCAACAAGCACTGCGCTTAATGGGATTGACTTTAGATTTTGCGCCGTTAATCGTATTGTGTGGGCATGGTAGTCAAAGTGCGAATAATCCATATGCTTCTTCATTGGACTGTGGTGCGTGTGGTGGTGCTGCGAGCGGATTTAACGCGAAGGTATTAGCCCAGCTTTGTAACTTAACTGAAGTTAGAACAGCGTTAAATGAGAGAGATATTGTCATTCCAGAAGACACTGTCTTTGCAGCAGCAGAACACCAAACATCAACCGATGAATTAAATTGGATATACTTACCAACAATGTCAAAATCTGCGCAAAATGCTTTGAACCAAATTCAAACTGCAATGTCTGATATTACCTATAGAGCAAATGCGCAACGATTGAAAGCATTACCAGACAATCATATCTTAAAACAAGATCCAATCAAAGAAGCACATCGTTTATCAAACGATTGGAGTGAGATTAGACCTGAATGGGGCTTAGCGAAAAATGCTTCATTTATTATAGGTCCACGTGATTTAACAAAAAATAGCGACTTAAAAGGACGAGCATTTTTACACAATTATGATTGGCAACAAGATAATGATGGCAGCCTCTTAGCGAATATCATCAGCGGCCCAGCTACCGTGGCCCAATGGATTAATTTACAGTATTACGCCTCAACTGTCGCACCCCATTATTATGGTAGCGGCAGTAAAACAACACAGACAATTACGGCAGGCATAGGTGTTATGCAAGGTAATGCAAGTGATTTGTTGACGGGTCTGCCTTGGCAATCTGTAATGTCGTCAGACAATAAAATGTATCATTCTCCCATTAGGCTACTCATTGTCGTGCACGCGCCCAATGATTACATTAAACAGCTATTAAATGGACATCAGGATTTTTATCAAAAGGTACACAATGGCTGGGTTAAATTAGCAAGTATTGATGAATTTGGTAATTGGCAACATTGGTCAGTTGATTAACTTAATCAGCGTTGTTTAGATTTGTTCATGGACAGAATAAGTAAATGATTTTTATATGATTTATCCAATTATTTTCTAGGTAATTGCGCATAACTATGGAGAAAAATTTATAAAAATGATAATGTTAGCATTATTAAATAATACAACAATTAATTTTGATTCTATGGGAGATGCATTCGACATGAAAACAACAAAAGGTACCTATGAGTCTGAAATCAGTAAAGCAATTACGCAATGGGAAAAAGACTTTCTTGGTCGTGGCTCACTGTCTGTGAAAACTGATATTTTGCGTGATATGATTATTGTTACTTTACAGGGTGTGTTGACACAAGCTGAATATAAAGTTTGTGAGACACATGAAGGATTATTAACAATTAAACGTACGAGATCTAAACTCGTAGAATCTGGTATAGAGGCACTTGACGATATTGTTTTTTCAGTTACTGGTGAAGCAGTCAAAGGATTTCACACGGATTTAAGTTCTAAAACAGGTGAACGTGTCATGATATTTAAACTTTATAATAATCTTGAGAAAAAAATAGTAGAATAAAGAAAATAATTGATGAAAGTGATATCTAAAAACTGAGGAAGTGCTTTATTTCAAGAGACGTTTGTAGTAATATTACTTACTGAGTGTGAAGGAATCATAATTTTAAATTATGGTTCTTTTTCTTTTGTCTTTTTTAAATTACATAATTTAAATTTAATTAAACGTAAAAATTATATAAACTATATTTAAAAATTGATAGTATAAAGTGAGTAATGATAATATGGGAGCTTCTGGTTATAATCATACAAGCTGTAGCATGCTTTCTATGTAAATAAAAGTAGATATATACCCAAAATGATACGTTTATTCGTCAGACAAATTTTAAAATTTAGTCGGAAGTTGGATGTGTTTAACAGTTTAAATAATTATAATAGAATAAGAAGAGTCTTTGATTAAGGGAGGAAATATTATTGGATCAAATCAAAAGTATCATGTATTCCTTAATAGAACCTTTAACTAAACCCGAAACATATCAAACGCTAATTTCCAATCTCATTATGATTGTGATATATATCATAGTAGCGTGGATAGTATTGCGTTTTATTAATAAAGGAATAGAACAATTTTTCAAAATACAAAATAAAGGCAAAAAAGCGAATAAAAAACGTTCAGCAACACTCGTATCATTAGTTCAAAATATCGTATCGTATGTGGTATGGTTTATAGTGTTAACAACCATTTTAAGCAAGTTTGGTATTAGTGTTGAAGGTATTATTGCAAGTGCTGGGGTTGTTGGTTTAGCTGTTGGTTTTGGTGCACAAACAGTTGTTAAAGATATTATCACTGGTTTCTTCATTATATTCGAAAATCAATTTGATGTAGGAGATTATGTTAAAATAAATAATGGTGGTACAACTGTTGCAGAAGGTACAGTTAAAGTCATCGGTTTAAGATCAACAAAAATAAATACCATTACAGGTGAATTAACGACATTACCAAATGGCAGCATGGGTGAGATTACAAATTATTCAGTGACTAACGGTGAAGCAATTGTCGAAATCCCAGTTTCAGTAGAGGAAGATATTGATCAAGTAGAAAATGTCTTAACAGACCATTTTCAATCGATACAAACAAATTATTATTTGTTTATCTCTACACCGCAAGTTGTTGGTATCAATTCAATCAGTCGAGATGAAATTGTATTGAGTGTATCTGCTGAAACAATTCCGGGCGAAGGTGCTTCCGGAGCGCGTATATTAAGAAAAGAAATATTGAAATTGTTTAAGCAAAAAGATATTAAAACACCTAAGCCGATGATGTTACAATATGATCCTAATCAACAAAATAATGCTTAAATATTCGGAGGAGTGACAGAATGACATCAAATTACGGTTTAAATGACATTGTAGAGATGAAAAAGCAACACGCCTGTGGTACGAATCGTTTTAAAATCATTCGTGTAGGGGCAGATATCCGAATAAAATGTGAAAATTGTCAAAGAAGCATTATGATTCCGCGACAAACATTTAATAAGAAACTGAAAAAAATATTAGTATCTCATCAAGATACTGAAAAATAAGGAGAATGAATAAATGGCTCTAACAGCAGGTATCGTTGGGCTTCCAAACGTAGGGAAGTCAACACTTTTCAATGCAATTACTAAAGCGGGTGCGCTCGCAGCGAATTACCCATTCGCAACGATTGATCCTAACGTGGGGATTGTCGAAGTTCCAGATAGTAGATTAGATGTATTGACAGATATGGTACAACCAAAGAAAACAATCCCAACAACTTTTGAATTCACTGATATTGCAGGTATTGTTAAAGGAGCTTCAAAAGGAGAAGGGTTAGGAAATAAATTCCTATCTCATATTCGTGAAGTTGATGCAATTTGCCAAGTTGTACGTGCATTCGATGATGATAATGTGACACATGTTTCTGGTCGTGTTAATCCTATTGATGATATAGAAGTTATCAATATGGAACTTGTATTGGCAGACTTGGAATCAGTTGAAAAACGTCTACCAAAATTAGAAAAAATGGCAAGACAAAAAGATAAAGATGCGGTTAATGAAGTTCGCATTTTATCAAGAATTAAAGAAGCTTTAGAAGAAGGTAATCCAGTAAGAAGTTTAGAATTTACGGAAGAAGATCAAAAATTTGTAAATCAAGCACAATTGTTAACATCTAAAGAAATGTTATATATTGCTAATGTCGGAGAAGACGAAATTGGCGATGAAGATAATGAAAAAGTTCAAGCTATTCGTGAATATGCTGATAAAGAAAGTTCAGAAGTCATTGTCATCAGTGCTAAGATTGAAGAAGAAATTGCTACATTGGATGATGATGATAGAGCAATGTTCTTAGAAGATTTAGGCATTGAAGAACCTGGTTTAGATCGTTTAATTCGCACAACTTATGACTTGTTAGGTTTGGCAACTTACTTTACAGCGGGTGTACAAGAAGTACGTGCTTGGACATTCATTAAAGGCATGACAGCTCCGCAATGTGCAGGGATTATCCATACAGACTTTGAGCGCGGCTTCATTCGTGCAGAAGTAACGAGCTATGATGACTATGTAGAATTTAATGGTGAAAATGGTGCTAAAGAAGCTGGAAAACAAAGATTAGAAGGTAAAGAATATATCATGAAAGATGGAGACATCGTTCACTTTAGATTTAATGTATAAAATAAAAGCTTACGTGTTACTTAAATTGTAACGCGTAAGCTTTTTTCAGAAATTTGGAAAGTAAGTATGCCGGGAGTCTAGAATATCCATTTGATTCATAGACATGCTTGTAATAAATTTAGCTAGCATTAGGTTGAAATTTGAACTATATATACTTCTTAATCCTTGATGTATGAATAAATACATACGGTGATACGAATATAGGTTAGAGGTGAAAATGACATGACTTTAGTTGTGCTAAGTTTTACATATCAAAATAGCATTGTGAATGCTGCGATGAAAAACTTAAGATGTAAACCATGATGTGTCTACACCAGGTCCCGTATAATTGGCGTCGACATTTTGGTTTAATTCAGGTGAAGCATAGCTATCTGTATATTGCCATAACACATGCTCTTGTGTTGGTTGTTCTTGGTTATAGTTAGCGAGCCAATAACCATCATATTGTCCCACTGATTCTGACGCATGTTCTTTCATAAAGTTCTCATATGAATAAAATAAGATTTTTTTATTTCCAGCAAGGCTGCGCATTTTGTCATACCAGGCAGTTGTACTTTCATCAGCTGTACCCGATGTCACAGTATTTTCTTCAAAATCATTAATATAAAAACTGGCTTTAGGTGCACGATTGTACAAGGTTTGTGCTTCATATCTAGCATCATCAGGGTTTTCATACATACTATAAGAGTAAACGCCAAAATCCAAATTATATTTATCTAATAGATTTGAGTTATGCTCTAATGTCGCATCGACTTTTTCGGAACCATATTGCGCACGAATAATAATGAAATCATAATTTGCTTTTAAATCTTTGACTTGTTGCGCTGAAAGCTTACCTTGCCATTCAGAAATGTCTAAGACACGTTCACCAGAAGCTGTTGTACTGGCATTAGAACGAAAGGCACTTTCTTGAGTTTCATTATTTTTTTCTTCTGGATGCTTTTCAATATATTTTTGATAACCATATCCCATTGTGCCTTTTTGATTTGCTGTATTTTCAGCTGCGTGTACAGTATTAAATGTTATTGTAGTTGCAAACAGGACACTCATGGACAGCAATCCTTTTTTAATAACTGAAGTCATATAAATCTCCTTTGATTAATTTTGAGTTATGTAAATACGCCCGTAATTGTAATGATACAAATCAAGAACGTACATGATATGCTATTAGAATTAAAATGATTTATCAAGCTTATCTGGGATAGTTTTTAAATTTATTTATAATCATTTGTAAATGAATATAATATATAATTTTTTATATAGAGCATTGTATGAATTTGTGAGCTGTAGATGCCGAGTTGATAAAATGTTTCATATGAAACATGATGCAAAAATGTCATTTTGAACGTCTGATAATCATTGTAAAATGTAAAGCGTTGTGCTATAATTCTTGATTGTGAGTAATGAAAATTATTCCTTGCTTACCACAATGATGGTGAGCCGCATAGACCACAAGGAGGTGCAATTATAAAATGAGAACATATGAAGTTATGTACATCGTTCGTCCGAACATTGAAGAAGATGCTAAAAAAGCTGTCGTTGAACGTTTCAACGGTATCTTAGCTTCTCACGGATCAGAGGTTTTAGAAACTAAAGATTGGGGCAAACGTCGTTTAGCTTACGAAATTAATGATTTCAGTGAAGGTTACTACAACATCGTACGTATCCAAACTGAAGATAATGAAGCGACTGACGAATTCCAACGTTTAGCTAAAATCACAGACGATATCATCCGTTATATCGTAATTCGTGAAGACGAAGATAAGACAAGAAAATAATAAATGGGGGTCGTTTAAATGATAAATAGAGTTGTTTTAGTCGGTCGTTTAACGAAAGATCCAGAATATAGAACAACACCCTCAGGCGTGAGTGTTGCGACTTTTACTCTAGCAGTAAATCGTACGTTTACAAATGCGCAAGGGGAACGCGAAGCTGATTTCATTAACTGCGTTGTTTTTAGAAAACAAGCAGAAAATGTAAATAACTACTTATTCAAAGGTAGTCTAGCTGGCGTTGACGGTCGCATTCAATCACGTAGCTACGAAAACCAAGAAGGTCGTCGTATATTTGTAACTGAAGTTGTCTGTGATAGTGTTCAATTCCTTGAACCTAAAAACCAAAATCAGCGTCATGCTCAAGAAGGAAATAATAATTTCCAGAATTTTGGTGGACAACAATCCGGACAAAATACGTCATCTTATCAAAACAATAACAATAATAATAATTCATCAAACAATAATCAATCAGATAACCCATTTGCAAATGCAAACGGCCCTATTGATATTAGTGATGATGATCTACCATTCTAATTATAATGAACGTATAAAATTAAAAAACTATTAAAAGGAGGCAGTTACCATGGCAGGTGGACCAAGAAGAGGCGGACGTCGTCGTAAAAAAGTTTGTTATTTCACAGCAAACGGAATTACACACATCGACTATAAAGATACAGAATTATTAAAACGTTTTATCTCAGAACGCGGTAAAATTTTACCACGTCGTGTAACAGGTACTTCAGCTAAATATCAACGTATGTTGACATTAGCTATTAAACGTTCTCGTCATATGGCTTTATTACCATATGTTAAAGAAGAACAATAATAGATATTGTATCTGAAAACCCCGTAGGCATATACCTACGGGGTTATTTTTGTGGATTTGGAATCGAAAAAGGGCAGGATGTGAAAATTTTAACTTCCAAAATACATAGTTAAGAACAAACCAATTAATTACATAATTACTACCCTAGATTCATTTGTTATCTCTACATATAAAAAAACATGATAAAGGGAAACACGATCTACCCATGAAGAAAATTATTTGTCATTTAATAGACCAAGATTTGACTTCTTCATTTATTCAGAACTATTCATCATCTTCCAATAAATTAGCGACAATAACAGTTATATCTTTTGTAACAGGGTTGATACTTACATCTTCGTTGTAGCCTAAAGAATATACTTGCATTGAAAATTAATAATGTATCTTCATTAACAACAACATCATGTGAACCTTTTCCATTTATAGTGACATTCTAATCATTAAATTTAAATTGCATGATAAATTTCTCCTTTGTTATATATTATTCTTCTTTCTCAAATCCGCATATTAAACAAATTAGAAACGCTACAAAAACTGCTGGTACAAATATAGATACTACTAAAAGTGGTATTGACATCAGTAAGTAGTTATAATCGTATTTATATTTACCTATTTTCATAATATCCCTCCCTTTATTTACTATCCTTATCATTTCTTCTGCGTTTTAAATATGATTTGATTTCTAATATTAGAATAAGTATAAAAACAATTAAACTAAGTATTGAAAAGCTCAAAAAAATTGTACTATCCTTAGTTAATATATTATGAATTGATAAAATGATAAAAAATATAATTATAGGCAAAGGTGATAAGTCTTCTGATTCGAACGTTTTAGAATTTTTGTTTATCACTGTATCTTCTTTTTTTCTGGAAACTTTTAATAATAAAATAGAATTTATTAAAATTAAAAGGATAAGTAATATTGCCACAGTCAAATTAATAGTATTGAAATAATCTAATATTAACAGGAGTATCAATAGGCCAAGATTAATTATGTAATGTATTTTCAATGGCTTGTTCATTACCTCCCTCCCTTTTCAGGACTACTTAATTAAAATATTACTATGTATCTCGCAACCTTAAAACAGGGCGTACATGTACAAAGACACGTAGTGGGTGTTGCTATTCCTTATTCTTCTTTCTCTCTTTAATAAACTCCTTAATATACAAGTAACTATCGAGCATTATACTGAATATAAAATCTATTACTTTAATTACCATACCTATAATATACTCCACAGCGATACCCCTTTGTAAACGTAATAGGTATTAATATACTTTATGAACGTATGAAAGGACACAGTTATTGTTCCTATTCTTTTATCTCATCTTCTTTTTTATTTTTACGTCTAAACATCTTACTCAATAACTTTGATGTTTCCTGTTCAAATAAGCTTACTATAGTTACAATTATATCTATTATTTTGATTATGATTCCTATAAGTATATCCACAATGATGCTCCTTTATGTAAGTAAGTAATGAGTACGATTTATTGAATTTTTGTTTGATCGTTGAATTTTATAATCCTTAAATTTGAAAAGGTGAAAAAACGTTCCCAACCATTTTTGTTAATTTAAGAGCTAATGCACTAAATTGGTGCATCTGTTTATTATCAGAGTAAGACTATATAACAAAAAGTCCGATTGCATTAGTAAAAAAATTAATAATTGCCAATATCAAAAATGTAATAGCTCAAGTTTATCAAAATATCATTCCAAAAAGTTAGTATTTATAGAAACATCTTGTTTAATCAATAATATGGTTTTAAAGTAACTTATTTAAAATAACTTAAGTAGATTGCAATAATAACAAAGATTGCTGCACAAATAGCGTGTACTATTAAGATTAAATTAAATTGTTTCTTAGTCATAGGTTTAAAATTGTTACGTCTTACTCTTCTATTATTTTCCCAACGATATATGGATGCCCAAAAATAAGCGTAAATAGGTATAATGATGATTCCTAATATTATCGCAACAGGTAAACTCATTGTTAATCACCTTTTTGTATAAGGATAGCATGGAAATAATTAATTGTTAACAATGTAAAAATGAACGTTAGTTCTTGGAATGATACTGTGTTATTACTGTTTAATGGATGTAGTGTTAGAGGTTTATAAATGCTGTGGAGCTATCATTCATACATAACAAAAAACTAATTTTTACACCACCTTAATTGAAATGAATTTTAATTTTGTTAAACTTATTTTGGAGATGTTATTTATATAGTAATTTGGGAGAATTATTATATAAAAGGAGATTTAATATTGAATAAGCAAATTAAAAAAATATTAACTGCTAGTGTAGCTACAGCGATTTTATCTGGTCCTGTATATTTTACTATTGATTCTGGTAAAGCGAATGCTGAAACTAGAAGTGAAATAGATAAAGAAATGAATCAAAGAAAAGAGATTGGTGATGCACTATTAAAAGAGATTGATAATAGTAAAAGTGATTTTAAAGATCCAGCAGTTGCTGAAAGGCTAAAAGGTCAAGTGAAAAATTATAGAGATGGTATAGCTGAAAGAGGCAAAGCCACAATGACGGCAAAAGCAGGAGCTCAAGCAATTAGAGCTACTGTAAATAAAGTCGGTGAAAAGGCATGGAATAAATTGGTAAAGAAAATAGAAAATACAACTGGTACTAAGCTCGTTATGTTCCATTATCAAAGTATTAATAAATTTTGTGATATTTTAACAGGTTTTGAAGGCAACTTAGCAGATGGCATAGCGAATGGGTTAACTAATAAGTTTGGTTTTAATAATCAATTTGCATATGTCGTTGCTAGAGCATTTATAGCAATTGTTTTGTAGGTTTTACATATGAGTAATAATAAAAAAATTTATCTAATATTTTTAGTAATAACATTTATAATTTATATTTCTTTGCCAATTATTTTTGATGATAATTCTTTTAACATACGTTTATTTGCCATATTCCCATTATTATTTTTTGGTGCATTTTTATTTTCTTCTAACTCTAATAATAAGAAGTAATGAAAATAATTGTGTACAATATTTTTTTACACTAATGTAATTTAATATAAAAAGGAAGTAGATATTATTCCTAAATCTCAACAAATAATATTAGCCATTTTGCTATTTTTTATGAGTTTTAATTTTTTGTTACCTATAATAGGAGCAATTTTTCAAATTGAAATTTTAGAGTTTGGTTCAACTTTTATAAAGCTAATTGATAGCATTACTTTAATAGTTGCAATCATCTTTGTATACAGACAAATTAAACGTAAAGGTTTATGAATAGAAGTATGTAACCCAATACTTTTGATATGAGGAGTGGTATGTAGGATAAACATCTATTACTTGATCTATTTTTTATATTTATATTCTGAATAAGATTAAATAAACTGAAATAAAGATTTCTAGAAGGGAGTATTTTAGTCTATGAAATTAAGTCAATGGATAATTTGTATAGTGACTGGAGGATTAATTTTTTTAGTTTCCTTTTATATGGGAGATATGAATTTTTGGCCATCTTTGATTAATGGGTTAATAGGGTTTGTAGGATCTGTTTTTGTAGGAGAAGGTTTAAAAAAAGGTGGAAAATTATGAAGAAAAAAGATTTGAAAATTTTAAAGATTACTTTCTCTGGGTTAACAGCTATTTTATTTTATATTTCTGGATTATGGATTGTTAGTGCTTTCTTTGCTTTACTGTCATTGTATTTTATGGATGAAAAAAAGAAATGAGTTATATGTATAATACAATTCTAAACATCAATACGTGCTGCTGTAGGTTGTTCATATTTCTAATATGTTAGTTTGTGTTTGGTTGTGAACTACACAAAATGCAAGGAGAAGTCTATGTTTGTTATTGATAAAGGTTTTATTATTAGAACTTTAAAAATATTTTTATTTAGTCTGAGTATAATGATCTTAACAATTGTAATTACATATAGTATCGATATGAATGTGGAAGCAATGATTAAAGGTATAGATAACGATATATCCAGTTCTGTTAAACAATCTTCAGGACTAGGTGCAGTTATTATATATATCGTAAATAATGGTTTTATAGTTCCACTACAAATGTTTTTGCTTTCACTAATACCTATTCAATTTTTATACTTCTTTAATTTGATATATAGTTCTATATTGCCAGGTATTGTGATTGGTATTTTATTAAAAATTGATTTTTATAAAGCTATAGCTAACATCATATCTGTATTTCCTCACACTACACTAGAAATTTTAGATTTCTGTATGTTTGCAAGTATATTGTTTCAGCTAAATAAATCAATTCGAAGTAAAATCAGAGAGCTATTTAATAAGAATAATAGTGAACGAACATCTGTTATAAAATCACTTTTCAGTACAATCAAAATCTATATATTTGCAGTGATACCAGTAATAATATTAGCAGCAATTTGTGAAGAATATTTAAGAGAGTTTTTATATTCGATTCTTACAGGTATATAATTAACAACCCATCAGCATAATTTCTGATGGGTTGTTTCGTATTATGTTTAAAAACTTTATAAATTACAAAAATAAAATTTTGAAAGAGTGATAATTATGATTGAAAAGTTGAAATCTGTAGATGAAGCACCGATTGAACTTCTGTTGTTGGCAGACCCATCAAAAAATTTAATTTTAAATTATTTAAAAAAAGGGGAATGCTTTGTATACAAAGAAAATAATGAGGCTTTAGGATGCTATGTATTACAAAAAATTAATCAAGATAAAATTGAATTAGTTAACATTGCAGTACTAGAATCTAATCAGAAGATGGGGATTGGTAAAAAGTTACTAGCAAATGCTTTTGAATATGCCAAGAAGAATGGTTACAAAAATATAGAGGTTGGAACAGGTAATTCTAGTATAGGGCAAATTGTATTTTATCAAAAAATGGGTTTTAGAATGTGTAATGTAGATGTAGGATTTTATGATAGAAATTATAATGAAAAAATTTATGAAAATGGCATATTGTGTAGGGATATGATTCGTTTTATAAAGGAATTGTAAGTGGACTTTTAGAAAGAGCGTACAACTTTAAAATTGAAATACAGACTATTTTATACACAATATAAATTTAATCGAGGGTGTGTTAGTATGAAATCATATTTAAAACAATATTTGTGAGGACTTTTATATGAAATCTTAGAAAGGTGTTTGCAACTATCGCATCATTTATTGTAGGTAGCTTTTTTAGCTATTTAGCAGACATCACTTTTTTGAATAAGATTTTTTACAAGAAAGATAATAAAACTAAAAAGAAGGACTGAATTCACGATGACAATTTGGCTTTCAATATTGGGAATGTGGTTTTGCATAGGAATTGCATTCTTAGCCATTTATTTAAATAAGAAAAACAATAAAAATTAATGAGTAATGGAACACATAAATTTGAAAAATGAAAGGCTGTGTTTATTTGGTTTTTGTATACATAATTTTATCAGCTATTTTACTTTATTATGCAATTAAATACGGTATTAGAGACGGTTTGATTGATCATGATTCTAATAAAGAAAAACTTATCTATTTAAATAAAAGTGCAAATTTATTTGAAGAAATTGGTAATTTATATAGTGCTGTGGCTAAAGAGGACAAATCTAAAGCTAAGAGCATATATGATAAGTCACTAGATGTATTATTGTCTGAAGTGGAGACTAATGAAAAGTACAATACTATGATCGAATTAAAAAAACAGATAATAAATTTGAAAGATGGATAAATTAATATTAGGAGATGAATAATATGGACGTACTAAAAATTATATTTTTAATTTTATCTGTGATTTCACTCGTGATTTTTATTGGTTATTCTATCTTTACTTTTTATTATATTTTAAGTAAAAAGAAAAATGAAATGTCTGATAATGAATATCAAGAAAAACTTAAAAAGATAGGCATAACAAATGCTATAATTCTTATTGTAGTGGTTCTAGTTACTGTTGTTTACACTTTGATTCCTTGATCAATAATAAAAGGTTATAGCTCATTTGATTTAATAAAGTTTGATACAAAGCATACGTAATATTAAGGAAAAAAGGAATGGTTTTGATAATGAAGGCAAATGCCTTTATAACAGCTTTTTGAACATTAATGATTATTAATAAAATAGTAGTATATATAAAGCACAATAATAGATATTGTATCTGAAAACCCCGTAGGCATATACCTACGGGTTATTTTTGTGTGTTATATATTTTGGGAAAGGACATTAAACTTTATTCAAGTGTAAGAAATTACTAATTTTAAATAAGTGTATTTTAAGTTTTTTAAGTGAACTTTCTATAATTTCATTATTGTTGAAGTTTACGTAGTGATGATTTAGATTAATCGTCATCATCTAATAAATTTATAACATTTACAATGATTTCTCTTGTATCAACATTAAACGAGACATCATTTCCATAACTTAGTGATTTAACTTTTATAGTATCATTTTCCAATTTTAAATATAGAGCAACGTGTTGATAGTTTTCTAAAATAACTAGTGTATCTTCGTCTCTGACTATATTATATGATCCTTTGCCATTAATTGTAACTATCCAATTATTGAATTCCATTATACCAATCTCCTTTTATATACTATGCTTCTTTTTCTAATCCTAAAATAACCATTAACACAGCTGAAATGAGCATGAATGGTACAAAAATAGAAGTTATTAAAAAACTAGCAATCATGATTAGATAAAACTCATCAATTTTATATTTGCCAAATTTCATCATATCACTCCTCATAAAGTTATATTACTTCTTGTTATAGTCGTCTATCGTAACGCCGTCTTTTTCAACTTTTTTCGTGCTTGCTCGTATTAATAAAATTGCATTACCCATAAAAATTATTGCTAATATTAATAAAATGGTAAATCCACCAATATTTGTATAATTAAAAATAATGAGTGCAATCATTAAAATGATATTAATTGTATGGTGTATAGCCATTCTCTTATTCATTTTCTCCACTCCTCAAATATTAATCCTTTGGTTTTAACATTTGGAATCAAAGATTTGTAATGAACTACCTAGCATTATTGTATTTTGACTCGAAATCCATGAGTGCAATAGTATAATTTTTCCACCATGAATCTTTTTCGTAATATTCTAAAAGTACTTTTAATTCCATAATGCTATATGTAACTGTACAATCTGCAAATATTAAAGGATAAGATAGTGTATGTCCTTCATACCAAAAGCCCATATCAACAATTAATCTATTCAAATTATGTCAACTCCTAGAATAATTTGGATGGATACAACATATATTTTATAAAAAGTATGTTAGCATTGAAATAATATTATAACAAAAAGGGGTATTTATATGTGGAATAATATTGAGATAGTTGTTTCATTTATTATATTTGTAGGTGCACTCATATTTGCTGTTTATTCATTTTACAATAATTCTATTACAGTAGGTATTGGTGCTTTAATTGTGACTACAGTAAGTATCTATTACATAGTTCAAGCATTGAGATACAAAAGAAAAGAAAGAGAAGATAATTACTAAGTGTAGGTATTGTATTAAATAATTATAGAGACATCGCATAATTCAGCACATTATTAATAAATCAAATCAGTATATAAGTTTATGTAATACGAGTGAGGTATTTTTCTAAAAATATTTGTTCAACAGGAGTGAGAAATTTGAAAAATAATATGGATATGAGTTTTATAATTACTAATTTTATGAATATAATTTTAGTACTATTATTTGCTTTTGGCGCGTTTAATCACCTTAATAGTTTTCTTACAGTGATTTTTACTATAATAACTGTTTTAAATGCAGGCTTTTTGCTTTATAAAAGTATCGAAATTTCAAAGAAAAATAACCATTAAAAGCCTTAACTAAGGTATTTTCAACACTATATAATCCACTGACAGAAATTTAAAAACATAAATACTAATCTTAAGTATTTTAAAATGATTGTTCATATAGCATTTTGGAGGTGTTTTATGAATCATGAAAATAATAAGAGAAAATATCAAACAATAGAAGTTATAGCAAATACATTAGGCATAGTAGCATTGATATTAGTATTTGCCTCATTGATCCTAGCTTTGATCTTTGAATGGAAATTTCTAGATTATGTTGTTAACGGGTCTGGCGTACTTATTATACTAAGCTTAATCATAAGTGCGATACCGCACGTTATGGAAAAAAATATCAAGATAATCGTTTTTGATATTATCTTTATCGTAATAATAGCGATTATATTTTATAGTTTATAAGGGGTTATGTATGAAATTTATCACTAAAATTTTAGATGTTTTAGTATGGATATGTGTTATTTTATTGTTTAGTAAGTATATTGTTAAATATGCAAATATGATGTTTGATTGGAATTTAAGATGGTATTTTCTTGAAGATATTCCTCATTTAGCATTGATATTATTTATTTTACTATTTATATTTGCAGTACCTTCTGAAATGATAAAAGAAAAACATAATAATGAATAAAGTTTTACATATATTTTTGTGTTGTTAGAATAGAGGGCTTTGAATGATTTTGATGATATTAATCATCTTTTTATTAATTAATCTCTTGCCAGCACTATATTTTGGCAAAAAGTATAGTGATTTGAAGAAGAAAACTGCATCAAATCAAGACTTTGAAAAGTTATCAGATTCAATGATGCATGTAGATAAATTTATAATACCATTGTCTATCATTATAGTTATAATGCTTTATTTTATTAAATGAAAAAATAAAATTATAAGATGAAATCAAGCAAGTGTTATAATATTCAAATTTAAGATTTACATTATCGTCATGTAGTTTTATAATTAGTTTTGCATGCCCACGGGTGTGCGAAAATGAGGAGATGGGTTTTCTGTGTGCCCTTGGGCATGCAGAAGATTCATAACTCCCGTTATAAGGCCCCTTTTATTAGGGGTCTTTTTGTGTTTAAAAACATTGATTACTATTTACGTAAATAAAGTAATTGTGGTATTGTATTTTCATGTTGGTTATCGTAATATTCATGTGTTTAAAAATATACAAATAAAAAGGAGTTTATGCATATGAGTTTTATAATAATGATCATTGTAGGTGGCCTAATTGGCTGGATTGCAGGCGCTATCGTAGGTAAAGATATTCCAGGAGGTATCATTGGTAATATTGTTGCTGGTCTAGTTGGTTCTGCGATTGGTAGTAGATTGCTAGGTACTTGGGGCCCAGTATGGGGCGGTGTACCAATTTTCCCAGCATTGATTGGGTCAATTGTATTAATATTTATCGCTTCACTTATTATTAGTGCGCTAAGAAAAAAATAATTAAGATAAATCGACTTACAAAAAGTTAGAAAAAATTTTTATTATAACGGGTAGAAATTATGATCTTTTTTGTAAAGATATTACGATAATCAACGACCATCTCACATTTATATTATAAAGGTGGTTTAGTATGATAAACATTATTTCAGCTATTGGTTCTATTGGAACTTTTATAATGGCACTATTTTACTTTGTATCAGTTTCAATACAACTGTACCAAATGAAAATAAGTTTTATTCCTGCGCTTGGATTTAATCAAATTTTACTTTCTTTAGATAAAGATAATCAATTACAAATGATTAATACAAGTTCTGATTCTGTTGAACATCAAGATTATTTAAAATTGTTTAATCTAGGTGGCGGGGCAGCAAAAGATATTGAGATTGAAATAATTCTTAATGAAGATAACGTAATTCAAAAGAAATATGTAAGTATATTACCAAGTAAAGAAGGCTATTTATTACCAATTAATAAAGACGTTTTTGATGAATTGCAAAGTACCATTCAAAATAATGGTTATGAATCTAATTTAAATATTAGAATTAATTATTACCATAACGTTAGTAGAAAAGTAAAAACAATTATGCTCAATGGTAAATTAGATAGATTTAATACGTATGATGAAAAAGAACTTTATGAATTACAATTTATTAATAAATAATACAATTTGTGCTTTGTGCATATATATATAAACATTTTATGAAAAACACTCATTAGATAACTTTAAGGTTATGGTGAGTGTTTTTGTTATGTTTTATGACATAGATTTGCTGAAGATTTGGTTTAAATATACAATGAAGCAGAGGTGAAACGATATGATACGACAAGCAGGACAATCAGACTTACAATCGATTTTAACTATATATAATCATGCAATATTAAATACGACCGCAGTTTATACATATGAGCCAGTAACCATTGAAGAAAGAGAAGCTTGGTTTCATACAAAATTAGAGCAAGACGAACCCATTTTTGTATATTTAAAAGATGACAAAGTTGTTGGATTTGCAACGTATGGATCGTTTAGAAATTGGCCAGCGTATCAACACACTGTAGAACATTCGATTTATGTTGATCCAGAAACGAGAAATGAAGGTATAGCTTCACAACTGTTAGTTAAATTAATTGAAGAGATCAAAAACAGAAATTATAAGACAATTGTTGCAGGTATTGACGCATCAAATAATGCTAGCATTAAATTACATGAAAAATATGGTTTTGAATTTTGCGGAAATATAAAAAGTGTCGGTTACAAATTTGGCAGATGGTTGGACTTAGCTTTTTATCAATTGATATTGAAATAATTATGTTTAAAGCCAAATGATGGTATTTTAAGCAAGTAATTAATTTATTATAAAAATCGAACTAAAACCAGGTATTTGATAGAAAACAAAAGTGGTAGTTAGTTTAATGTATGGAAAGGGTATGGATAAATAAATAATATGACCTTTTCATAAGAGATTTATGTTTTTATGTAATGATACGGTTTGAAGATCTTATTAATATGACTTGGGGTGATTGGGATGGCTGTGTTTGCGTTGTTATTTCATTTAGTCTGTTTAATTATTGTTTTAATCGCAGGTTTTAAAGCATTAAAAGAGTTCAGAAAACCTATGAATCAACGTAATCAAAGAAAAATTGATTCCATTTTAGTACTTGTATTAGTGGTGGCTTTGATTGCGATATTGTCTAGTGTTTTTACAGATATTTAATAAAATGTCGTTGCTCAAATGAGCGACGGCTTTTAATTTTGTTTTAGAAACCTCAAGTATCGTTAATATGAAGCATAAAACAATATTTCATTTTGTAATTAATTCAATGTTAATATAGAATGAATTAAAGAAGTTTTGTAAATGAAATTTTTTGTTACCTAATATTAACCGTATGAATAATTTATTTAAGGAGATGTCGTTATGAAGTTTAGATTTAGTGTTTCATTGTTATTAGTTTCGAGCTTGCTACTGTCACAAACTGCAATTGCAGCACAAGAAAATAAAAACACGCAAGATACGAAGAAGAATGATACACAAAACAAAGAAAATACGAGCAAGGCCATTGATTATGAAAAAGCTCAAAAAATGAGTCCACAGCAATTGAAAAATGCATTAACACCAGAAGATTTAAAGTTACATAATAAAGATGGTGAACGTCAAAATACTGAAATGAGAAGTTTTTCGGCTAATCGAGCGTATCAAGATGTAAATACATACATAGCAAATAATAATATAAAGCCAGCTAAAATCGTACAAGATTCCAGAATGAATAACTTACCAAAGTATAATTATAAATCTGGTAAATACATTGGTGTAGTAATACATGAAACTGCAAATCCGAATAGTACAATCGATGGTGAAGTAAATTACATGTACAACAATTATAATAGTGCGTTTGTGCATGCGTATGCGGGTAGTGATAAAATTGTTCAAACTGCGCCAAGTCAATATTTAGCTTGGGGCGCAGGTGCTAATGCCAATCCATATTTTTATCAAATTGAATTAACAAGATCTAACACATTTGATGGGTTCGCAAGATCTGTTAATAACCAAGCATATTTAACTGCAAAAATGTTGAAAGCCAATGGGCTACAGCCTTCGCTTGCTGACAATAATCAAGGAACAGGAACAATTATAAGTCACAATGCGGTAAGCCAATATTGGGGTGGTTCAGATCATTCAGATCCGGTTGGCTATTTCGGACAATGGGGATATAATATGAACCAGTTTTACAGTTTAGTACAGAAACATTATAAATCTCTATCAGGTGGAGGTAGTGACGGAGCAATTACTGGCAGAACATATAAAGTATCAAAAGGTGATACGCTGTATAGCATTTCGAGAAGAAGTGGTGTTGCAATAGATAATATTAAAAAATGGAATAAACTAACGAGCAACACGCTTTCTGTAGGGCAAGTACTGAAGTTGAAAAATCCTAGCACCCCAAGTGATTCCATTACTGGCGATTCACACAAAGTGGTTGAAGGAGACACACTATATAATATTTCAAAACGAAGTAAAGTAAGTGTGGCAAACATAAAAAAATGGAACCATTTAAAGTCGGATAATATTAGTAAGGGACAAATTTTATATCTAGTTAAGACATATACGGTTAAAAAAGGTGATACATTATATAGCATTGCTAAAAATCAAAGTACCTCTGTAGATAAAATTAAAAAGGATAACAAGTTGAGTTCCAATAGTTTAAAAGTAGGCCAAATTCTAAAAATAAAATAGAAGCATTGCATAGAACGAGCATCGTCTAATAAGACAATGCTCGTTTTTTATTAAATTAAAAAATGTTTTTATGAATATAATTGTGAGCGTCATAATTTCGTGTTACTTTAATAATATAAAGTTATGGGTGGGTATAGACAATGAAGCAATTTAATTTAATCATGTCATTATTATTTTTATCAGTGATCCTGACAGCATGTGGTAACAATGACGTTGGGCAAAACAGTGACACAAACAAACAGGATAAAGATAGTAATCAACGTAAGGAACGTCAATCTACAGAACAAAGTGAAGCAAAAACGGATCAGTCATTACATCAAGATTCATCGACTGAAAATGACAAGGATAAAGGCCAAACGTCAAAAAAAGATAATGCTTCAAAAATGAAAAATAATGATAATAGCAAAAGTTATTTAAATGGTTTAAGTGCTTCAAAAATCGAATACGCCCGTATTTGGCATCAACTAGGAATGATTAAAGATGTCAAAAATATTTATGTCAAAAAATATCCAAAAGGAACGCCCGTAAATAAAAATGCGGAAAAGAGCGCATTGTATCCTGAGGATGTCGTTAAATTAGAAGCGCCAATGAAAGTGGGTGGTTCAATAACTTATAGTAGTAATGGTGATGGAACTATTAATATTTATAAAAAAATACCATATAGATGGGAATCAAATGCATCCTCGAACACTGAGGATATTTATCAAGACACTAAAAATGCAGTTGAACAAGATATAGAAACGGTTGAAATTAATGCTACAGACAATAAACAAATTAAAAGGTTAGCTCAAAGTATACAATTGATTAATGATTGATTAGTTGGTGTTTTAAAATAATAACAATTTTGAAGTTTTTAATCATGATTTATATGGTATTAACAATTCTAAGTATTTTATGATTATATATAGTATGATACATTAAATATAATCGAAATCAGTGAATTGTGAGCGTATTATATCGAGCGTTCTTAATGTTAAATTAAGTTGAGGTGATACAGATGTTAACTAAAGGTATTAAATATCCATATGTTAAATTTTTATTTGATGTGATTGGCATTTTATGTGCAATAAGTGTATTAGTGCTTGTGTTTGTTAACGGTTTTATCAATAATCAATCTGGGAACTTTAGCTTAGGATTTGATGTATCTGGTACACATATGGTGATTATGACTACTTTGGTATTAATGACTATGATTTGTGCGACAACGTCTACAATTTTAAGAAAAGTGAAATAATGTTATTAAGATTTGATTAGACGATACTGAAACGAATAGAGATGTGAAATAGCAATAGACCAGAAATTAAAAGCTAATTTCTGGTCTATTTTCATTTCTTTATAGATGTACATTTTCTTTAGCATAATGAAATTTTTGATTTTTTTCAGTAATAAATAATTGGAGGAATGTAAGTATACCAATTTTACCAATTAACATTGTGAGTACAATAACTATTTTCGTAGGGCTATCATAAAACGTCGTGAAGTTCATCGATAGCCCAACAGTGCCGAAAGCAGAAATGACTTCGAATAATACTTTAGTATAAGATATTGCTGAATTTAAATAACTTACTATAAATGAGACGATTATAACAAATGCACCGGCAGAAAATGTAATGGCCACGGCAGTTTTTAATGTGTGCTCATTTATAGATTTTTTGAAAATAGAGGTGTGCTGTTCGTTTCTTAATGTACTTTTTATAAATAATAACGTTAAGACTAAAGTTGTTACTTTTATACCGCCTGCAGCGCTGATAGGAGAGCCACCAATAAACATTAAAAGCATTAATAATATTGAAGTAGGTGGTGTGATTTGTTCGATATCGACACTATTAAAACCAGCAGTTCGGGTAGTAACAGATTGAAAGAATGAAGCGCCAAGTTTTTCTAAAAATGACAAATGTGTCATAGAATGGTTATATTCTAAAAAGTAAAACACAGCCCAACCAATAAATATCAGTATGACAGATGTCGTTAATACTATTTTTGAGTGTAGGGTTAATTTACTTAACTTTCTAGTTGTCGCGACGTCTAAAAAGACAAGCGGTCCAATACCACCCATGATTATAAGGATTGGAACGATAATAGTTATTATAGGGTCATTAACAGTGCGCATCATATTGTCATTAAATAATGAAAAACCAGCATTGTTAAATGCAGAAATTGAAGTAAACACACTTAAAAACAACCCTTTACCAAAACCATATTTTGGAATAAATGATAATGCGATACATATAGCCCCAATGAATTCTGTACAGATACTATAAACGACAAATTGAAGAATCAATTTGATGACGCCACCAGGTGTTTCAATGTTCCAAGTTGTCATAATCAAATAGCGGTTTCTTAAACTGATTTTTCGATGCATCAGAATAAGTGTTAAAAGTGTTACAGTGACGATTCCTAATCCGCCAATTTGAATAAGTAATAAAATAATCGTATCGCCTAACCAATTAAATTGGCTAGATATATCTATAGTCGCTAGGCCAGTAACTGTGAAGGCACTTGCAGAAATAAAAAATGCGTCTACAAAGTTTAAAGGTTTTACGCCTGTGACCGGTAAATATAACAATAATGTTCCAACGATTGTGGTTAATGAAAACAACATTAAATACATATATAATGGTTTGTTTAATAGTCTCATCTTTAAAGTTCCTCGTATTTTAATAATCAGTATTTTATACTCATTATTAAAAAAAGCAATTCAATTGATACAATTAAATTGGAAAAAATAAAATTTTACGTTTGTGAACGAATACCTTTGGTGACAGCTTCTGCGAAATCATAAATTGAATCTCGGTATTTATTCGTATTTTCTCTCGTTTTTCTGTTTAAGCGGTCCTTTTTGAAAAATGATTTTCTTATAGATGTAGATATTTCCAGTTGAACACCTGAACCTGAGTCATTTTCATTGATGAAATTTTTAGAAGAACGACCATTAATATTATTTGGACTTTTTTCTACATTAAAACCTTCTTTTTCTAATTCTTTTTTTATGGATTGCGCCATTTTTTTATCTTGGCCCCCAATATAAACGGTATCTTTATCGCCTTGAAAACCGTGTATAGAAATAGATTCTTGTGAACGATTAGTCATTTCGTTCAATTTAGGATCGTCAAAATTGGTAGATGTGATATGCAATTGTTTGTTGTTTGATTTTAATAACCCTTCAAAACTATATAAATTAAAGTCGCCTTTTTTAGAAATGATTTTAGCTAATTCTGAGGTTCCAGGTTCTATACCGCCACCATGAATGGCAGTGATGAGTATATCTTTATTGTTTGTTTTTTTAATATTTCTTTGCCAGTCACGCTGTTTCACTGTGTCTGATTTTAATTGTGCGAAATTTTGATATTTATCTTGATTTGATGCCTGGTTATTGTTCCATATATATGTAAAATATAGACTAATTAGTATGATGCCAACAATAACAAGCATAATTAAATAGTATACGTAAGTGCTTAGAATATTTTTCATAATTAACTCCTGAGTAAAAGTATTTACTAACTCGTAAAGTATAACAAATTTATTAATACTATATAGATTATATGTTATTTACAATTATGTTAATGGCATTGTAATGAAATTTACATTTTGGGGTATAAAATGTATAGAGTAAGTAGATAGATTGAAAATAAGACATCTTTGACATTTCAAAAACAACAATAACGACTGATTGGAAAATGCAATATATACTGGTGGGATTTTTATAACACACAAGTTTATGATTTTCTTTATCATGTAAGGCTAAGTCTTTTCTTGTTCGGTCAATCATGCTGAGTGTCTAAAGACAATATAATTATGTGTTTTCATTGATGATTATAAAACGTTTAACTTTAAAAGGAAGGTTGTGGATCTTTTGGATATAGTAACTAAAATGCAAGTAAATGTATCTAGTGATCAAGTATTTGAAGCTTTTGTCAATCCAGAATATATCGGAGGATTTTGGTTTACTTCTAGTTCTGAACGTTGGGAAGAAGGTAAAACGATTACTTTACGATACGAAGCGTATAATGCTGAAATCGATATTTTAATAGAAAAACTTGTTAAAAATGAATCAATTCATTTCAAGTGGGGCAATAATCATGTGACTATTGAATTGGATGGTGATGATAATCACACAATTGTGACTACTACCGAAAAAGATATTGAAGAAAACGATGTAGAACGTTTATTAGGTCAAAAAGAAGGCTGGGTATATATGCTTAGTTGTCTGAAATCATATTTAGAATATGGCAATAAAATAAGCGGTGCATTATTGTAACTGTCCAATAAGAATTGAAGGTGTGGCCAATGTTTAACATTGATCGCTTTTTCAATTTTTTTTTATACTTCTTTCAAATATCAAAACAAAACTTTTGCACAATATGGTTTAATATGTTTAAATGTAACTATAAAAGTTTCAATTAAACGTAAAAGGTGATTTCTATGAATTTAGAATTCAATATAGCAGTTCATTTACTGACTTTTTTGTTAAAGCACTATGATGAGCGTTTTAGCAGCAATGAATTAGCAGAACGTATCTGTATTAATCCGGTTCAATTACGCAGGGTAACACGTAAGTTAAACCAACATCATTATTTAGAAACTTCAAGAGGTAAATTTGGAGGATACCAGGCTAATGATATGACAGCAAATGTCAACTTGTCTGAACTATTTGTGATGTTTAAAGAAGACCGTTCGGAAGGGCGCTTATTTACTGGTGATGCAGGCAGTGACTGTGAAGTTTCAAAAGAAATAGGCAACACGATGTTTAAGTTTTATAAAAAAGAAGAAGAGCTATTAATTCATTATTATCAAAATGTAACGATTAAAGATGTCTTAAACGAAACGATTAAGGAGGATAATTATGAAAAAGTATGATTTATTAATTATTGGATTTGGTAAAGGTGGTAAAACTTTAGCGAAATTTGCGTCTGGCCAAGGAAAAAGTGTAGCTGTAGTTGAAAAATCTCAAAAAATGTATGGTGGTACATGCATTAATATAGGTTGTATTCCTTCAAAAACACTTGTACATGAAGGTTTAGCGCACGGCTCATTTGAACAAGCTTTTTCTCGAAAACATGATGTAGTAAATGCGCTAAACAATAAGAATTATCATAACTTGGCAGATGAAGATAATATCAGCGTATTAGATTATACTGCAGCATTTAAATCTAACAATGAAGTAGAATTATTAGATGGAAGTGGTGAGGTACAAGAAACAATTACTGCCGAAGATATAGTGATTAATACAGGTGCACAACCAATTATTCCATCTATCGAAGGTGTAGAAACATCACAATATTTATATGATTCTACTGGCATTATGGAATTGGCTACACAACCTAAGCGTTTAGTTATTGTGGGTGGAGGTTATATTGCACTAGAATTTGCTTCTATGTTTGCGAACTTTGATACACAAGTAACAGTTTTAGAGAGACATGATGATATTATGCCTAAAGAAGATAAAGATGTTGTGGCAGAAGTCAAAAAAGATCTTGAAAATAAAGGTGTTAATCTGGTATTCAATGCTGATACAGAGCGTTTTGAAGATAATGCATCTGGTACGACAGTACACACAACGCAAGGTAGCTATGAAGCAGACGCGGTATTGTTAGCCACTGGTCGTCAACCTAATACAGACTTAGGTTTAGAAAATACGGATGTTGAAATTGGTGAACATGGAGAAATCAAAGTAAACCAAAACTTACAAACGAATGTGCCAAATATTTATGCATTAGGTGATGTTAAAGGCGGCATGCAATTCACGTATATTTCATTGGATGACTTCAGAATTGTAAAAGATCAATTATTTGGTAATGGCGAACGTACTACTGAAAATCGCGGTGCTGTGCCATACACTGTATTTATTGATCCACCATTATCACGTGTAGGTTTAACAGCAGAAGAAGCCAAAGCGCAAGGCTATCAAATTTTAGAAAATGCAGTACCTGTAAACACAATTCCGCGTCATAAAATAAACAATGATACAAGAGGTTTGTTTAAAGCAGTAGTTAATAAAGAAACGAGTGAAATATTGGGAGCTACATTATATGGCTTACAATCTGAGGAAATTATTAATTTAGTAAAATTAGCAATTGATCAACACTTATCTTATGAAGTATTAAAAGAAAATATTTATACACATCCTACAATGGTTGAATCATTTAATGACTTATTTAATATGTAAGGCAAATATTTTTAACACTTATTAAAAAATGTCGAATCAAAAAGAGCAGGGTTACGAAATCTGGTTTAATTGGATTTCTACCCCGCTCTTATTTTTATATTAAATTTTATATAATTGATCTAATAATCTGACCTATGAATCCGAAAATACCAATGATTAAACAGACAACGCCAAAGCTTACTAAACTTTGTTTTTTGCCGACACCTTCATTTTTAGGTGTGCGTTTATTTATGATGAGCAACACAATACCAACGATAATGAGTAATATTGAAACAATCCACATTTTGCGTCCCCCCTTACTTTTATCGATAAAATAATAACGTCTTTACTATCTCTTTACCCTGTTAACTGCTTGTATTAACGCCTTCTTTGCACATCATATGTGATGTGACATTAACCGATGAGTTAAATATATTATAAATGATTATGTAATGTAAGGGTATAGTAAGTTATAAAATAGATTGATACACACAAATGATGAGGGTGTGATAGAGATGAAAATAGTTTATACTTATGTATTTGATTCAAATAAACTAGAAGATTTTTAAAAATATTTCACTCAAATGGTTGGATTAGGCATAATAAGATTAAAGCAGTTATGAATGCTAGTACACATATAGTGATAGCAAAATACAATGGTAGTGTCGAAGGATTGGTTCGAAATTTATCAGGCAGTGTTTTTAATGCGTCAATTTATGATGTTATCGTGGATAAGTCCTTTCAAAATTACGGTATAGGTTATGACCTTGTATGTAGAATGAATAAACAATTGGGGCGGGTGTCTTGCGTGCATGTAATTTCAACGCATGGTGTTGAAGGGTTATATCAAAAATTAAAAGGCGAGTATACTGATTAATGTCTATCAGTTATACTCACCTTTTTGGTCGAGAATCTAGATTATAAAATATTGTGGCTCACATCCTCATGTGAATAGTTTTTCAATAAAGAACAACCTAGTGGATGATGACCATTGTCAACGTAATGGTTGATTTCTTCAAGTACATCTAAAATTTCATATTCTGGAGTATTTACATCAAACGTATATTTGAATACTTGTTTCTTGTCAGATAATACAGTAGCAACGAGTTCATTTTTTTGCATTTTGTAATTTAACAATTTCATAATAATCCCTCACTTTTATCAATATTTTGGTCTAGCTAACGGAAGTGCTCAATTGAGAATAAGTTTCATTAACAACACCATTACATTATAATTATTATAATGTAATCCTTATTATACATTAAAATACATAAAAAGTAGAGCATTTTGGCCTAAAAATTAATTTAAAACGCTTTCTTTATAAGAATTAATATAATTTATTGTAAAATGAAGCATCTGAACTTGCAGTTTGAAGTGTAATTTGATACGATTTCATTAATTGAATAAACCTTTCTAGGGTTCCACAACGATGGCGTTGGTTTGGTCCGAGAGAAAGGCACATATTTATATGTGACACGGAAGGATAAAAGCCTGGGAGATAGTATAGATAACTATCTCCCAGGCTTTTTTAATTTTAAAGGAGGATTTTGATATGAATTGGTTGAAAATTGTTATTGCAGCCATCTTTGAAGTAGGCTGGGTGATTGGTTTAACTCATGCTTTATCAATATTTGAATGGATTTTGACAGTGATTGCTATGTTTTTAAGTTTTTATCTTCTTATTGAAGCATCAAAAGTATTGCCAGTGGGTACCTCTTATGCAGTTTTTGTAGGACTTGGTACAACAGGCGTTACGTTATTTGATTTTATATTCTTTGGTCAACCATTTAATCCAGGGAAAATAGTATTAATCATAACATTGTTGCTAGGTGTAATTAGTCTGAAATTAGTAACAACAAATGAAGGAGGACGTTCATAATGGCTTGGATTTTATTGATTTGTGCAGGTGTATTTGAAATGCTTGGTATTACATTTTTGAATGCTTATGTACATAGTCGCAAATATAAATCGCTCGGTTTGATGTTAACATTCTTTGCAATTAGTTTTTTAGCATTATCTATTGCTATGCAACAGTTGCCGATGAGTACTGCATATGCTGTATGGACCGGTATTGGTGCTGTTGGAGGAGCAGTTTTAGGTATGGTTTTTTATAAAGAATCAACAGATATTAAACGGATTATTTGTATCCTTGTTATATTGGGTAGCACGATTGGTTTGAAATTATTAAGCTAAAAACGAATTAATTTGAATCACAACAATTCGTTTTTCTGTTCCAAGTTTTTCAAATATTAATCAATGATCTCAATTTGAATTTAGTTCATCTATTATTTTCACTTTATAATAAACGGATAGTAAAAGATTTATTTCGCGTGTTGCGATACCGTGTGCATCTTGATAACATAATTAAGGTGGAGGTGCAGAAAATGGAAGGATTAGCCGCATTTATAACAATTACATTAATGATTATTATCGTTCCAGGACCTGATTTTTTCGTCGTGATGAAAAATTCGATTACTTCTGGTAAAGGTAATGGCGCAATGGCAGCATTGGGCATAACGACAGGCCATGTTGTTTACTCTCTACTAGCGGTATTTGGTATTATTTTTATTTTGGCTAATATGTATTATGTGTTTTTAGTGATTAAAATACTGGGTGCTTGTTATCTTATATATTTAGGTATCAAAAGTATTATTAGCGCACGACAAAGTATGAATTTTTCAACCACACAAATGAAAGCACAACAAATAAGTTATTTAAGCTCATATAGACAAGGTTTCTTTAGTACCATTTTAAATCCCAAAGCATTACTCTATTACATAAGTATCTTGCCGCAATTTTTAAGTGCGGGCGATGGTGTTACAACACAAATAGCGGTGTTATCTGCGATTGTAACAACGGTTATTTTATTATGGTTTATTTTCTGTGTATATATTTTTCAATACATTAAATTACTTTTTGCAAACAGAAAGATTAAAGCTATTTTTGACTATACGGTAGGAGCAGTATTGATTGGTCTGTCGCTTAATTTATTATTTAGCAAAAGTAGTTAATCTAGATTTAACTAAAAACAGCTTGAGGAAGTCAAAACTTCCCAAGCTGTTTTTTAGTATATTTTCATGGCTAGCTAATATTCAAAAACAAACGATTTATCTTAGGGGTTAAAATAAGCATTTTCAGAAATCAATACTTTGATGCCACGATAAACATTTTTAATCGTATACCAAATCGTGAGTATAATTAAAATAACTGCAAAAATAATCGTTATCACCATAATTGTATGATGTTGTTGATTGACTAGCATACCACCTAAGCTTGCAATGATAATAATAAATATTGGCCCTAAATATGTGATGATATGATAGAATAACGATTTAGCAGCATGCGTTGATGCTGGTTTGTCAGCAAAAATCCAAATGATGATGGGTAATATGATTGGTGCGAAAAATATACTAAAATAACTTACAGAAGCTAAAACACGTCCTGCTTGTGTATCTGATTTTAAAGGTTGTTCATTCATTTTTATCACCTCACATTTAAAGTAACAAAAATAAATCTTGTTTTATAGAAGTTATACCTCATCTAACAAAAATGTTACCTTATTTAAAAATGCAAAGGAGTACAAACATATGAAGTTATACTTAATTCGCCATGGTGAATCAAAATCAAATTATGATAAAAAAGAAGGAAATCATTATTTTTGTGGTCAATTAGACGTTCCATTAACTGAAAAAGGCGCTCGAGACGCACAATTATTACAACATCATTTTAATAAATTGAAAATTGATCATATCTATATGTCTGATTTAACAAGAACGAGACAGACTTATAATGCAATTTTTGATAAAGATATTCCGGCAAGTGTGACGACATTATTGAGAGAACGTTCTTTAGGTAAGTTTGAGGGCGAAAAAGTGAGTGAAATTGAACAAAATAGTCAATTTGAAACATATTTTAATGGTGGTCCAAACAGTTCGTTTAGACACAGCTTTACTCAAAAAGCACCAGCAGGGGAAAGTTATGAAGATGTGTTACAACGTGTAGAAACATTTTTTAAACAAGAACTAGATACATCTTTAGATACTGTTGTAATCATTGCCCACCAAGTTGCAATTAGGTGTTGCTTCGTTTATTTAGGTTATGAAAATAAAACATCTGTGATAGATAAGAAAATTGAAAATTGTGTACCTTATGAAATTGAGCTATAGTATCGATAAAATCATGTATTAAAAAAACCTGAACTGTTTATCTTCTCAGTTCAGGTTAATATTTTTTTGCTGCTGTTAAGCTATCGTGAAATCCTTGGAATATAGTGTTGATATTGTCTAAGAAGCTACCAACAATAACTGCGAGTATGACGTAAGTAATGCTTAAAGCAATGGATTTATATGAAATTACGCCATAAGTTTCTTTTTTCTCAAAGAGATTAAAAGCTATGAAGACAGCAGCCATGGCACCTAGTAAAATCGTAATTACCATAGTGCGACCTCCTTAAAAAGTTTTTGGCTGTGCTCCTACGTTTACTATGTTCAATCTTATAACATAGGATAACAAATACTTCTCTGAGAAAAAAAGGCATTTTATATTAAAAAACCTTACAATCGTGTAAGGTTTTTTACAAACATAAGTCAATATGAATCATATAAGCTTAAGTAAGCGCTTAAAAGGCTTTATGGTGCTGGAAATAAGTAATGTCATCATTTTGTAATGGACCATGTTTAATTCGATAGCAATTTAAAGTGAATTTGATAATTATTCAAAAATTGTTCACAAAATTAAGTAGTTCCATAACGGTGAATCGTACTTTACTTATCTATTGCATCACTTTTAATACCCTTATCTTTAAGGAACTTTTTGATTTTTTCTTGTTTTTTACCATTTACGTTACCTGCATTTTCTGCGGGTACGTCTACTACGTTTAGCTTATTTTGAGGTTGATAGTTTACTTCTTCAATTTGCTTATCAGCATCTTTAATAGTGGTATTTAACGCTGTGAAGTAGTTTATGATTCGATCAACATCGTCTTTATAACCTTTAGGTAGATGATTGTCTTTGACAAATTTTTTGAAACGCACGTCATTTTTAACTGCATTGTGTGATAAATCAGATAATCTTTTTGCTTGTGCATCTGTAATTTTAGTATCTGTACCGGTTTGTTTATCTAATTTGTATTGTAGTAAATATTTATTGTCGAGGATATCTGAATTAACATCCAGATATTTTTTAATCGCTTTGTTCATTTCCGCCTCGCTAATATTTTCGCCTTTTTTGTTATTATCAAAGATATTATTTTCTGTAACTTTTTTTACATTTGAAGGGGCGTGTCTCTCACTGTGTTGCTTATCACCATTTGAATCACCATTAGCACATGCTGTGAGTATCACAGTTAGCATGAGTACTAATGTTATAAGTATACTTTTTTTCATAAAACGTATTGCTCCTTTAATAATAGTCCGATTTATATATTAATTTATGTGCTTTTGAAATTATAACCTAAGACTATCATTTCAAGCTATTGATTGATATAGATGTCGTAAAGTTAAACGCACAATCTTTTGAACAAAGTTTGAAAATTCGAGACTATACATTTCATACCAGTGAAAAAATGTCGCTGCTATCACATAGAAGCTAAAACAACAAAAATAAAAAAGGAGAACCAATTTGGTCCTCCTTTATAATCTATTTGAATAGGGAAGTAATTAGTGTCGAATAATATAGTCAAATGCATTTAGTGCAGCATTTGCACCTGCGCCCATTGAAATAATAATTTGTTTATTACGATCGTCTGTGACATCACCTGCAGCAAATACTCCAGGGATGCTTGTAGCATTTTTACGATCAATGATTATTTCATTTGCTTGGTTTAATTCAACGTAATTTTCTAACCATTCTGTATTTGGAAGTAGTCCGATTTGTACGAATATACCTTCCAATTCTATCGTGTGATCTTCACCAGATGCTTTGTCTTGATATTTAAGACCAGTAACTGCATTTTCACCTAATACTTCAGTTGTTTGTGCATTTTTAATAATTGTAACGTTTGGTAAAGAGCTTAGACGTTCTTGTAATACGTTGTCTGCTCTGAGTGTAGCGTTACGCTCAAGTAGGGTAACATGTTCTACGATACCTGCTAAGTCTATTGCAGCTTCAACACCTGAGTTACCGCCACCTACAACAGCAACGTTTTTATTTTCAAATAGAGGTCCGTCACAGTGCGGGCAGAATGCCACCCCTTTATTAATAAGGGCTTCTTCACCAGGTACTTCTAACTTACGCCAGCGTGCACCTGTAGCAATAATAACAGTTTTACTTTGTAATTTAGCATCATTATCTAAAGTGATAACAATACCATTGTCTGTTTTTTCAATATCACTTGCTCTGACACCTGTCATGATATCCACATTATATTGTTTTACATGGTCTTCAAGTGCAGATGAGAATTTAGGACCATCTGTTTCTTTGACAGTAATAAAGTTTTCAATTGTTGCAGTATCATTGACTTGACCACCAATGCGATCAGCAACAATACCAGTGCGCAATCCTTTACGGGCAGTATAGATAGCGGCACTACCACTCGCAGGGCCACCGCCAACGATTAACACGTCATAAGGATCTTTATCGTTGAATTCTGAAGGGTCTGCTTTACTACCTAGTTCAGATAATATATCTTGTACTGTCATGCGTCCATTGCCAAATTCTTCACCATCTAAATAGATAGCTGGTACTGCCATGATATCCTCAGATTCTTCTCTGAAAATAGCACCATCAATCATTGTATGAGTGATATTTGGGTTTAATAAACTCATTAAGTTCAATGCTTGAACGACATCAGGGCATTTTTGACAAGTTAAACTAATATAAGTTTCAAAATTGAGTGGGCGATCTAAAGCTTTAATTTGATCTATTACAGATTGTTCTTCTTTAGGTGCGCGACCACTTACTTGTAATAAAGCTAATACAAGTGAATTAAATTCATGCCCCATAGGTAACCCAGCGAATGTAATACCTGTATCTTCGTCAGGTTTATCCACTGTAAAGCTTGGTGTGCGTTTTAAGTCTTTCTCTTCAATTGTGATATGAGATGATGCTGCAGCAACTTCATCTAGCAACTCTTTTAGTTCTTTTGATTTATCATCTGTACCAAGACTTGCGCTTAGTACAACATCACCTTCCATTAATTGAAGTAATTGTTGTAATTGTGATTTTAGCTGATCATTAAGCATTCAAATCAATGCCTCCTTAGATTTTACCTACTAAGTCAAGACCAGGTTGTAATGTTTCTGAACCTTCTTCCCATTTTGCTGGGCAAACTTCACCTGGGTGTTGACGTACATATTGCGCTGCTTTAATTTTGTGTACTAATGTACTTGCATCACGGCCAATACCGTCTGCATTAACTTCAGCTGCTTGAACTACACCATCAGGGTCAACGATAAATGTACCACGTTGAGCTAGACCAAGTTCTTCATCTAATACGTCAAAATTACGAGTGATTGTTTGTGAAGGGTCACCAATCATTGTATATTGAATTTTGTTGATTGCTTCAGAGTGATCGTGCCAAGCTTTGTGTACGAAGTGTGTATCAGTTGAAACTGAATATACGTTCACACCTAATTCTTGTAATTTATCATATTGATTTTGTAAATCTTCTAATTCAGTAGGGCATACGAATGAGAAGTCTGCTGGGTAGAAGCAAACAACACTCCAAGAACCTTTTAAGTTTTCATCAGAAACTTCGAAAAACTCATCTTTCTTTGGATCGTAAGCATTAGCTGTAAATGGTAAAATTTCCTTGTTGATTAAAGACATGTGAAACATCCTCCTATTTAATAACTTAGTGTTAGTTTAAGTATTATTGAATTAGATTATCATAATTTCTTAATTATAATAATTCTAATCTTTCGTTTACTATTATTGCATGTAGCTACCGTTTCGTCAACATTAGAACCTTCAAAGCACGGTGGTTTTAAATCGTACTCGTCATTTGCATTGGAAGACAATAAAGTTGATTCAACTACATTCAAAAATGAAAGCATATACATTATTTGTATTTTCTTTCACACTCAATAAATAGCCTTCCTATTCTCAACTAAACATAAGAATTGAGAAGGAAGGCTATGAAAGTTTGATATGATGGGCTTATCAAAATTGTCACAAATTTGTGAATGCAATTACCGCTTGCGGAATTTGTAATGATAAGCGAATATTACATCGTGCTTAATGATAATTAATAAATTTATTGTTCAACACTATCATTGTATTTTTACATTTATTCAACGGTTTCATGCTAAAAATAGATAACTGTATTTATTGGATGATTAAATTGCATAGAGTAATTATTGTAAATTTGGAAGCATCGCTTTTTATAATCAAACAAACGACTGTACCATCCACCAAATAATAAACGCTACGGGGAAGAATAACCACCAATAGTTAGATAAAAACTCCCAACCATTCATAGGTCGATCTTTCTGATTAGAAACAGGTTGTTGATAAGTTTCAATAATCGTCTTTTTTAATGCTTTATCTCCTTTAATGAGTTCATCTAAAGACACGTCGAATAAATCGCTCATTTTAATGAGCATATCAATACTAGGATAGACTTTGTTTAGTTCCCATTTTGAAATACTTTGACGTGAAATATTTAATATTTCTGCAAGTTCATCTTGTGACCAATTTTTGAGTTCACGTTGTTCTTTGATTCGTGTTCCGATTTCCATAGTTATCACTCCTTTTATTTGAAATTAACTGTATAACCATGTAAAGTCACGCACTTAATCGTTTCCTAGTGTGCAACTAGTGGTTGCAATTGCGTGTTTGAAGGTATTTTGGAATAAATAGAGCTTAAAATTAAATCTTTAAATTAAATCTTTAAATGTTTAGTATGTATTTATCCATATATACATAAAAAAGACGCGAAAGAAATTAAATTACAATGAAAAATTTCTTTCGCGTCCTTTTGTATCATTAAATATATCGTTTAATGGTCAAATGATTTTAATTGTATAAGCTTATCTATCCCAATATCTTGCGCGTTCAAATGCTTGAACAATTGTTTGAGCATCATCTGAAATAAATACACCGGGTGCGTCCAAGTTTAGTTTTGCACTTGATAGTTTTTCTGATGCGGCTTGATTAACTATTAACGGTTTGTTGTGTTTGTAAGTGAGTTCAGCAAATGTCTCTGCATCAGGTGATAATTGAGTACCATCTGAAATTACAAACACACTATCAAATAATGTAGGGTGTGCAGTATCATAAGTCTCAGTTATGCCGAAATCTTTAGTGATATCTTTGGGTTGCTTACCTACAAAAGCATAGTTGAGTTTGTTGTCGACAAATGTTTTTGCGTATGATTTTAATGTCTTCTCATCTATTTCGCCATTCACTAGTACTGCTACAGAATGCCCAGGTAATGGTATATCGAATTTTTCCATTGTTAATTTACTATCTGTTACATCAGTTTGTACTTCTTCATTTTCTGCTGGCACTTCGACACCTACGTTTGCTGCGACACGTTCTGCCAATGTACGATCAACTTTGTTCAATTGATTCACTGCATTTTGTTTAACCACAGCTGATTTACATTTACCAATTTCAAATGAAAATCCGTCTACGGTATGGTCAAATTCAGGCTCTGTTAAACTGTTTAAATAAAGTTTAGCTTGACTGTAGTAGTCTTTAAAGCTTTCACTACGTTTTTGTATTTTACGGCCTTCAACTTTTTCTTGGTAATGTTCATAGCCACCTTCTTCTTTAGGTGTTGTGTGAGGATCGTTGCTGTTTAAAGCATTGTTGTGGTACGCTGTTTGTCCTTTATGGACATTCATTTGATGCATAGCGTCTCTTTGATTGTTGTGTACTTCGTTAACTGGTCGATTAATTGGAATTTGATTAAAGTTTGGTCCACCCAATCTTGATATCTGCGTATCTGTATATGAGAATAAACGTCCTTGTAATAGAGGATCGTTAGAAAAATCAATGCCAGGTACGATGTGACCAGGATGGAATGCGGCTTGTTCTGTTTCATCAAAAACATTAGATACATTTTGATTTAACGTCATTTTGCCAACAATTTCAACTGGAACCTCATCTTCGGGCCAAAGTTTTGTTGGGTCTAAAATATCAAAATCAAAATCAAATTCTTGCTCTGGTCGAATGACTTGTAGACCTAATTCCCACTCAGGGTAGTCTCCTTTTTCAATTGCTTCATATAAATCTTTACGGTGGAAATCAATATCTTTACCAGATAAGATTTGTGCTTCATCCCATACCAATGATTCTAAACCTTGAACTGGTTTCCAATGGAATTTAACAAAATAGGATTGACCTTTACTATTAACTAAGCGGAAAGTATGAACGCCAAAGCCTTCAATTTGTCTGAAATTTTTAGGGATACCTCTGTCGCTCATAGCCCAAACAGCCGTGTGCATTGTTTCTGGATTTTGTGCGAAAAAGTCCCAAAATGTGTCGTGTGCAGTGCCACCTTGAGGCATTTCATTGTGCGGTTCAGGTTTAACAGCGTGAATTAAATCTGGAAATTTAATAGCGTCCTGTATAAAGAAAACAGGTATATCATTACCTACTAAATCAAAAATACCTTCATCTGTATAGAATTTTGTAGCAAAACCACGCACGTCTCTTACTGTGTCTGGAGAACCTTTTGACCCTTGGACAGTAGAAAATCTGACAAACACTGGGGTAGTCTTTTCAGGATGTGTTAAAAAGTCTGCAGAAGTGTATTCAGATAAGTCTTTATAAACTTGGAATTCACCGTGAGCGCCAAAACCACGTGCATGTACGATTCTTTCAGGAATACGTTCATGGTCAAAGTGCATTATTTTTTCTCTGAAATGAAAATCTTCTAGTAAGCTAGGACCACGTTCACCAACAGTTAAGGTGTTTTCATCCTCGCTAACTTTAACACCATTATTCGTCGTCATTGCTTTATCGTCATTGTTTTTTTCTACATTTTTTAATTGTTCTTGTTTTTTATTACTCAAATGAATTACCCCCTTATTACTATCGTTCCACATTAATGATTTTGAAAACATTTCAAATTTTGAATTAATTTTGAACATTATTATTTTTTTAACAAGGTATTTTATAAAATGCAAAAAAGTTTGTGTTAATGCGAAGTCTAAGGGAAGGATTTTTAGAAATATGCTTTATGTGTTCATTTATGACATTTATATTATATGTTAAGGTAATTTATTTATTTGAGTCACATAAGCGTTACATTCATGCTTTATTTTGTTCATATATTTTATGAATACCTAATATTTAATAGGTGATTAACATTTAATTAGAGTGAAAAAGGGTAAACAAATAACAAGCAATTCACTACGAGCTTTGTTAACATTTAAATACTATAAACACTTACATAAAAGAGGAGCGGATAATACATGTCTGATTATGTATACAACTTATTGAAAAAACACCATTCAGTCAGAAGTTTTAAGGATGAACCTATTTCGGAAGAACATATTAAAAAATTAATTGAAGCGGGACAAAGCGCTTCAACGTCTAGTTATTTACAAGCTTATTCAATTATAGGCATAGATGATCCTGAAATTAAAGAAGACTTGAAAGAAGTGTCAGGTCAACCCTATGTGGTAGAAAACGGTTATTTATTTGTTTTTGTCATGGATTATTACAGACATGCAATTGTAAATGAAAATACTAAAAAAGATATGGCTACATCATTTGAATCAGCAGAAGGTTTATTGGTCGGGACGATTGATGCGACATTAGCTGCTCAAAATATTGCTGCTGCAGCTGAAGATATGGGGTATGGCATGGTTTATTTAGGATCACTTAGAAATGATGTTGAACGTGTGCGTGAAATTTTAGACTTACCTAAGCATACTTTCCCATTGTTTGGTATGGCATTAGGTCTGCCAGCAGATGACGAAAATGGAAATCCGAAACCACGCTTACCACTTGAAAATATCTTCCATCACAATAAATACGACAGCGATAAAGAAACGCAACGTAAAACATTGGCAGATTACGATGAAACCGTAAGTAAATATTATGCATCTCGTACAAATGGTGAACGTAATGAAACATGGTCAGAACAAATTTCTAATTTTATGAGTGCTAAGCAGAGACTAGATATGTTAGAACAATTGAATAAATCTGGTTTTATTAAAAAATAATTCACTGACAACTTCTGTTGCGTGTCATTTATGATGGATAGGCCATATCTAAGAAAGGGGTTGGTTATGTTGAGCATGTTTGATAAATTTTTTGGTAAGAAAGCGCATGGAAATCATAAAGCGAATGAGCAATATATTTATTCTTCTAGCAGTAAACTAACCCCTCAAGAAGCTCAAGCCTATTGGGTGAAAATGGCCCAAAAGTTAGTTGTCGGAGCAATTAATTCCGTTGATCACACAGCAGAACGTATATTTATTCTTATTTCATTTAACGAAGATGATTCTACAATAGATATATTCTTCCAAATGGATGGCCAGTTAAGGATGTGGAATGATTTAGATAATCAAACGCATAAAAAAACCATATCGAATAGTTTAATCTCACAAGCCCCGAATCTCGTGAAGCATGTAAACTGTTTATATGATAGTGTTGATTTAACTCAGCTCGCATATTCACAGATTCAATATGAATTTGAAAGCAAGGCATGGTATTTACATGATATTAGCGAAGACAGTGCCGAAGCGCATTTAGATAAAAACCCTGCATTTTTAAAATGGTTTGATGATGTGTCAAATACGATTGATACTATTCCGTTAGATGGCAAACAGAAAATTACTTGGGGCCCTTTCAAACCAAGATAGTAAATATTAGAAAGTAATGTTAAACCATCTTTTAATGAAATTATAGAAGAGATATCGTTAAGAAAAATAATTAAGCATGAAACATTTTTATATTAAATAGAGTTATTAAGTTGATAACCTCAATATTATCAATGCTTTAAGCGTTTGTAATATCAGCAGTTTGTCTTAAACAGTAATCGCCAATTTCTATTGTAACAAAATAGAAATTGGCGGTTTTTTCATGTGATTTTTGAGTTTATTGCGCAATGACAGTACTTAATATTTTATGATAATAAGAAAAATTCAGATGTTTGTTCATGTTCGTATAATTTTCACACGCATATCCAGGTTTAATGTTTATTTGTTTTCATAAACCCATTAACTTAATATAACAATCAATTTTTTAAATTGTTTATTATATTATATAAAATTCTCTATTTTGTGAATTTATTCACAAATATTTCATAAAAGTCTGTTTTTGCCATTGTAAGTGCTTTCACAAAGTTTTATGATGTGGTTGGAAATAAAAAAGTGATAGATATCAATGAAAATAGAAAGAGGTTTGAGGAAATGGATATTATTTTAGGTGTAGGAACGCTACTCATTGTTTTGTTAGCTATGACGCTATTTTTAAACTTTGCACCTTATGGTAAGAAAGGACTACAAGCATTATCGGGCGCTGCCTGTGCAACCTTCTTACCGCAAGCATTTTTAAGTTATGCCATTGGTGGCGTCTTTGACATTAAATTTTTGCAAGAGATTGGTGACTTAGCTGGTAGTTTAAGTGGTGTGGCAGTCGGCTTTCTTACTTGTTTAAAATTAGGTGTCTCGCCAGTTTTTGCTGTAATCGTTGGTTTAGTACTTCATGATTTTAAATTACTACCTGCTTTTTTAGCTGCTTATTTAGTTTCTTTTGCTATTAAATTTTTAGAAAAGAAAGTCCCTGAAGGCTTAGATTTAATAACTGTAATTTTATTTGCCCCTGCTGTTTCATTCCTTCTTGCAAGTATTATGAGCCCGGGCGTTATCGCATTATTAAAACAAATTGGTAGTGCTGTGACGGCTGTTGGTGATAACAATCCTTATGTCTTAGCAATTATTCTAGGTCTCATTATTCCTGTTACAGGTATGACACCACTTAGTTCTATGGTATTAACAAGTTTATTAGGACTAACTGGTTTGCCAATGGCAATTGGTGCACTGACATGTACAGGTAGCTCATTTGTCAATTTCATTATGTTTAAACAATTAAAAATAGGTAACGCTTCTAAAGCTTTTGCTGTTGCAGTTGAACCATTAACCCAAATAGATATCATTGCGAAGTATCCTTTACAACTCTATGGTACAAATGCGCTTATTGGTGTTGTAAACGCATGTATCGTCACATTTAGTGGATTAGTAATCAATGTGACAGGTATGGCGACCCCAATTGCCGGTGCTATTGTATTGTTTGGATTTAATGATCCAATTAAGTCTGTAATAACGATTGTTACAGTGTCAATTACTAGTATTTTACTAAGTCTAGTTATAGGAAAAATGATTAATAAATTTAATATGACAAGCTTAAATTTCAATCTACCTAGAATGAAAAAACAGACAAATTAAGGAGAGAGAAGAATGGCAAGAAAACAAGATTATCAAAGTGCTTTTGATGTGATTGGTCCAATTATGATGGGGCCTTCTAGTTCTCACACGGCAGGTGCAGTAAAAATAGGTAATGCTGCACGCACAGTACTACAAAGTGAACCTCAAAAAATTGTGATTCATTATTATGAATCATTTGCCTCCACGCACAAGGGGCATGGAACGGATTTAGCAATTATAGGTGGATCAATGGGTTTCAGTACATTTGATGAGCGTATTAAAGACGCTATTTCATTTGCTGAAGATCAAAATATTGATATAGAAATTATAGAAGAAACAAGTGCTAGCTTAGGTGAACATCCTAACTGCGCATTAATTAAATTAGATGGCAACGAACGGCATGTGGAAATTAATGGTATTTCAATCGGTGGAGGTACAATCAAGATTAAAAGTATCCACGTGGACGGCCTTTGCATCCTTATGCATCACGCATTACCTATTTTGGTTGTAGATGGAGCAGCAAATATTTCATTAATTAACCATTTGATTAATGATTTAATTGAGTATGAAGTAGACATTAATGAAGAGATCAAAACAATTAATAATGACAAATGTTTATTGGCATTACACTTAAATAAAGCTTTAGATATAGATAGTTTAAGTAAGTTACGCGAGAAATATAAAGAATTAAATTTTTCATATATCTGTTAGAGGAGTGGCAATATGTATCATTCAATGCGAGAAATTATAGATTATGCAATGACGCACAACACAACATTTGCTGAAATGATGATTCGTGAGGAGATGGATTTAAAAGGGATATCGAGGGATGAAGTTCGTGCATTAATGAAACAAAACCTTGATGTTATGAGAGAAGCTTTAGAAAAGGGACTTTCTGGAGAAGGTGTAAAAAGTGTTACGGGTTATACTGGACAAGATACCGTGAAACTACAGCGATATAATGAGCAATACCATGCATTATCTGGGCATGATATGGTAGAAGCTTTAAAAGGGGCAATATCAACAAATGAAGTAAATGCTGCGATGGGAATCATTTGTGCAACGCCAACTGCTGGTTCATCAGGTACAATACCAGGTATACTATTCAAGTTAGAAAAGACACACGGATTAACACAAGCGCAGATGATTGACTTTTTATTTGCAGCCGCACTATGTGGCAAAATCATTGCAAACAATGCCAGTGTTGCGGGTGCCATTGGTGGCTGTCAGGCAGAGGTGGGATCAGCCTCCGCAATTGCAGCAGCGGCAGCAGTTGAAATATTTGGTGGAACGCCTGAAGAAAGTGGTCATGCGATGGCTTTAGCTATCAGTAATTTATTAGGATTAGTTTGTGATCCTGTGGCAGGATTGGTTGAAATACCATGTGTTATGCGTAATGCTATAGGTTCAGGCAACGGACTAATTTCAGCTGATTTAGCATTAGCGGGAATAAAAAGCAGAATACCAGTTGATGAAGTGATAGAGGCGATGGATAGAGTAGGACGTAACTTGCCAGCATCGTTAAGAGAAACTGGATTGGGAGGTCTAGCTGGAACACCTACTGGAGAAGCGATAAAGAAAAAGATATTTGGAGCAGCAAGTGTTGAATCTTAAGTAACTAAGGACATATAATTTACTAGCATAAAAAATTGAATTGAAAAAATACACGTTTCCCACTAAACTGAATTAAAAGAGGTGGGAGACATGTTACTGAAACTAGGGCTTATTTTTATTGTGTTTGTTATAAATAGTATCGTAACGTATTACTTAACTACAGACGGTACATGGGTCAACCTATTGTTGAAATCATTGTCGTTAAGTTTGATTATTGTCTTTATTTATAATTACGTTAAACTAATGATAACGATAAAACGACAAAAATAGTAATATGATTAAATTAAAAATGAAAATATAGTAAAAGTATAGAAATGAAAAAAGGTTGGAACGACAAGCGTTCCAACCTTTAATTATATTTATGAAAGATATTTTAAGTTCATAGTATGTGATGTCTTATTATTATGAACTTGTGATTTCACCGTATTCTTTTGAATGATAAGTGTCAGTATCTAAGTTGTTTGTCAATTTAGCAGTACCTGTACCAGCAAGCATAGAGTCGTTAACATTTAATGCAGTACGGCCCATATCGATAAGTGGTTCTACTGAAATCAGCACACCAGCTAATGCAACAGGTAAATTTAAAGTAGATAATACAATGATAGAGGCGAATGTTGCGCCACCACCAACACCAGCAACACCAAATGAACTAATCACAACAATGCCGATGACAGATAAAATAAATTGTAAATTAACTTCGACACCAGCTGCTGGCGCTACCATGATTGCTAACATTGCTGGATAAATACCGGCACAGCCGTTTTGACCAATAGAAAGACCAAATGAAGCTGAGAAGTTTGCAATACCATCTGGTACACCTAAACGATTTTTTTGAGTTTGAACATTAAGTGGTAATGCACCAGCACTTGAACGAGAAGTAAATGCAAATAACAATACTTCAGATGTTTTCTTAACAAATGTAACAGGGTTTAGTCCCATACCCGTTACAATGAGTAAGTGAATGATATACATTACAATTAATGCCGCATAAGATGCGATAACAAATTTGCCTAACGTCCATATTGCACCAAAGTCGCTTGTCGCGATTGTATTCGCCATTATAGCTAAAATACCATATGGTGTTAGACGTAGTACAAATGTAACAATCGCCATAACGATATTATAAATTGCATCGATACCGCGTTTAAGTAAATGCCCGCTTTCAGGTTGTTTACGCATAACACGTAAGAATGCAAAGCCAACAAATGCAGCGAAGATTACTACAGCAATTGTGGATGTTGTACGTTGACCAGTGAAATCTAAGAATGGGTTACTTGGTAATAATTCTAAGATTTGTTGTGGTAGCGTGTTCGCTGTCATATCCTTAGCTTGACTTGCGAGTTCACTACCTCGTGAGCTTTCGGCACTACCTAAATCGATTGTAGATGCGTCTAATCCAAAGACAAGCGCTGAGATAATACCGACAATTGCTGCAATTGCTACAGTCCCAATTAAGAAAATGAAGATATAGATGCCAATTTTAGCAAATTTTTCTCCAATATTAATTTTAGTAAATGCTGAAACGATTGAAATAAAAATTAAAGGTATAACAATCATTTGTAAGAATGAAATATAGCCATCTCCAACTATACTAAACCAATCTGTGGTTTGTTTAGTGACCTTTGAGTCCACACCGTATATTAAATGGATGGCAATTCCAAAGACAATCCCGATGCCTAAAGCTGTAAAGACACGTTTAGGAAACGAAACATGTCTTCTTGCCATTACATATAATCCGATAAGGAAGGCCGCAAAAATAATGATGTTTAAAATTGTTAGTAACATAAAAACAAGACCTACACTTTCTATTATTTAATTTATTTTGTTAAATCCGATACGCATACTAAGGATAGTAGCAAAACGAATAATATTCAAGTCAATTACTCAAAAAAATTATGAAATTTACATGACTTTATTTTTGAAACAGAATTAGAGAAGTTATAAATCTAGGTAGGGTGTGGTGTCAAAGCATTTTTGGCTAAATTAATTAGAAATACAACAAAGATAAAATTAAGTAAAAATTTTGATTTAGAAACGAAATAATCGATTAAAAGAAGAAATTGAAATAAGCGTAGTTTTGGGTTTGGAAAAACTGGTGGACATTTTAGACGGGCTTCGATTTGAGCAATATGATAAGTTAAACGACGACTTAGTAAGTAATAGTAGCTCTGAAAATTAGAAAAATAATTACACAACTAGCTACGAGGTTTCAAGCAAAACAAAGAAACGTCAATTTCTATACTATTTCAATAGAAATTGACGTTTCTTTTTAACCAAAGGCTGTGATACCTTGGAATCATCTGTAACTTATAAATTAAATAGGCGTGCGAAAAATCCTTTACGTTCTTCTTTGCGCTCTTCTTTAGCAAGTGGCGAACCGTATGAAGTAGTTGAAGTAGCCTCTTGAGATGTATTCGATTGCTGTGTATTTGACTCATTTGTAGTAGATGACGCTGATGCGACCTCTTTATTATCATCTGTTTTTTGCTCTACTTCAGAAGCTTTTTTGTGAGTATCCGGTTCAATAGGGTCATCTGATTTATTAGCTGAATTTGCTTTGGAATTTTGTTTTTCAGCTTCTGAATTTGCTGATTGTGCTGTAGGTTGTTCACTAATTTGTGTGATTTCTTCATCAACAGTTTCCGCTGATACATTTTCAGAAACCTCATTTGTATGTGGATCTGTTGTGTCAGCCATTTTATCAGGTGTTACTTTAGTATTAGCTTGTTCAGTTGTATTTTCAGTGAACGCATTTGTGTCGTTATCCGTCGTTGAACTTTGGTTGGTATGCACACTTTCAGATTCGACATTAGATTTCACAAGTTCGGTTTGTTCTTTTTGAGAATCTTGAATGACACTTTGTGTAGATTTAATTTCGTCTGTAGATGATTGGATTGCTTTAAGTGATTCTGTATTTTCTTCTAATTTAGAAGTAATCTGATTTTGCATTTTGTGTAATTCTTGCTGTTGTTGGTGCACTTGATTAATCATTTGTCCAAGCATTTGGCGCTCATCACGCATATTTTGAATTTCAGTACGTAAGTCCTCTACGAGTAGAGATACATTTTGATCTGAAGGTAGATTGTTGTCATCTTCTTTGACTAACACCTGTAGAAAATCTTTTTCTTTTTCGAGTTCTTCAAAAGCTAAATCATAGCTGTTTGTCTGCTTAACTTTTTCAGCAATATCTTGGAAGAGTTCAATATCCTCTTCTTGGAAATCTGTAGCTTCGCGGCCACGATATTCAGTTTTACTAAGTTGATAACCGCGTTCTTCTAAATGTTGAACGATTTTACGGACTTGCTTTTCACTTAGCTCAACACGTTGTGCAAATTCTTTAGTTAACATAGAAATGAGTCCTTTCATAAATGATTTTATGTATACGGACGTTTGTCTTCGGTTAGTGAAACGTCAGTCTTACCTCTATGTTAGTCTAAACTGTTTTAACAGTGATTTCAAGTGGTGTACACTATGATTTACGTAAATCCATTTCTTCTAATAATGGGTAAATAATACTTCTAGAAATTCTATTTGCAAATACATACTTTAATATATAGTTTGATTTAATACATGGTCCATATATGTCTTTTGTCAGTTCTATATTAGATTTGATAAATAAATCTTTCGGTGATCCCTCTGAATATCCATTTAAATTTGGGGCTAAATAATCTAAATCATATTGCTTTTCAAAGCCATGACTAAATAAAAATTCACGTCTATTACTGAGCACTTGTTGCTCATCTTCTGAAACAAGTTCTGGTTCTTTAGGTACTTCTAGCATAATAAAGTTTACATCGTGTTCGTGTAATTGATTGGATAAATAATTAATTTCCTTTTCAATACGTGCTAAAGTATTTGTAATTAATTCATCGTGATCTGGTTGATCATTTGCAATCAGATAGATTAAAAATGCAGAATTTGTCGTTGCTTCATAGTGTGCAGTTGCTAAACTAACAACTTTATCTGACTGTAAGCCTACTAAAAAGATATAGTCATCTTTGGTATGTTCATTTTTTAAAGATTGTTTAAATATTTGTTCATCTTCGGATAAATCAATGTCAAATTGCCCATCGTAAAGTTTTAATGCTGCTTTAAATAATGGATCATCAATTGATTTGATAGTTTTAAAATCCATGAATAGATGCACCCCCAATAATAATGCGTTTATTATAACATAGGAAATTAATGGAAATCAGTGAAAATATTGTATGCATCATTTGTAATAGAAATAAAATAGGAGCGACACAGAAACCACAAAATACATAGTGATTTTCTATGTTCGCTCCTGATAAAGGTAGTCTATATGTTAAGCAGTAATTTGAAAGTATGTTGTGATTATTTTTAAATAGTTGTATTAAATCACAATTTGATTAAGCGCAGATTAGGATTTTGGTCCGTGTGTTTCTTCTGCGTAATGTTTATCTTCAACAGTACTACGTGCATATGCAGCGTTTGCTTCTTGAACTTCTTCATGAGAAGAGTTATCTCTAGTTGCAACAACTAGAAAATTATTATCAAGAAGTTCTTTTTTATAACGTTCTTTGTCATAATCATTAATATCATAATAAGCTAAAACAGTTTCTTCACCGTCTTCTCCAGTTAGAATTTTAGCCATTTTGTCACTGAATGAACCACTCGTTGCTGTGAGGTTTACTTCAGAATCATGTAACTCGTCAAAATGAAGTTTCGTCTTACTTAATACCGAAATTTCAGATTCAACATATCCTTCTGACAATTTTTGTTGAATAGTTGGTAGTATTTCATCTTTGCTTTGTACAATTGTAAAATCTGCCATTGTCTTGTCCCTCCGTCCACTTTTCTATTGTTTATCTAATACTTTCCCTATTAACTACTAGGTAAAACGAATATATTTTTATTATATAATGAAGTGACGTATCTGACAATCTTGATTTCAAAGTAAAGAAAACGGTTACTATAATCGTTGATTATTAATAAATCTCTTTGTTTAAAGCGCTTACTTATAATATTCGTATTGAAAATCATGCTGAAATTTGCTATCATCAGTTAATAATTTATCTAACTCATATAATCTAGAGAATATGGCTCTAGAAGTTTCTACCATGTTGCCATTAACGACATGACTATGGGTAACCAATACAATACAAAGCATTCAACTCCAATCGTTTTAAAGCTTTATTAGGGAAATGAAGTTATACATATAATCTTCTAAAACAATTGTGGTGTTTTCAAATTTTACATAATTAGGGAAATGAATGTTGAAGACTTAATTTGCAACGCACATGTTGTAAGTTAAACATCAGTTCTTTATAGTATTGCACGTTCACTCATAGATCCTGAAACTAAGTTAGTTTAGGATTTTTTTTGTATAAAAAATGAGGAGGTTTTTTGAGTGGATTTGTTAAAACGGAAAGTTGAGGCAGACGGTGTCGTCATTGATGAGAAAATTTTGAAGGTAGATGGGTTTTTAAATCATCAAATAGACGCAAAGCTGATGCACGACGTGGGACTAACGTTTTATAATCAATTTAAAGATGAAGGGATCACTAAAGTATTAACGATTGAGGCATCTGGTATTGCACCAGCAATCATGGCAGCAATGCACTTTGATGTGCCGTGTTTATTTGCTAAAAAAGCAAAGCCTAGCACGTTAACGAAAAATACTTATCAAGCTGATATCCATTCATTCACTAAAAATACGACAAGTACTGTAGTGGTTTCAGATGAATTTTTAGACGAAAATGATCGCGTATTAATCGTCGATGATTTCTTAGCTAATGGTGATGCATCATTAGGCTTAAATGAAATTGTTCAACAAGCCAATGCTGAAACTGTTGGCATTGGTATTGTAGTTGAAAAGAGTTTTCAACCAGGCAGAGAACGTTTAGAAACAGCAGGATTGAAAGTATCGTCTTTATGTAAAGTTGCTTCTCTAAGTGGTAACAAAGTGACATTTGTAGAGGAACAATCATGAAGACATTCATCTTAAGTTTACAACATCTGTTGGCGATGTATGCAGGCGCTATACTCGTACCAATTATAGTAGGGACAAGCTTAGATTTTACTCCAGAACAAATTGCCTTCTTAGTCACTGTTGATATTTTCATGTGTGGTGTAGCCACATTTTTACAAGTTTGGAAAGGTACAGGAACTGGGTTGCCCATTGTCTTAGGCTGCACATTTACAGCCGTTGCACCGATGATTTTAATCGGGCAAACTAAAGGTATTGGTGATTTATACGGTTCCCTTTTCTTATCAGGTATATTGGTTGTCATCATTGCTCCATTTTTTTCATATTTAGTTAAATTCTTTCCACCAGTTGTGACAGGCAGTGTTGTTACAATTATAGGGATCAATTTGATGCCAGTAGCGATGAATTATTTAGCAGGTGGAGAAGGTGCTAAAAATTTTGGTGATGCCAAAAACATCTTACTTGGTGTAATTACATTAATAGTTATATTAATTGTGCAACGTTTTACAACAGGTTTCTTAAAATCTATTGCCATTTTGATTGGCTTAATCGTTGGCACTGTATTAGCGTCAATATTTGGCATTGTTGATGTGAAACAAGTTGGTGAAGCACATTGGTTTTCATTACCACAACCATTTAGGTTTTCAACATTCAGCTTTGATTTTGGTGCAACTTTAGTATTCTTTATTGTTGCATTAGTCAGTCTGATAGAATCAACAGGTGTTTACCATGCATTAAGTGAAATTACAGGTAAGAAATTGGAAAGAAAAGATTTTCGTAAAGGTTATACTGCTGAAGGTATTGCGATTATCTTAGGATCTATTTTTAATGCATTTCCGTATACCGCTTATTCTCAAAATGTGGGATTAGTATCATTATCTGGTGCTAAAAAGAACAAAGTTATCTATGGCATGGTTATCTTGCTCATTATTTGTGGATGTATCCCTAAATTGGGCGCCTTAGCAAATATGATTCCTTTACCAGTATTAGGTGGTGCAATGATAGCAATGTTTGGCATGGTTATGGCATATGGTGTTAGTATATTAGGTAATATTAATTTCAAAAATCAAAATAATTTGTTGGTAATCGCGGTATCAGTTGGACTAGGAACGGGTATAAGTGCAGTACCTCAAGCGTTTCAAGCTTTAGGAGACCAATTCGCATGGCTAACTCAAAATGGTATTGTACTCGGTGCGATTTCAGCAATTGTTTTGAATTTCTTTTTTAACGGCATTAAGAATCAACAAAACATAGAAACTATGGAATAATGGAGCTATAAAACAAATATTAGGAGGCTGTATTCATATGTGGGAAAACAAGTTTGAAAAAGAATCTTTAACTTTTGATGATGTGTTATTGTTACCAGCAGAATCAGATGTATTGCCGAAAGAAGTAGACTTAAGTGTTCAATTATCAGAAGGTATTAAATTAAATATCCCTGTTATTTCAGCAGGTATGGATACTGTAACTGAATCCAAAATGGCGATCTCAATGGCTAGACAAGGTGGTCTAGGTGTTATTCATAAAAATATGAATATTGAAGATCAAGCAGATGAAGTTCAAAAAGTTAAACGCTCAGAAAACGGTGTTATTTCAAACCCATTCTTCTTGACACCAGAAGAAAGTGTGTATGAAGCAGAAGCATTGATGGGTAAATATCGTATTTCAGGTGTACCTATTGTAAATAATGAAGAAGAGAGAACATTAGTCGGTATTTTAACAAACCGTGATTTACGTTTTATTGAAGATTTCTCTATTAAAATTTCGGATGTTATGACTAAAGAAAACTTAATTACAGCACCTGTAGGCACTACTTTAGATGAAGCTGAAGAACTGTTACAGCAACATAAAATAGAAAAATTACCGTTAGTTAAAGATGGTAGATTAGAAGGTTTAATCACAATCAAAGATATCGAAAAGGTACTTGAATTCCCGAATTCTGCTAAAGACAAACTTGGTAGATTGTTAGTTGGTGCAGCGATTGGTATTGCAAAAGATACAGATATTCGCGCTGAAAAATTAGTTGAAGCGGGTGTAGATGCCTTAGTTATCGATACAGCTCATGGACATTCTAAAGGCGTTTTAGAACAAGTTAAACACATTAAAGAAAAATTCCCACAAGTAACATTAGTTGCCGGAAACGTTGCGACTGCTGCAGGTACTAAAGCTTTATATGAAGCAGGTGCAGATGTTGTCAAAGTAGGTATCGGACCTGGTTCAATTTGTACGACTCGTGTTGTTGCTGGTGTAGGTGTACCACAAATTACAGCCGTATATGACTGTGCAACAGAAGCACGTAAGCATGGAAAGTCTATTATTGCTGATGGTGGTATTAAATTCTCAGGAGACATTATCAAAGCATTAGCTGCAGGTGGACATGCTGTGATGTTAGGTAGCTTACTTGCAGGTACTGAAGAAAGCCCTGGTGCAACAGAAGTATTCCAAGGTAGACAATATAAAGTATACAGAGGTATGGGTTCATTAGGTGCAATGGAAAGTGGTTCTAACGACCGTTACTTCCAAGAAGACAAAGCGCCTAAAAAATTCGTCCCTGAAGGTATTGAAGGTCGTATTGCTTACAAAGGTCCATTACAAGATACGATTTACCAACTTATGGGCGGTGTGAGATCAGGCATGGGTTACACTGGTTCAAGAAACTTAGAAGCATTAAGAGAAGAAGCACAATTTACACGTATGGGACCTGCTGGTTTAGCAGAAAGTCACCCACATGATGTGCAAATTACAAAAGAATCACCAAATTATTCATTCTAAGTTAAAAGGAGATTTAAAGTTATGGAAATGGCGAAAGAGCAAGAGCTCATACTTGTTTTAGATTTTGGTAGCCAATATAACCAATTAATTACACGTCGTATACGTGAAATGGGTGTGTATAGTGAACTGCACGACCATGAAATCAGCATTGAAGAAATTAAACGCATGAATCCGAAAGGGATTATCCTTTCAGGAGGGCCGAATTCAGTATATGAAGAGAATTCTTTTACGATTGACCCAGAAATTTACAATTTAGGTATTCCTATTCTAGGTATTTGTTATGGCATGCAATTAACAACTAAATTGTTGGGTGGAAAAGTTGAACGTGCCAATGAAAGAGAATACGGTAAAGCCGTGATTAATGCGAAAACTGACGAATTATTCTTCGGACTACCTGAGGAACAAAATGTTTGGATGAGTCATTCAGATAAAGTTATTGAAATCCCAGAAGGTTTTGAAGTGATTGCAGACAGTCCAAGTACGAACTATGCAGCAATTGAAGATAAATCACGCCGTATCTACGGTGTTCAATTCCATCCTGAAGTACGTCACACTGAATTTGGTAATGACTTATTACGTAACTTTGTACGTCGCGTGTGTGAATGTACTGGTGAATGGTCAATGGAAAACTTTATAGATATTGAAGTTGAAAAAATTCGCGAACTCGTTGGTGATCGCAAGGTATTATGTGCAATGAGCGGTGGTGTAGACTCATCTGTTGTTGCAGTGTTATTACACAAAGCGATTGGCGACCAATTAACATGTATCTTCGTAGACCATGGCTTACTACGTAAAGGTGAAGGCAACATGGTCATGGAACAATTTGGTGAAGGCTTCAACATGAACATCATTCGTGTCGATGCTCAAGAACGTTTTATGAATAAACTTCAAGGTGTATCAGATCCGGAACAAAAACGTAAAATCATTGGTAATGAATTCGTTTATGTCTTTGATGATGAAGCATCTAAGCTAAAAGGTGTTGATTTCTTAGCGCAAGGCACATTATATACAGACGTTATTGAATCAGGTACAAAAACAGCGCAAACGATTAAATCACACCATAATGTAGGCGGCTTACCTGAAGATATGGAATTCCAATTAATTGAGCCTATTAATACATTATTCAAAGATGAAGTACGTGAATTAGGTATCGAATTAGGTATTCCAGAACACTTAGTATGGAGACAGCCTTTCCCAGGTCCAGGTTTAGGTATTCGTGTGCTGGGTGAAATTACAGAAGATAAACTTGAAATCGTACGCGAATCAGATGCGATCCTAAGACAAGTCATTCGTGAAGAAGGTCTTGAACGTGATATATGGCAGTACTTCACAGTGTTACCTGGTATTCAATCTGTAGGTGTCATGGGAGACTACCGAACTTATGACCACACTGTAGGTATTCGCGCAGTGACATCTATTGATGGTATGACAAGTGACTTTGCACGTATTGATTGGGAAGTCTTACAAAAAATTTCAAGCAGAATTGTTAATGAAGTAGACCACGTGAACCGTGTTGTCTATGATATTACATCTAAGCCCCCAAGTACCATAGAGTGGGAATAATAGAATAGAATGATGAAACCCCTTAAGCATAGGCTTGAGGGGTTTTTTTGTGGTTAAAGAATGTAAAAAGGGCATGATTTGCAATTTTATGAATTTCGGACATGAAAAAAGAGATGATCAATAAAAGTTACCTCTCTAGTATTAAGAATTATTTAAATAATAAAACATACGCAATTCCCATAAATATACCGACTATAGACATTATCCAAATTAAATGAGGATTAAATCTCCAATCACTTGTAGATGTCTTAGCGATTTTCTTTGAATACCATAAATGTAAAGTTTTAAATAAAGCGAAAATCAATCCGAATAACAAAGGATAAATAATAAAATTCATGTTATCACTCTTTCTATTGTGTTATAAATTATTGTATTTTTTCTAATTTTTTCATCATATTTTTATCCATTTGCTCAGTTACATGACTATATATCTGTAGGGTAGTCTTATGATCAGTGTGCCCCCACACGCTCCATTATTGCTTTGAGAGATACACCTAGTTGCGATAATAATGATATGAGATTACGATGGATGCATAGTGTGGCTTGTTATATGTTTTGTAAACCTACACTAGATGCTGATTGTTGCATATTTCTATTGATGGTACTAAGCGACATAGGATTGCCACGATGATTAGTGAATATAAATCCTCTATCTTGATACATAGCTTCCCATTGGATAGTTTTTTAATTTTCTAATATAGTTTTGCGTAAAATGTCACAACTAAGAGAGTTTAGCGAAATTGATCTATAAGAAGCCTCGGTTTTGGTCGTATCTTTAAAGACTACTGTATTATTTTCATTACGCCAATGAATTGTACCGTTTATTTCTAAGGTTTTATTACCAAAATCAATATTATCTGGTTGAATTGCTAATAATTCCCCTATACGCTCATTTAAGAGCCTTTGAGCTTCTTGCTGTGCCTACTTATCTTACTTATCATTCTTATTTAGAACAACGCTCACACGTTTTCATTTGTAGATATATGGGTTTTTATACTTCTCATAGAAACAATACTGTATTTGATTATATTTATTAGTGAATTGTTCATGACATATTTGTTATCCCTCTTTAAGATATAAAATAAATAGAGGAGGCGTATTACCCATGAAGAAATTTATTTGTATTTTAATAAATATTTGACTTGATTATAAATTATTCATCATCTTCTAATAAGTTAGTTACATTAACGGTAATTTCTTTAGTTACAGGGTTAATACTTACATCTTCGTTATAACCTAAAGATTTTACTTTTATGGTATCATTATCTATTTTTAATGCTATTTCAACGTGTTGGTATCCTTGTAAAATTAATAATGTATCTTCATTAACAACAACATCATGTGAACCTTTTCCATTTACAGTGACATTCCACTCATTAAATTTAAATTGCATGATAAATTCCACCCTTTGTTATGTATTATTTCTCTTTCTTAAAGCTAAATACTAAAAATGATATGCTAATAACCAAAAATAAAGGCATTACTGTAATAGATAATACTAGAAATGTCATTGCGAAAACAAAGTACGTTTCATCTACTTTATATTTACCGAAATTCATAATATTCCTCCTATTTACGTTCCTCAAATCCGTATATTAAGCAAATTACAAATACTACAAAAACTGCTGGTACAAATATAGATACTACTAAAAGTGGTATGGACATAATTAAATAGTTGAAATCGTATTTATATTTACCCAATTTCATGTAATCACTCCTCCCTCATTCAACACTACTTAATTAAAATATTACTATGTATTTCACAACCTTAAAACAGGGTGTACGTGTGTAAAAACACATAGTGGGTGCTGCTATTCCTTATTTTTCTTCCTCACTTTAATAAACTCCTTAATATACAAGTAACTATCGAGCATTGTACTTAATATGAAATTTATAACTTTAATTACTGTACATACAATATACTCCACAGTAAAGCTCCTTTGTGTAGTGGTTAGTGTTATCTTTTATGTAATTTACTAATAAGTACTGAGTTTTTAAATAGTCGAAAGTAGTATATAAGACTTTTAAGATGTCTAAAAAATTATCATAATATGAATCAATCTATAGATATATTGAATTTTTGTTTAAGAATTCAATAAAAATACACATGGGATGATCTTTTGATATTTAATATTATCCAATTCAAAATGATAGTGAGCTTGTTATTATGTTAATAAGTTTAATAAAAGATCTGTTAAATAAGTTTCCATAAATGCTGCTATTATAATTAAAGGTAGGGCAATTAACAAATAAATTTTCAATAAATTTATTATTGCTAATTTGATAGAAAGATTTTGTTTCTTACTCTTTCTGAAAATGTTATTAATTTTTCTAATAATAGATTGATTAACTTTAAATAAGGCACTAGCTATGAAGCAAAAACCCAATATTTCTACGATAGAATGAGGTGTAGAAGCTATAATCATCATAATCCCTTTATATAAATCCAAATGAAGTACGAAGCCAAACGCTATACCTAGTGGTACTGTTGTTTTTATTATATTTAAGTAATATAGAAAAGGAATTGGAATTATAGTCAGTATTAGCATTTGAAAAGGCACTTTAAAGCCATTGTTTAGTATATATTCCCAAACCTTTTGCAAACCTCGTGCCTTATCTACGGAATTATGAGTACTCTCTGTAGCACTTTTTAAAGTTTCTATAGATGGACTGAATATAATAGCCAAAATAAGGGTGATTAAAAAAATCAATAATGTTGTAAATAAGAATTTTAAAGCTCTTTTGAGATAAGCATCGTCTTGAATTTTAAGCATATATACCTCCGTATAATAAAGGGTGTGTAGGTAACTAATATCACACTATCAAATATTTATTAATATTAATAGGTTATTTAAATAAATGCAGTTCTCTAAAATGTACATATTATTATAAGTTCTGTTAGGTGGTTTTGTTATAGTTACATTTATTTGTATAGAATAGACATTTAAGAACTGAATTTATACATTTAGGCAATATAAGTTTTTAAAAAATATGTTATTATATTTTTGAGTTATCTTCAATATTATTAAAAAGAAAATAAAATTTAAGGAGAAAATTATGTTAAGTGGATTGTACGATGTTCTAGGTTTTTTTATTGATCTATTTATGGGAAAGTATTCCCAATTTTACTTAATAGTATTTATATTAATAATTGTGTTAGCTGCTATCATAGATGTGTTTATATCGATTGGTTCTTAGAAACCAGAAAATAAATTATTATTATTCATTAAGAGTTTAGGTATTCATTTCGTTGGTATTATAGTCTTTTGCGGTATTCTTTTATTCATTAATCGAATATTAACTTTTATACCATTCTTTAATTTTAACTCTAAATCAGAGGAGTTAATGGGTTTAACTGGTATTACATTATATTTATCATTACTTTTTGTATTGTTTGTAGGACTATTTTTCATGAAAATGAGAGGGCATAAATTATTTCATGTTGTAATACAGTTTTTTATTGCTATAGCTATTTTTTACATAGGGACTTTATTATTAAATTTCTCAATACCTTTTAGTATACCAATTATACTAGCAGATATTGTTATAGTTGTTTTAATTGGGAATGTACTATTGGAATATATAGAAAAGGTGGATTAGTTATGTGGATAGCAATATTTAGTATGTGGTTTTGTATAGGTATGGCATTCTTAGCTATTTATTTAAATAAGGAGAAATAAATATATCTATACCATATATCGTGATGCTACTACTTACTATAATTGCAGTTACAATGATGATTATTATATGTATGGTTTTGGATAAATCGATGATATATATGTTTATAATACTATTCATTCACTCAACACTTTTATTTATCATTCGCTATTTTTTGGCAAGATAAAGCATTTGGAGATGTATTTATTCATTCATTTGATTTAGTAACCACAGTAATTATAATCATGCTATTTACAAAATCAATAAAGCTAAATCAAGTGAGTAGTATTAAGATATTGTAAATACCGTTGAACAATCTAAAAGGGTGTAATATAACTGCGTATAAAGTTCCTCCAGAACCACACCTTTTGAAGGCACCTTTATGGGTGGCTATTTTATTAGATGATTACATGTTAAATGATATGTTGCAATATAGTTGTAGTCGTTTAGACTATGCTTTTGTCACTACTTATATTCTATCTAGTCTTCACTAGAGAATACTGCTCAGACGGGTACTTATGTGCTCGCCCTATTTTTGTTATATTTATATTAGAAATTAATTGTGCTGAAATAAAGTTTGCTAAAAAGGAGTAGTTTTTATGTCTTTTTTAATTATAATACTTTGTTGTTTTATTATCCCTATTTTTTTAATGTTTTGCAGTGATGAAAATAGAGATAAATGACGCATTTATGCCTAGAAATTTTATTGTTTGTTAAGGGTTCAGAGGCGCAACGTCAATAAAGCAATAATGTTTTATAGTTTAAAAAGTGAAAGGGGGCTTTTTATTATGAATGAAAAAAATCGTGGTATTTTTTCTATGACTTCTTTGATTATTTCTTCTGTATTCTTCTTCATTAGTCTTGTTGTTTTTGCCTTTCAAATAAATTCAGATGTGGCTTCTTTATGTACAACTTTAGGAATTTTATTTGTTGGTATTTATGGAGTGTTAGCTAAATTTAAACTAGGTTATATAGCTATTATTTTAGCTTTAATAGCTATAATTTTGAACTTAGCGTTTTAGGTTTGAGAAACGAGTTCTTCTTGTCTTGATACATAATATAACTACCTATTAGCAGAAGTGTTGGTGGGTTTTGTAATACATAGCGAACAATTGAAAGTATTTTAGCCAAATGGGACATTTACTTATGTACTTGTCCTATTTTTTTTATGAGTAGACATAAATGATAATTTAACACTTATGATTTTAAATATCTAAAAACTAATGATAAAATACAATTAGATTAAGCTTAATTTGATATGTAAAAAGATTAATTAATCATTATTTTTGAATTTTAAAAAATATTGGAGTGATTTTCATGGCAAAACCATTATTTGAAACAACTGTCATAAGTAATGGCGGAAGAGATGGAAAAGTTTTTAGTGAAGATAATACATTTTATCAAGACTTAGCTGTTCCTAAAGAAATGGGTGGCAACGGCGTTACTGAGTCAAACCCTGAACAGTTATTTGCAGCAGGTTACAGCTCTTGTTTTAACAATGCGCTAATGCATATTTTGAAAGGTGCAGACAAAGGTACGGTTGAGCCAGAAGTCCGTGCGACTGCTTACTTATTGCCAGATAAATCTGATGGCGGTGTGAAATTGGCAGCTGAATTAGATGTATCACTTAAAGATCTCAGCCAAGAAGAAGCGGAGATGTTCGTTGAAAAAGCGCATAATTATTGCCCGTATTCGAAAGCACTAAAAGACACGATTGATATTGAAATTACTGTAAGCGTTAATTAAGTAAAGTGATGCAAAAAGCTAGATAAAATTTTTAGAAATTTTATCTAGCTGTCATATATTTATATAACCGTATCTTAATTGGTGCGGTTATTTTTTATGAAATAATGGACCATTCTTAGTGGAGGTATAATTATGCCTAAATCACAACAAGTGTTGGTTGGTATATGTCTAATATTATTTAGTTTTAATTTTATAGCACCTATTATTGGAACAATGATGCATATTAAAATATTAGAATTTAGCTCACCTCTAATCAAAACTGTACAATTCGCTTTTGTCATAATTTTTGGCATTTTTACATATTGACAAATTAAACGTAAAGGTTTCTAGAAGAGTAAGATTAAAATACTATATGATTGGAGTTTTAATATGTCTGCGCCAACCATAGTCATGCTGATACTTACTATAATAATGCTGTTATTTGTATTTGTTTTTGGTCTATTACTTGATAAACCAGTGATATACATGTTTATTGCGCTGTTTGTTCATTCAACGCTTTTATTCATCATTCGTTACTTCTGGCAAGGAAAAGAATTTGGAGAAGCATTTACACATTCTTTTGATTTCATTACCATAACAATAGTTATTATATTTACAATTTTGAAAGTTCAAAAAGCAAATTCAAGTGAATAATATTTAATCATATAAAAAGAGTTGGAAATATTGCTAAGTTGCAGTTTCCAGCTCTTTTTATTTTGATTTGAACATTTTGACAGACTTGATATTACCAATATTTAAATTTAAAACTTACATATTATTACTATTTTCTATCTATATTTTTACTTAAATAAAAATATTACCCTAATAAATGACTCCTTGCAATATTATAGTAATAAGTAATGAAACTATAAATTCTGATTTTTATTTTATTACTTAATTTATAATACATCATAAATCATTTTGTAGGGAGTGAATAATGTTGAGGAGTATAATTAAAATAGTGATAAGCATGCTAGTTTTTATTTTATTATTTAGTCATAGTGTGAGTGCGAATATTTCAGAAAAAGACAATGAAACAGCAGTAACTGATGTAGATTCAGTAGAAGAGCCTTCTTCTGGAACTTTAGATTTAAATCAAGACAATTTGCTGCCAATTGAATATACATTAGAAAATAAAATTGAAAGAATAATTGGAACAGATCAACGTATAAAAGTTTCAAACTTTAAGAGTACACCTTATAAACAAGTGGTGTTATTGAATATGACGTTTCCTAACGGTAAAACTTATATAGGATCGGGAACAATGGTTGGAAGAGATTCAGTACTTACAGCAGGGCACAATATTTATTCAAAAAACGCAGGTGGTTGGGCAAGCAAGATTGTTGTATATGCAGGAGTAGAAGGCCAAAATTTTCATATTGGAAAGGCACAATCTAAGAAAATATACACCTTAAATCAATGGATAAATAAAAGGGATTTTCAATATGATTTAGCTATTATTAAATTAAATAATAATTTGGGGGATAAGACTGGAATTTTACCAATAACTTCTAAAGTGAGATTAAATGAGTCAATCGAGACTTCAGGCTTTCCAGCGGATAAGGGGAGTAGTACCCAGTTTAAGTCGAAAGGATTTTTAAATAAAATAGAGACCAATAATTTGTATTACGATATGGATACAAATCCAGGACAAAGCGGTAGTAGTGTTAGGAATGCTAATAATCAAATAATTGGTGTACATACATTCGGTGGGGAAGATTACAATGGGGCAACCCGACTAAATGAACTTTATATTGATTATATTTTGCATTGGATGGGAAAATCTAAGGCGCACAATTATTATAAAAAAGTAGAAGTCATTCGTTCGAACACTAGTTTGTGGAATGATTTGAATTTTAATAGTAAACGAAGTGAAAAAAGTATAAAAATTGGAAATATATATCACGCAAAATATATGTATAATCATCCAAATGGACAAAAGTACTTATCATTATATGATTCAAATAATAAATGGATAGGATATTTTAACATTAAAGATATCAAAATATTACAATAACTTGATTAGAAAGGAAGTTTTAAAATGAAAAAGGTACTATTAACTACAGCTTTATTAATGTCAGTTGTACAATTTAGCAGTCAAGGGGCAAATGGTGAAGAGATTCCTCATGGTATTTTGCATAAGGATGGAAGCTTTATAGAACCAAATGTGTTTCCGCATAAAGATATAGCAGAGGTTGAAAAACCGATAGAGTTAAAGGATGGTACGAAGAAAATACCTCATGGTATTTTGCATAAGGATGGAAGTTTTACAGAACCAAATGTGTTTCCGCATAAAGATATAGCAGAGGTTGAAGAGCCAAAAGAATTAGAAGATGCTACGAATGAATTTAATCATAAATCTAATAGTGAGACATCCTTGCACAATAATGCAGTAAATGAAAAATTAAAAGATGAAGGTGGTTTAAACCCTAAAAATCCAGGAGCAGAAAGTGAGCGATTTAATAAAAATCAGCAGTTAGACGCTTCAAAAAATAATGATTTCTCAAAAGTTAACTCTGAAGTAAAAAATTCAAAAAATAGCGTGAAGCACAATGCAATAAAAGAATTACCTGATACAGGCATGATTTCAGATAATAGAACACTAACCATTTTTTTAGCCAGTATCTCATTGATTGCGGGTAGTTTATTATTATGTAAACGTGTTAATTTTAAAGTTTTTCAAAAATAAGACATTTTAGGTATTACTATTGTGATAATCTTACAGTGATGTCATTTTGAATAGCATTAACCATAACAGAAATATTATGATGTGGATGTAGTCACAAGCATTTACTGTCCATAAGATAGTCATAGCTGAAACATTATTATGTTTCAGCTTTTGTTTTTATTACAAGTATAGTTTAATTGTGATATTTTCAATTACAATAAGTTGAATTATTTACAAACAATTCACGTTTTAAAATGTATGATATTATAAAAATATAAGTATAAGTATCTTTTTGAACTTAAACGAATAATAATAAGTTATACAAGACATTTTAGGAGAGGTAAAATGAAAACAATCGCAATTATTTTAGGGATTTTAGTTATTCTTTCTTGGCTATTTGTAATGAAAGAATACAAAAATGGAAATCAGGGCTCTCATAAAGCTCAAAATGTTATGTTATTAGCCTGTTTGTTAACTATAATTATGACCGCTTTACAATTATTTTATTAGTCAGTCGTGAATCAAGTTGGTAAATGAACAAATAAGTAATGTTATATAGAAGTCTCAACATATTTCCTTTGATTTTAAACTTAGGACTGAGACTTCACTTTATTGTAAAGAATACCTACGCCACAGTTGCTATATCCTAATTGGTAATCGAATTTAATAATTTCGATATAAGGATTTTCTTCTAAGAATTCATTAACTTTTTTGTTTAAGCCTTTTTCTGTCATAGCTGTTAAATTTACAAATTTCATATGATGACTCCTTTACTGTTTTTGTTTTTAATATTTTATACAGTATTTTAGAAACATACTTTTTACAGTTCGAGTTTTAATTCAACTATATCATTTCTCATTTATGGTAGAAAGTCACCTTATTTTAAAATGTTTTAGTTAAGATGAATTTTATGACATTTTTTAATGGTAATAAGGATAAAAGAAAGTAGGAAATTGAACGATGGAAATTATATTAAAAAAAGATTATGAAAAATGGGAAGTACAATTTGTTAAAGAAAAAGATCTACTGTTAGAAGTAGTTGGTAAAGAAATCATAGAAATGCATCACATTGGCAGTATAGCTATAAAAGATATTTATGCTAAGCCTGTTATTGATATCATGGTAGTCGTAAAAAATATAATGTTTATGGATCGTTACAATAATGCGATGCGACAAATAGGCTATGAACCTCAAGGAGAAAGTGGTATCAGTGGTAGAAGGTTTTATATAAAAGGCGTGGATACTAGAACTTATCATGTCCATATGTTTCAATTTGATAACTATGAAGATATTGATAGACATTTAGCGTTTAGAGATTATTTAAATGCTAATATAGCTATTGCGAAAGAATATGAAAATTTAAAAATTACACTCGCTAACAAGTATTCAAATAATAGAAGTGCGTATTCAAATGGCAAATCGCCGTTTATCAAACGCATAGAGCATCAAGCATTAAAATGGTATCAAAATAATCAGGATGGATAGGCTACCTACTGTCTTATTTACATAATAATTAACTCTTTCATCTTATTTTGATTATTACTCAATTCAAATTTATTAGAACAAATTTGAATTGAGTAATAATAGATAACAGCCTGTTGCCATAACTGCAAACAAACACCACATAAAGCGGCATTGTTTACCATTCATTGCTGCCGCACCCTCATTTTTAGCCCGTTTAATTAGTTTGATATGTAAAAGTATTGTTGAATTTGAAGCATATACAAAAACGAAAATAATACCTAAAAGTGTAAGTAAAAATAGTTGCACAATACCCCTCCAACTTTATGATAGCTAACCCATATAATTTTAAAAAATAACCATATACAATGTTAATTATAAAATAACACATATGTTTTTATGTTGAAATAAAAATTAAAATTTATTTCAATATTTATTCTTTAAAAAACTTGTGGTACGATGTGGAATAAATCAGATGATATCTTGGAGGGCGAACCATGGCTATTATATTGTTGAGCATTGTTTTGATCGTTAATTTTGTTGAAGCGTTGTATTTAGGAATCAAATTTATTCGGTTGAAAATGCGTAATGCACCAGATCAAGCGTATAAAGATTTAGTGAGTTCTCCATTTTGGTTAATGTCACTCATTATTTCGATTATATTATTTGTGATTGCATACATATTGAGTTGAAAAACTTTAAGTGTGGTTAAGAGGGACTTGACTGTGTTTTGTAAATGAAAAGTTATTGTATTTGTGACGCCAAATTTTTTAAAACTCTACAACAGACTGTCTTTATTTCTTTTTAAATGAATTTTAGTATAGGAATAATGTAAATTAATATAGCGAAAAGATATAGCGAAAAGGAAGTAATCCAATGAAACTTTCATCTATATTAATCAGTATTATAACTGGTTTGCTTATGTTTTTAGTGACGTTTTATACTAGCAATCATGCTGTTATACCATCATTAGTTATGGGAATTGTCGGTTTAATAACAAATATATGGATTGGTATTGACGCAAAAAAACGATTATAAGCGTTGAAATGATAGAAAAATATTAGAAGTATCAAAGACTGGGGCAAATGTTGTCTCAGTCTTTACTATATTATTGATTCATGAAACGCTAGTCAAAAGCGAGATAGATTATATCATATAGCGATTTTTATATTTATGGATGCTATTGTTGTGATATTGCTCTCAAAACTTATGAATCTGTTTCATGCATAGTCAATTTCATCTTATACCCAAAGAATATAATGCATTATAATAGTATAAAATAATGAAATGTTTTGAAAAATTTTAAAAAGGATAGATATAAAATAGGTTCATTATAAGGGGATGAGGTATATGATTTCGGTGTTTTTAGAGACGATATAGAAAATTTGTGCCATTTTGTCGATTTTTTATATCGTTTTATTAAATTATAAGTATAAATAAGAATTATCTAAATTAAAGTTTAAAATATAATTTCAGGGTATAGATGTAATATATAACTTTTGGAGTAATTTTAATTTATTGTGGGTGGTATGACTTGATTTATTGTTTTAAGTTTAGGGTCGAAAAGTTAACTTGATATCATGTAACCTTAATTTGAGATGTATTTGGTGAATGAAATGGGGGATTCGAATGGTTAATGATTACAATAAAGATATAAAAATAGATAGAACTGATGAAATGCGTTCAGATGAAATTTCTAAAATGATTGAAGAGGGCGGACTAGGTGCTGATCAGTATTATGTTATAGATAAGTATCAGCCCAACCATAAGAGATTAGTAGAAAATATTGATCAATTTCGACAAGAATTAGTTCAAATGAATAATGATGATTTAGTAGATATTTTGATTATTAACACTCAAGAAAATACAAGTTCTAAGTATAGCCAAGCATTAATGATTATTAAGCATGAAATAGTCAAAAGAATGAATAACTAAGGCGTAGTCACTAAATCATTACAAACAAAGCGCGCGAGTTAGAAAGTTATATTTTGCAAATAAATATTTCTAACTTGCGCGCTTTTTATATTATCAGCACATTAAAGTGACTTTTTTATTAAGTGAATTATTTAAGTTGATTTAATGCTTTTTTAGGTACTTTATCTTTAGATACTTCTTCATAACTTTGGACATGACCAAGTTCAGTATCTAATTTTAAGAAATGATCTGTTTTTAAGGGTTTTTCACCAAAACCATTGAAATCTAAGTGTCTTTTTTCACCTTTTTTATTATAGCCATCTTGCTTATAATTATATGTGACAAAAGATTCTCCATTATCGCTTTTATCGTGTTCAACTTTTGTTGGTTTTTGAGTTTTTACGTAATATGCTTCATTAGTAATGAGTGGGTTTAATTTGGCAAAACTAACGATGTCAGGATTGTCTGCGTTTTTTTCAGCGTAAACTTTCCAGCCAAAAAGACCGATAAGAACAATGATAATGATAATAAAAATGCTTAAAAGTACTTTTATAAATCTGTTCATACTTATTACCTCCTTAAAGTAACTATCTATAATGTAAAAGTTATTTGCATCGTTTGCTATATTTTTAAGTTACAAAAAGGCATTTTAATATAACGATTTTGTCATTCTTTCATATGTGATTAAATAATTTATATTCACTAATGGATTATATTACTAAAAATAAAGTGCAAAATATATTTTTTTGAAAATAGGGGTATACAAAGGTCGAATTATTCGTTATACTAGGTATTAAGTAATTTAGTTCGTGAAATTGATTTGTAGTTTTATTCTTTTGAATTTACTCCTTTTGATTTTTTAGACAGATTACAAATTTTTGTGCAAAAGCACTTGGAGGATTTTTATTATGAATAACGGTACAGTTAAATGGTTTAACTCAGAAAAAGGTTTTGGTTTTATCGAAGTAGAAGGCGGAAACGATGTATTCGTACACTTCTCAGCAATTAACCAAGACGGCTACAAATCATTAGAAGAAGGACAAGCTGTTGAATTCGAAATCGTTGAAGGCGACCGCGGACCTCAAGCAGCTAACGTTATTAAATTATAATAACGCATAAAAAAGACGAGCCACGCTCGTCTTTTTTTTATTTGTCTTAAAATCAATATTTGAAATTATATGTGTGTATTCACTTTTAAAGGTGTAAATTCAAAGTCAACTTGTTAGTTGTTGCTGCGGATTTGCATCTATTTTTTTATTTTTACTACCAATAAAATATTAATGACTCTTGCAAGATTGCTTAGTATTAATACATCATTTGAAGCTAAGCTTATAAAAGAATGGTAATAGCCACAAACAGCAACATAAAAATTAATTTTGGGTGTATGTAGAATGGTTTTTAACATCATTTTAGGTTGAAATAGAGCCTTGTTTTTAAAGTACTTCAATGTGAAATTACATATGAATATGTTGTATTTTGGCGAGACTCTTGAGGGAACAGGACAAGCTGAAGACTACAGGCTTAAGCTGTCCCTTAAGAAATTGAGCCAACAATACGAAATATTGAATAATAAAATAGCTATGAAGAAATCTATCGTCATAGATTTCTTCATAGCTAATCTTAGTATGTTTTTTTCACCGTTCGAGTGGTTGAAGCATTGCTACTTTCACTTAAATAGATTTAAAATTATACTTCACGCGTATTTTCCGCTTTGTTTTTTGTTTTTATCAGTAGTGTTAATATAAAACCAATAATTAATAAAAGCGTCGTGAATGCAAATGCTGCGTCAACACCTTGGACGGTCGCATGTTGTGCAATGTCTGTTTTGGACTGATTTTCACTTGGAACATAGTTTGTACGAACAATTGCCATAATTGTAATCATAATGGCAGTACCAATCGCACCTGCAATAATTCTTAAAGAATTGATAATCGCAGTACCATGTGAAATATTTTTGCTTTCTAATGCGTTAATACCAATTGTATTCAGTGGCATTATAATCAATGCTACAGCAAACATTCTTATTGCGTAAATGACGACAATATACCAATAAGGTGTCTCTGACGTTAAGAAACAATGGAGTATTGTCATAAAAATTAACAGTACAAATCCAGGAATCGCCAATATTTTCAAGCCATATTTGTCATATATTTTCCCTGTATAGACGGACATGAATGCGTTGACTACTGCACCTGGTAAGATAACAAGACCTGACAGAATTGCAGATAGACCTAAGCCTGATTGGACATAAATTGGAATCAATAATGCTGGGCCTACAATTCCGATAAATAATACCATAGATGCAAATGCAGATAGTGAAAATGTACGATTTGTAAATACGCGCATATTTAATAGCGGATTATCGATTCTAATTTGTCTTGTTACGAAAATGGTAACAATTAAGATTCCCACAATAAGTGAAATAATAACGATTGGTGATGTGAAACCTAAGTTGCCTGCGCTACTAAAGCCGTAAAGCATTAAACCAAAGCCTAATGTTGAATATATAACAGAGGTTTTGTCTAATTGTGTATGTTTGGTTTCGTTATTACTTTCTACAAATATCGCACCTACAATAAATGCAATAATCGCAATAAAAGCTACCACAATAAATGGTGCTCGCCAGCTAAATGTATCAATTAAAAACCCAGTTAAGGTTGGTCCGATTGCTGGTGCTGATTGTGCTACTATACCGGTAAGGCCCATTGCAAATCCACGTTTCTCAGAAGGGAACAGTGTGAAAACAGTGAATTGCATAAGCGGTAAGAGTATACCTGCGCCAATAGCTTGAATCACACGTGCAAACATGAGTAAGCCAAATGTAGGCGAAAGTGCTGCAATGATCGAACCAATGAGGAACGCACTCATAGAAAAAATATAGAGTGGTCTTGTATGAAATCGATCCATGAGAAAGGCTGTTAGTGGAATCATGATGCCATTCACTAACATAAAACCTGTAATTAACCATTGAGCAGTTGTATCAGTTATTTCTAATCCCGTAATAATTGCTGGTAGTGCGGTATTAAGCAATGTTTGATTTAGCATCGCTACAAAAGCACTACTTAGCATAACTAATATAATTGTATTTCTTTTTTTATTTGATATAACATTCTCCGACATTATAAACGCATCTCCTTTTTATAACATCCCATCGATAAATTTTAATTATTTTAAGTTAGCAAAGCAAACCATTCGGTTTAAAAAATTAATATTTTTTACAAAGGATTTCTAGAAAAAATTAATGAATAGATGATCTGGGTCGGAATACATTGTTCTAAAAGTGGCACAGGTCAGTGATGTTTAATTAATGAAAAAGCTACGCTGCTTGCATGGGTGTGCAAACAGCGTAGCTTTTTGAAATAGATTGAGCACCTAATCGAAACTAATCATTTCAGATACATATAAAGCGATACGTATATTTAATGAATGAACAGGGTCTTCAATATTTGTGCCAATCATATTACTACATTTATTGATTCTATATTTCACTGTATTTCTGTGTATAAATATTTTATCTGCCGTTTTAGTTATATCGCATTGATTATCCATGTACACTTTTAAAGTTTGCTTTAATTCCAAATCTTTTTTTGTTTTGGATAACTCAGTGGGCCCAAAGTATGTTTAACGAAAGGTAATAACTTTTCTTGAGGTATAAGTTGTAATAACTCTTGGATATCTTTGGAATGATATTGTGAGATAAATGCTTTTGCGTTATTTAATAATTCATTTTCAAAGGCTTCATTTGCTTCAAAAAAGGAAGATGGTAACTGTGTAAATTCTGTTACTTCATTGCCAATGCCAAATGAAATCGTATCATCAAAGTACTCGCTATAACTTTGCTGTATTTTTTTAAGATATTCAAAATAATATTCGTGACGATTTTGTATGAGTATCGCAAAACGATCGTTACTAGGCAATTTATAAACGCTAATATAAGAATCAATATCTGTTAATTTATGCTTTAACCAAAGGAATGTGAGATGGTGCCGTTCATTTAGGTAATAACTATTTTCTAAATTATTTTTAGTATCAATACCGCAAATGATAATTTGATAATAGTCAGAAGGATAAATATAATATTGTCTTAATAAATCAGCATGCTTTTTAATCGAAAGAGTTTGATCGTTTTGATTATTGACCAATGATTCGAAAAATCGATTAATATCATTTTCTTCGGCCTCTTGTATTTTAGTGTTTTTGTATAAGGCGAAACTCAACACACTGACCACTTGTTCGAGTGTTAATAAACTAAATGGATAGGAAAGCTTATTAACTTGAGAAACCATTAAATAGTAAGGGAAGTATGTGTAGCCTAATACTTTGAAGATTACATGATCTTTATTCTCAAAGACGAGGTTATTTTTATCATATGTTAGCGCATCTTGATAATGGTTCATGAAATATTTGGTATGTTCAGTCATTAGGGCATTACCTTGTCTATAATGACGACTGTATGCTTCAGGTGCTTTGAATGGGTCAAATAGTATGATCGGTACGCCTAGTAATTTGCTCATGCGATCAATCATTGTATCAATACTGAAACCTTTGATTAATAATTGATTTAATTCTTGTTGTACTTGTAATGCATAATTTAGCTTTCCTGTTTCAGAATCTGAAATAAATGAAGAAATCTCATGTGTAATTTCACCTAGATTCCAACTTTCTGGTATCTCAATTAATGGAAATTCGATAGCATCCGCAAAATCAATGACATCTTGATTGATTTCATGCAAAAATCTTGAAACTTTGATGCCAAGTCCAGCAGTGTGTATATCATTCAAATCTTTAATTAACTTTTTCAAGTTATCTTGATTATCTTGAAATAAGACACCAGTTGTTAAGATAAATGAATTATTTGAAGTGAAGTGCTTAATATCATTGTTCTCAGTAATATCCAAATTCGTTACTTCTGCTGATAAATCTCCGTTGCTATTTAACAATTTTAAGCCTTTAAATTGGGGAACGGATAAAATTTCGTTTAGAGTAGTCATAATTATGTCCTCCGCTTCTAATTTACACAATCACTCGTTATGAAAATGCAAAAAAATATATAATAATAAATTCTATTTGTCTGTATGTATCTTAAAAAGTAACATTTTTGTCAATTTGTGATAACGATTGTTCAAAATGCTCAAAAAATTTAGTGTATATCATTAATTATACACCTATTTTGTCCGATTCCTATAATTTTATTGTATAGAAATGTCATTAATAACAAAGAAAAACGCTTACACTCGTACTACACTTATAACTGAAGATTATACATTTAGTTATTAGCTTATTAAAGTAAAGGAGATATCAATAGAATGGGAAGACAGCAGAACAATGTGGCATTATCACAGGCGGTTTTCGAAAAGCGCGGTTATAATAAAGACATAATGCCAAAGACACCGACACAAAGAAATAACTCCGCATTTAACTTTTTTACACTATGGATGGGTGCTGTACATAATATACCTAACTATACTGCAGTTGGGGGATTCTTATTAATAGGTCTATCGCCATTACAAGTAATATTTGCATTAATATTAAGTTCTTTTGTAATCGCTTTATTATTGGTAAGTAATGGTTATGCTGGTTCTAAATACGGTATTCCATTTGCTATGCATTTACGTCATACATATGGTGATGTAGGCGCGAAGTTACCCGGTATCCTACGTGGTGTTGTCGCAGGTATCGCTTGGTTTGGTCTGCAAACATTTGCGGGGTCACAAGCACTATTAATATTATTAAATAAAATATTCCCTGGTTTTGCGGATATTGGACAAGGCATATCGATACTTGGTATTTCTGTTCCAGGTCTCATTGCATTTTTAATATTTTGGGCTATTAGTTTTGCGATTGGATTTGGTGGTGGCGATATTTTAAATAAATTCACAGCTATATTAAATCCACTTATTTATATTGTTTTTGGTGGTATGGCTATCTGGGGCGTTATGGCTGCTGGTGGCGTTGGAAATATTTTAGATTATGAAATTTCTACAAAATCTAGCGGTATCATTTACCCAGCGATTTTATCCTTTATTTTAATTATCAACTCGCTTTTAGGCGTGTGGGCTGGTCCTGGTGCGAGTGTCTCTGATTTTACACAAAACGCAAAATCTACTAAGACACAAGTAGTTGGTCAAATTTCAGGTATCGTGGTTGCGCACATTTTATTCGCGATTGCGAGTGTGTTTATCATTATTGGTGGTTCAATTTATCTCGGTCATCAAGAATGGAACATCTTAACAATTATTAATGAGTGGAGCAACTTCTGGGCGATTCTGATATCTACTGGCGTGTTATTGATGACGACGATTTCGACAAATGCGACAAGTAATATCATTCCAGCAGCGTACCAACTCACTGCACTTTTACCAAAATGGATTAATTACCGTCGTGGCGTGATTATTGCCTCGGTATTGAGTATAGTCATAATGCCGTGGAAGATGATGGAAGAGGAAGATAGCATTTTCTTATTCTTAAACGCGATAGGTGCTATTCTTGGTCCGGTAGCAGGTGTAATGATTGTTCATTTCTATATTGTGTCTAAATGTCACATTGATATAGATAAGTTGTATTTTGATTTGAAAGATAAAGAGCACAAAATACCACGTATTAATATTTCTGCATACGTCGGAACGATTGCTGGTGTTATCGTTTCACTATTAGGATTTTTACCAGCATTCACAGTGATATCAGACTTTTCTTGGTTTATAGGCTTTGTCATTGCCGGTGGTGTTTACTTAATTTTACATTATGTATTCCATGCAGAAAGAAGAAAAAAAGGAGGAGCAGATTATAATGAAGTATGATTTGATTATTAAGAATGGTTTAGTCATTTTAGAAGACGGGGAGCAACAAGTTGAAGTTGGTGTTAAAAACGGCAAAATTGCCGCAATTGGTCAAGCATTGGGAGAAGCTGAGCAAGTCATTGACGCACAAAATCAAATTGTTTCACCTGGAATGGTGGATGCACATGTGCATATTACTGAGCCAGGTGGTGGCTATCGTGACGGTTGGGAAGGTTATGTTACAGGAACAAATGCTGCTGCTAAAGGTGGCGTAACTTCATTTGTAGAAATGCCATTAAACCAAGTTCCAGCTACAACTGACAAAGCGTCTATCCAAGCTAAATTTGACGCTGGGAAAGATGAATTATCAGTAGATGTCGCAAGTTATGGTGGTTTAGTACCATATAACTTAAACGGTGGTATCCAAGAATTAGATGAAGCGGGTGTTGTGGCTTATAAAGCTTTCTTAGCTACTTGTGGTGATCGTTCTATCGAAGGAGACTTTGAAAATGTTGACGATTATTCATTATATGAAGGCATGAAGCAAATTGCTAAGACTGGTAAAATTTTATCAATCCATTCTGAAAATGCGACAATCACTGACCGATTAGGAGAAATCGCAAAAGAAAATGGTGAAACGACATTAAGTGCTTACGTGGATAGTCGTCCAGTATTTACAGAAGTTGAACCAATTCGCAAAATTATTTTATTTGCTAAAGAAACAGGTTGCCGTGTACACATCGTACACGTTGCTTGTGAAGAAGGCGTTGATGAAGTCATTAAAGCACAACAAGAAGGTGTAGACATTACTTGTGAGACATGTACACACTATTTATACTTCTACAAAGAAGAATTAGATGACATTGGACCAGTTGTTAAATGTTCTCCACCAATCCGTGAACAATCTCGTTTAGAAGGAATGTGGGATCGTGTATTAAACGGTGATATTAGTTTTGTAACATCTGACCATTCACCTTGTACGCCAGACTTAAAAGATACTGACAATGCATTTGAAGCATGGGGTGGTATTGCTGGATTACAAAACAACGTAGATATTTTATTCGACGAAGGTGTTCAAAAACGTCAAATGCCATTAACAAAATTCGCTGACATTATTGCGACAGCACCTGCTAAACGTTTTGGCTTAGATGCAAAAGGCAGTATTGCAATTGGTAAAGATGCTGACTTCGTATTTATTAAACCTGACGCACCGTATACATTACAAGCAGAAGATTTAGCTTATCGTAACAAAATGAGTCCATATATTGGACGTGAAATTGGTGCTCAAGTAACACGTACAATTTTAAGAGGGCAAGAAATCTATAGTGATGAAGCAGGTATTTCAGATAAACGTATTGGACGTTTTATCTAAAAATTTCTTGAAAAAAGATTGAAGTAAAAACATTGGAACATAAAAAGCAAGAACAAAAAGGACCAATCCATTTATTAACTGGATTAGTCTAGACTGTCGACAGAGTCTCCGACTTTGTTGGCAGTTTTTTTATGCACGCTTTCCGCGGGCACTGCCTTAGCCAGTAGTCTTCGGCTAGTGCGCTTCCCGCAGGAGTCGGCATAAATCACTGCCAATATTAAACTGAAAATATATATAAATTAAACAGTAGTGGTGTTTATGAGGTTGAATAAATCAATTAATAAAAAAGATCAATATGAAATGATTTCTATCTCTGAATTAGTCCCTAATAATCATTTATTGCATAAATTTGATGCGATATTAGATTTAAATTTTATATAAGAACTTGTCGAAGACAAATATTGGCTTGATAATGGTAGACCATTCATAGATTCAATTGTTTTAGTGATAATATTGCTTATTCAAAGACTGTTTGTTATCAAATCAATGAGCCAAACGATTAAAGAAATAGAAACAAATGTAGCATATCAATGATATTTAGGATATAGCTGAAGATTTAAGATTAGTTTTTTGTTTTCATAAGCTCTAAACTCGGTTTGAGTGAGCAACTCTAGGGAATAATATTACATATTACATTTATATAGTGTCTACATAGCTCATTTTTATCACAAAAAATGGTGAGATGCTTTAAAAACAAAGGGGTTGTAATATTTGGAAAAATTAATTTCTTTTTCGGATTGGTTATGGGGGTATCCACTTGTACTTCTACTTTTGTTTGCAAGTGTATTTTTGACTGTCTATTTAAATTTTATTCAATTTCGTCATTTTTTCTATATGCTCAAGCAAACATTTGGAAGTGTTAATAAAAAACCTAAAGGGGAAGGGACAATCACACCTCGTCAGGCTTTGACTTCTGCGCTATCTTCAACTGTAGGTGCAGCTAATATTGTTGGGGTGCCTACAGCGATTATGATGGGTGGACCGGGTGCGGTATTTTGGATGATGGTTATTGCTTTTTTAGGCATGGCTTTAAAATTTAGTGAGAATGTCTTAGGTGTCCACTATCGTGAGAAAAATAAAAAAGGTGAGTTTGTGGGCGGACCGACTTATTACATGAAAAAAGGTTTTAAAAATAAGAAGTTAGGTACAATTTTTTCTTTGATATTTGCCTTTGCATTGATGATTGAAATTATTCCAAGTATTATGGTTCAAGGTCATTCTGCAGCGAGCACTATGAAAGATACGTTTAATGTACCTATGGCAGTTTCTGGCGTTATATTAGCATTTCTTGCTGCGCTCGTCGTTTTTGGTGGTGTGAAGCGTATCGCATCGTTTGCTGAAAAAATTGTGCCAATCATGGTTGGTCTTTACTGTTTTTTTGGTTTTTTAATCATTTTGATGAATATTGTACATGTGCCTAATGTTATTTGGTTAGTGGTAGAACAAGCATTTAATCCTACGGCAGCTGTTGGAGGTACATTTGGTGCAGCGTTAGCTACCACAATTCGTTGGGGCTTTGCCAGAGGGATTTATTCTAATGAAGCTGGTCTCGGTACATCATCCATCGCGCACGCGGCCGCAAAAACGGATCATCCAGTTCGCCAAGCATTCTGGGGTATCAGTGAAATCGTAGTAGATACGTTGATTATTTGTAGCACAACTGGTTTTGTGGTCTTAGTTTCAGGTGTTTGGAAAGCGAGTGATGCGAAAGCGCAATCTGCAGCGCTAACAGCCAGAGCGTTTGAAAATTCTTTTGGCCAATTTGGAAGTATGATGGTCTCTGTTTCAATGATGTTTTTCGTATTTTCGACAGTTGTGGTAGTTATTTTTTACGGATCAAGAATGGCAGAGTTTTTATTTGGACTTACGGCAGGTTGGGTGATGAAAACAATTTATGTGCTTTCAATGATAGTGGGTGCGTTAGGTGCTGCACAACAATTGTGGGACTTGCTTGATTTGGCACTTGCTGCTGTATTGATTCCAAACGTTATCGCAGTGATAATGTTATCACCAAAAGTGAAGTCGTTAACTACAGATTTCTTTAAAAATTATAAATAAAATTAGTGAATATAAAAAGTACCAAACCTCATACCTGTCATTACTAAAAGGAAAATATTGAGTTTAACCTTTAGTATGATGCATCATGGATGAGCGTTATGGTACTTTTAATTGTTAATAAATAGTTATGATTTCGGGTTCTGCGCTGGTAAGTGATGTGTCGTATTATAGTCTAGGATGTGCGTGTGGTTGTTGTTAATTTCTAATGTGCTGAAACTACCATTAGAAAGTTTAGTAACACCTGTGCCGACTGTCCCATTAGAAAAATAGTGAAATATAGCATTAATAAAGGCACCATGAGAGACAATCAAAATATTTTTATTTGTGTAATTTTGATGTACAGTACGAATCCCCTTTAAAAAACGTTCAGTAACCATTGCTTCAGTTTCTTTGTTTGGATAATCGCGATTAGGAAAACGCACATCTCGTTCGTAATACGTAAGACCTTCTGCATCTCCAAATGCAACTTCAATAAACGACGTCATTTCGTGAAGTGGTATGTTTAATTTTTGTTGAATGATTTTTCCAGTTTCTTTAGCTCTTAATAAAGGGCTTGTAATAATAAGATCCCATTCATTTTGAGGTAATGAAACGCCACAAGCTTGTGCTTGTTTTATGCCAGACTCATTCAGTGGGATGTCTGTTCTACCTTGTAATTTACCAGCAATATTCCAGTCTGTTTCGCCATGTCTAATAAAGCATATTTTTGTCATTATATATCAACCTTTACAGTGATGTGTTTTCAGTAACATCCCTATTATAACGCTAATAATTTTCCATTCATATGGTATTGCATAATTTGAAATGTCATCTATTTATAGATGACAGTCACACAAGCTTATTTTAAATGATAAAACGCATATCATTGAGTGTTAGATTCAAAAAATTATGTGTTTATGAAATGATCATGATTGATGTGACTACGCTAAAAGTTTCGACTTTATATAGCGATTGATTGGTCAAAAGCCAATGTGTATTATGTGTCTAATACTGTGTCAACTTTTGCTAATTCAATCGTCGTTGCTATCATCACATTTATCCCTTTTTCGATTTGGCTATCAGTTACAGATTCTTTTGGGGAGTGACTAATGCCATTTTTACACGGGATAAAAATCATACTCGTAGGGCAAATGGGTGCGAAGTTCATAGCATCATGGCCAGCACCACTATACATGTAGCGATATTGGTATGCTAGTGTCTTACAACTGTGTTCAGAAATCTTAGCAATTGTTTGGTTGAATTTACGTGGTTGATCCTGACCTAAATCTTCTAATACATAATCTGTTTGACGATTTGTTGTAATGGTTTCGATGTGTACTTTTATCTCTTCGACTACTTTTTCACGAATAGCTTCATCTTTACCTCGAATATCGATGAGTAGTGTGACCTCACCAGGTATTGCATTCATTGTATTAGGATAAACATTGGCATAACCTACAGTTGTTACTATCCCCTTATCATGGTAAGACTGACCTAAGGCTTCGATTTTCAAAATGACTTCAGCAGCAGTAGTCAATGCGTCTGTGCGCATCGGCATAGGTGTTGATCCGGAGTGACTTGTAACGCCGTTTAATTGTAATTTGAAGCGGTGTGGTGCAGCAATGTCTGTGACGATGCCAATATCCTTTTGATTATTTTCAAGAATTGGTCCTTGTTCAATATGTAACTCTAAAAATGCTTTGATTTTGTTTCTTTCAAATAATGCTGCTTTACCGTTCATATCTTGTGCTAAAGGTGCAACGATATCATAAAGTATGTTGCCATCATTATCTTTGATGAATTTCATATCATCTTTTGTCATTTTGCCAGTAAGATATTTACTACCTAAAGTTGCTTCGTTAAAACGTGTAGATTCTTCACAAGCAAAAGCAATAATAATAATTGGATGATCTGTTTCTATGTGATGTGCGTTTAAATGTTCGACAACTTCCAGTGCGCCAAGCACACCTAAAAGACCATCATATTGACCACCATCTTTTACTGTATCGATATGTGACCCCAACACAATTGGCTTTAAAGAAGGCTGTTTTCCCTCTCTTCGTGCGATAACGTTACCAAAGAAATCAAAGTAAACATCTAGACCTGCCTTTTGACATAACATTGAAAATTTTAAAGCCGCGACACGTTCTGGATGACTAAAAGCAATGCGGTTAATACCGCCATTCTTAGGATTTCGGGCAAAATTATTAAACGTTTGAAAATTTTCTATTACATTTTGTAAGTTCATCATTGATCCCCTTTGATGTCCAGTTTAATTTGATTCAAAAATTGAATAACTCGTTCATATACTGCTTTACTCGTTGCGTTAACTTCACGATCAAAATCATGACTGTCTAGGTCTAAACGTTCAAAGTGACTCGTTTCAATTAATCTATCTATATATTCACTTTCACTATAAGGTACATCAGGGTCTCCTGTACAGTGTACAATGAATATAGGAGGGAAATTTTTCAATTCTTGTGGTGTGATATTATAAGTGCTTTGTGTAGATGATTGAATCCCTAAATAGGGCATCCAACGTGCTTGACCACGCGCATATAAGTAAATTGGATATCTTGTTTGCAACGGCGCAGATGTTAATGGTTTAGATTGAATCAATTGATTTAATATCTTCGGTGTAATTTGTGCAGATAGTGTTTGATATTGCTTGTTTGGTTTCAAAAAGGCAGGCACATGTACACGAGAGTAACCATAGAAATCAATGATACTATCAACTTTACGATGACGTGCAACAAGCAATGCTAAAAATGCACCGGCTGAACGTCCGAAAGTAATCAATGGTAACGAAGGATAAAGCGACTTTAAATGATCGTAGTTACTCAGTGCATCATCAATAATCGTATCAATATGACTTTCTGGGGCAAGTCGGTAGGAAACCATTATTAAGTGATATGATTCCGATAAAATATCTATATACGCTTGTGGTAAATCGTTTGGTTGTCCAAAAATGAGTCCACCCCCATGAAAATACATAATAATGCCTTTAGGATTTTGGTTTTTAGCTTTTATCATTGAATAAGGTAATGGAAATCCATCCTTTGATAGACAAGTAGCTTTTTGTTGAGTCAAAATGACCTAGCCTCCTATTAGATATATTTTGCTAAATATAGTATCTCAAATAAAAAACACCAAGTATTTGTATAAATCGAATAAAAGTAAAAAACATTATTGTTAGAATTGTGAATGATAAGTCATATGTAAACGCTTATAATTGTATGTGAAATGAAAAAGGAGTTGAATTACATGGACATCCGATCTTCTTTTGAGGCTCTAGATAAAAAATTCACTGCGTTTGGCGGTTTGACTGGTGGGGGCATCACGCGTCTGCTTTATTCTAAAGAATGGTCAAATGCTGTTCAAGCATTGAAAGAAACATTAGAAAAAGATGGATTTGAAACAGAATTCGATAGCATCGGCAACTTGAAAGGACGTATTGAAGGGAGTAAATACCCTGAAGAAACAATTATGTCCGGCTCTCACATTGACACAGTTGTTGAAGGTGGTCATTTAGATGGTCAATTTGGTGTATTAGCTGCTGTTGTTGCGATGCAGTCACTTAAAGCTGAATATGGTCAACCATTACGTTCATTAGAAATTTTAGCTTTAGCGGAAGAGGAAGGTAGTCGTTTCCCATTTGCTTTCTGGGGAAGCAAAAACTTCTTCAACTTAGCCGATAAAGCTGATGTTGATTCAATTGCTGATGGTGAAGGTGTTGCTTTTAAAGAAGCAATGCGTGAATGTGGTTTTGATTATCGAACAGCCGATAATGATTATAGCTACATAAAATCATTTATCGAAGTGCATATTGAACAGGGTAAAGTATTAGAAACTGAAAATAAATCAATTGGTGTCGTTAACGGTATCGTTGGTCAAAAACGTTATACGATCAACTTAAAAGGTGAAGCAAACCATGCAGGTACGACACCGATGGGCTTGAGAAATGACGCAGTTGTAGCATTCAGCAAAATTGCTAACCAATTAACAGAGCGTGCGCGAGAAATAGGGGATCCACTAGTCATTACATTTGGTCGCGTAGACCCAGTGCCGAATACAGTTAATGTGGTTCCTGGAGAAGTTACGTTCTCTATTGATTGCCGTCATATTAATCAAGATGAGTTAAATCAATTCGCAGAAGAAATTGATGCATGTATTAAACGTGTATCTGAAGAAGAAGGCGTGCAATGTGACATCGATTTATGGATGGACGAAGCACCGACATTGATGGATGAGCGCTTGGTTAAAGAAGTTCAAAATGCTGCTGAAACGGTAGTGGGTGAATCAGAGTGGAAATTAATGCCTTCTGGTGCAGGTCACGATTCTCAAATTTTCGCTAAATATGTGCCGACATCAATGTTGTTTGTACCATCCATTAACGGTGTGAGTCACAACGTTGAAGAAGAGACAAATTTAGAAGATTTAGTTAAAGGTATCGAAGTGTTAAAACAAGTGTTATATAAACTTGCTTATAAAGAATAATATTTGGTCATAAACAACTAGAACAACATCATTGAGCTATACAAATAAACATGGTTCAACAAACTTTTTATAGAGACAAGCAAAAAAGACTTTAAATACAGATAAAGAAAAGGAGCATTTTATTTATGGGTTATATTAATCATAATCAAGGATATAGAGAAGGTTTATTAGAAACACGTTCAGTAATTAAAAAAGATAACTATGCAGTCATTACACCAGATGGGTTAGTAAATAACGTTGTGCCTGGTTTTGAAGATTGTGACGTAACGATTCTGGGTTCACCAAGACTTGGTGCACGCTTTGTAGACTACCTTGTAACATTGAAAAATCAAGGTGGTAATAGACAAGGATTTGGTGGAGATGGTGTTCAGACATTCATCTATGTTGAATACGGAAACATCAATGCGTATGCAGATGATAAAAAATATGAATTGAGCGCAGGTGGTTATTTATATGTACCATCTCATCAAGTAATGACATTTGAAAATAGCAATCAAAATAACGACAGTCGAGTGTTCTTATATAAAAAACGTTACCAACCTTTAGAAGGTTATACGCCAGAAGTTGTAACTGGAAACGTTAATGATATGGTTCAAGAACCATATGAAGGCATGGAAGAAGTGAAAATTCTTGATTTGCTACCTAAAGAATTAGCATATGATATGAATATTCACATCTTGTCATTTAAACCAGGGGCTTCACACGGTTATATTGAAACACACGTTCAAGAACATGGGGCTTATGTATTAAGTGGACGTGGCATGTACAACTTAGACAACGAATGGCAACCAGTTGATAAAGGTGATTATATCTTTATGGGTGCTTATGCACCACAAGCAACTTATGCTGTTGGTTTAGACGAACCATTCGCTTACATCTATTCCAAGGATGCAAATAGAGATATAGAAATTTAAGGAAGGTTGTTAGTCATGGAAGAGGGAGCATTAATATACGTCGAACGTGGTAAACTACGCCAATTATTTAAAGAGAAATTAACACACGCAGGTTTACCTGACGCGCAAGCTGAAAAAACAGCAGATCTGATGATATTTGCTGACGAGCGAGGCATTCATTCACATGGCTCAGTTCGAATGCAGTATTATGCAGAGCGAATTGCTAAAAAAGGTTTTAATTTGGAACCAGATTTGAAATTTACGAAGACTGGTCCTTCAGCAGGCACATATTTCGGCGATAATGCTGTTGGCCATTATGTTGCATATCAAGCGATGGAAGAAGCGATTAATTTAGCAAAATCCAGTGGTATCGGCATGGTAGGTATTCAAGAGATGGGGCATAGTGGTGCCATTGGCTATTTTGCAGAACAAGCTGCAAAACAAGGCATGGTTGCATTAACAGTATGCCAATCTGACCCGATGGTCGTACCATTTGGTGGTACAGAACCTTATTTTGGTACGAATCCAATCGCCTTTGCCTCACCACGAAAAAATGGTGACCCCATATTGTTTGATATGGCAACAACGGTACAAGCGTGGGGGAAAATATTAGATGCACGCTCAAAACACAAATCAATACCTGATACATGGGCAGTGGACAAACAAGGTGAACCTACTACAAATCCTTTTGAAGTAGCTGCATTATTACCTGTAGCCGGACCAAAAGGTTACGGCTTGATGATGATGGTAGATATATTAGCAGGTAGCTTATTAGGTTTGCCATTTGGTAAGCATGTCACTTCGATGTATGAAAATTTAAGTCGATATCGTAGATTAGGACAATTTCATATTGTGATTAATCCAGCATATTTTGGTGATGAAACACAATTTTTAACACAAGTTTCTGACATGGTAGATGAGTTACACAGTGTTAAACCAGCCAAAGGTTTTGATCAAGTGTATTACCCAGGTGAGATTCAAGAAGAAGTTAAAAAACAATATGCAGAGCGTGGTATTCCAGTTGCTCAAGAAATTTATGATTATTTAATATCTGATGACATATTTTAGGAAGTCATAAAAAGAAGTGAACGAGATAATTTAATGTAATAAATGGTGACTTACGACATTTAGCATGGTGCGTCTTTAGTAACTTCTTTTTTTACTGCTTGAAAACACATTTTATAGTGAAATAAAACACAATAATAGTAATAAGGAGGTTGTAATATGCGCGTTTCTAAAAATAAATTGTTTGATTTAATGAAAAATAAACTTGTTAAAGCTGGATTAAATGAAGATGCTGCAAAGGATGTCGCTGATGTTTTGACTTTTGCAGACCATCGAGGTATTCATTCTCATGGTGCAGTCAGAGTGGAATATTATGCGGAACGTATTGCTAAGGGAGGGATTACTGCTAACCCAGAGTATCAATTTGAGCAAACGGGTCCTTCGACAGGTGTTTTTGAAGGGGATAATGGCCCTGGACATCAAGCTGCAAAACAAGCAATGGAAAAAGCAATTGAAATGGCCAAAAAAAATGGTGTAGCGGTTGTAGGTGTGAAACATATTTCTCATAGTGGTGCTTTAGGTTATTTCGTGGAAATGGCATCTAAAGCAAACATGGTTGGTTTAAGTATGTGTCAGTCTGATCCAATGGTTGTACCTTTTGGTGGTACAGAGCCTTATTTCGGTACAAATCCAATTGCATTTAGTGCACCGTCAAATGATGAGCGTATCATTACATTTGATATGGCTACAACAGTACAAGCGTGGGGTAAAGTACTTGATGCTAGAGCTAAACATCTATCTATTCCAGATACATGGGCAGTAGATGCTAACGGTGAGCCAACAACAAATGCAAGAGATGTTCATGCACTAGTTCCAGTAGCGGGGCCGAAAGGTTACGGTTTGATGATGATGGTAGATATCTTGTCAGGAAGTCTGCTAGGTGTGCCACATGGTGTGCATGTTTCATCTATGTACAAAGATTTAACCAAAGGCCGTGATCTTGGACAATTACACATCGTCATTAACCCTGCATTCTTTACAGACTTAGACCAGTTTAAATCACGTATTTCAACGATGTTAGATGAATTGAAAGCTCAACCAGCTGCTGAAGGATATGGAGAAATATTCTATCCAGGTGAACGTGGACGCTTACGTAGTGAAAAATACGATGAAAAAGGCATTGAAATTGTTGATGAAATTTACGATTACTTAGTGTCAGAAGACGTACACTTTGATCGTTATCACGGAAAAAATAGATTTGCAGAATAATAACGGAGGAATAGTATGTTATACACAATAATTAAAGAAAACACGTACCAAGATTCGATTGTCTTAATGTTATTATCGAATAAATTATCTGCGATTGATGGTGTGAACCAAGTATCAATTATGATGGGGACGCCTGCCAATAAAGACATTTTCAAATCATCAGGATTTGATACTGCAGAATTAGACAACGCGAAACCTAACGATATCGTAGTCATCGTAGATACAGATGATGAATCAAAAGTTGATGAAGTTAATGAACAAGTAGATGCAGAACTCAAAGGTAAAGATGAAGAGGGTGACAAGTCTAAAAAACAAGACGAAGCTTCAAACTGGAACCGTGCTTTAGAGTTAGCAAACAATCCGAACTTGGCATTAATTTCAATCCCTGGTCAATATGCAGCAATGGAAGCTGAAACTGCTTTAAAAAACAATTTAAACGTATTTATGTTTAGTGATAACGTTGCTAAATCAGACGAAGTGCGTTTAAAACAAATGGCGCATGAAAAAGGATTATTAGTGATGGGACCTGACTGTGGTACAGGTATTATCCATAGCTTACCACTTGCTTTCACTAACACAGTGAACGAAGGTGACATTGGTGTTATTGGTGCTTCTGGTACAGGTATCCAAGAAGTGACAACAATCATTGACCGTGAAGGCAAAGGTGTGACTAACGCAATCGGTACTGGTGGACGTGATCTATCAACTGAAGTTGGTGCAATCACGATGTTAGATAGTATTAAAGCGTTAAATGCAGATCCTAAGGTTAAAGTCATTACTGTTATTTCTAAACCACCGGCTAAAGAAGTCGAAGAAAAAGTATTAAATCTTCTACGTAATATTGAAAAACCTGTTGTTACCTTATTCTTAGGTTCTAAACCAACTTACACTGAAGAAAATATCTACCATGCATATACATTAGAAGAAGCGGCACGCGTATCTGTTCAACTGTCTAATAATGAAACATCACAATTCAAACCAACATTTAAAGATAATCTTGGCATTGAATTTGCTGACAATCAAGATGGTATCAAAGGATATTATTCTGGTGGCACTTTAGCTTCAGAAGCAGCTATGTTAGTTAAAGATACTTTAGGTGACGCTTCAGGCGAAGTAACACCAGAAGGTTTCTCATATAAAGGTGGAAACCATGAAATCATCGACTTGGGCGATGACATTTATACACAAGGTAGACCGCATCCAATGATTGATCCATCCAAACGTATTGAAATGTTAGAAACTTCTTCTGATGATCCGTCAACTGCTGTAATCATGTTAGATAATGTCATAGGTTATGGTAGTCATGATGACATGGCTAGCGAACTTGCACCGACCATCAAAACGATTTTAGAAAAAGTTAAAGCTAACGGTCGTTCATTAGCGGTTCTTGCTACGGTTGTTGGTACGCAACATGACCACCAGGGATATGATAGCCAAGTTAAAACGTTAACAGAAGCTGGCGCCATTGTTTGTGAAACAAACGATCAAATGGTGCGTACTGCACTTAACTTAGTTGGTAGCAATGTAGCTCAACCAAAATTAGTAACGAAATCATTTGATTCAGAACCGGTTGATTTAACTGTCGATGAAAAAATAATGAATTTAATAAATATGAAACCAAGTGTGATTAACATTGGATTGAAGAGCTTTACTGAAGCAATCCAAGCAAGTGATGCACCAGTCGTTCAATTCAACTGGCGCCCAATTGCAGGTGGAGATGAAAAATTAATGAAAGTACTACAATTCTTAAACAATTATGAAGGAGAGACGGTATAAAATGGCTTATAAAACAATAGATGAAGCTAACCAAGCAGTCATTGATAAGATGATTGCAGCAGCACCATTTTTAGTAGATGTAGTGCCAGCCAAATCTAAAATTCCTGAACTCAAAGAAAATGTATTATTACATGCTGGTCCACCAATTAAATATGAAAATATGACAGATCCTATGCAAGGTTCTTGTGTCGGTGCAATCCTTTTTGAAGGATGGGCAGATAATGAACAAGATGCACGTAATTTGTTAGAAGAAGGACAAATCACTTTCATCCCATGTCACCATGTCAATGCAGTTGGTCCAATGGGTGGTATTACTTCAGCTAACATGCCTGTACTTGTTGTGGAAAACAGAGAGACAGGTAACGAAGCATATTGCCAAATGAACGAAGGTATCGGCGCAGTATTACGTTTCGGTGCTTATAATGATACAGTAGTCAATCGTCTTCACTGGATGAAAGATGTTTTAGGACCAGTATTAAGCAAAGCATTACACAAAATGAACGATGGCTTAAATGTTAATGTGTTAATCGCGAAAGCAATTGCAATGGGTGATGAGTTCCACCAACGAAATATTGCAGCTTCCTTAGCTTTCTTAAAAGAAGTTGCGCCTATCATTTCCTCATTAGACGATGTTGAAGCAGAAAAACGTACAGAGGTGCTACAATTCTTAGCGGATACAGACCAATTCTTCTTAAACGTAGCGATGGCTACAGGTAAAGCTATGATGGATGCTGCACGTACAATCGAACACGGTACAGTTGTAACCGCTATGTGTCGTAACGGCGAAAACTTCGGTATTCGCATCGCTGGTATGGGCGATGAATGGTTTACTGCACCAGTCAATACGCCTCATGGCTTATTCTTCACAGGCTATTCTGCTGAAGATGCTAATACTGATATCGGTGACTCTGCCATCACTGAAACAATCGGTGTTGGTGGTATGGCAATGATCGCTGCGCCAGCAGTAACTAGATTTGTTGGTACTGGTGGCTTTGATGATGCATTAGATATCAGTAATGAAATGACTGAAATTTGTATCGGTGAGAATCCAAACTTTGCCATTCCTACGTGGAACTTCAAAGGTGCTTGCTTAGGCATTGATGCACGTAAAGTCGTTGAAACAGGTATTACTCCAGTTATTAATACAGGTATTGCACATAAAATTGCTGGTTATGGTCAAATTGGTGCAGGTACAGTTCACCCACCGATTGAATGTTTTGAAAAAGCAATTACTGCATACGCAGAGAAATTAGGCTTTAAAGCGTGATTTTCCACGCAACAGCTATAGGCAATATTGCCAAGGAAATATTAGCAAATCATCAAACTTTTTATGTGCATAGCATATTTAATAAAGGATTCAATATTGTTAATGATGCGCAAGAACTTATATTTATAGGTACCGATGAAAATGGCATGTTTCCATTTGGTATATTAATAGACCAACAAACGAAACGTAGTTTGTTAAATGAGATTTCCTTAAACCAACAAATCACTATAGGTCCTAACACAATTCATATGAGTAAAACATGCCAACTTGTGTGGCAAGTTGCATCATTGCCATTTAAAGACTTCGCTGAAAAGGTAAATAATGATGAATTAAAGCAAAATATATCGACATATGACTTTACAATGTACGATGAAGGTGACTTTGACCGCCAAACAATGAGCCGAATCATACATGCACTTAAATATGAAGATGCTGAAACCGTAGAACAATATTACCGCTACCTCATTGGTAGAGGACAAGGGCTTACGCCTTCTGGTGATGACATTCTAACTGGTATGTTGTTTATTCATTTTACCGATCCATATATTAGAAAACCAAATTTAGAAAAATTAAAACATCTACTTAATGAACCATTAACAACACGAGTAGGAGAAACCTTTTTAAAATGCGCACAACAAGGGTTATTTAGTTCGAAAATATCAGAGTTACAACATGAACCGTCACTGGCAAACATTGATCGACTGCTTAAAGTAGGTTCGTCATCAGGAAGAGACACAGTATATGGCATGTTTGTAGCATTAACTTGAAGGAGTGAAACGTATGAGTAAACGTGTTGTACTTGCTTTAGGTGGTAACGCTATTTTACAACCCAAACAAGAAGCGTCATACGATAATCAATATAAAAATGTGTTTGCTGCTACACGTAAAATGGCAGAGTTGAAAAAAATTGGACATAACGTTGTCATTACACATGGTAATGTGCCACAAGTCGGTAATATTATTGCACAAAATGAAGCAGCAAAAGACGTTGTTGATCCACTTCCAATTAACGCTTGTAATGCTGAATCACAAGGTTTCATCGGTTATATGATGGAAGAATCTTTGAAAAACCATTTGCATGCATTAGACATCCAAAGTGATGTGGTAACATTATTAACAATGGTAGAAGTGGATAAAGATGATCAAGCATTTGATAATCCAACAAAACCGATTGGCGTATTTTTTGACGAAATTGAAGCAAAACGTCTAGAAGAAGCGCATGGTTTTGTGATGGTAGAAGATGCAGGTAGAGGTTACCGTCGTGTTGTTCCGTCACCAGAACCACTTGTGATTCACGGCGTAAATCAAATCAAAGCATTGATTGATCAAGCAATCGTTATTTCGTCTGGTGGCGGTGGTATACCAGTTTACCGTGATGAAAACGGAAGTATTCAAGGTGTTGAAGCGGTTATCGATAAAGATCGCTCTGGTTTGAAACTTGCGCAACAAGTTAAAGCAGATACATTCATGATGTTAACAGACGTCTAGTCAAGTCCATAATTTTGTGTAATATCTTTAGATGTAATCAACCATTGGTTTTTCTATGGTATTAACAAAATATATATGCTTGGTTTTTAGCTGATATATTTTGTTAATCTCTACTAATTTTAAAAAAATTAGTAGTAATTCTAAGTAATAAAAGGTCGTTTTGAACTATCAAAATTTTCTTGGATATCCATAAGTACAGCACCAATTAATCTAAAAGCAGAGTCTAAATTAGGGAAAGTCTTAATGACTTTCTCTCTTTTTCTAACTTGCATATTGATGTTCTCAATAGAATTAGTCGTACGTAAACTTTTATGATGTTGTGCTGGGAACCTATAGAACTGAGCAGCATCTTCGAAGCCTTGATCTAATATATTGAGTGCTTCTGAATACTTTGGATTATTTTGATATTTAGTTATCAGTTCTTCTTTAAGCTGTAATGCATGTTGATAAGTAGGTGCTTTAAAAATAGATTTAAGTAACAGTTTTGCATCTTCAGAATTTTTCTTAGGGAAACGTTCAACAATGTTTTTAAGAAAATGAAAAGTACAACGTTGCCAAGATGAATCTATAAATTGAGATTTAATAGATTTAATAAGACCAGAATGAGCATCAGAAATAATAAGCTCTGGTGTCGTTAAACCACGCATTCTAAGGTCTTCAAAAAATTCAGACCAAGCCTTTTCAGATTCTTGATTAGAAATTTTAAAGCCAATAATTTCACGCTGTCTAAGTTCATTGATACCCATTGCGGTGTAAACACCCTTGGATACTATTTGATTATTCTCTTTAACTTTTATATACATAGCATCAACAAACACATACTTATATTGATGATTCGTAATGGGTCTACTTGCCCATTCTTGAATATCAGGATCTATATTTTTCATTACTTCAGAAATCGTTGATTTCGATACAGATTCCCCTGATAAAGCCTCGACAATTTTCGTGATATTCCGAGTTGAAACACCATTAATATAAGCTTCCATCATAGCTAAAATAAGAGATTGATCAGAGCGTGTGTACTGTTCGAAAACGTCAGTTGTAAACTCACCATCACGTGTTCTAGGCACTTTCAGATGAATTTTACCAACAGGCATCATAAAATCACGTTCGTAGTAGCCATTTCGTTGGGCAATCCTTTTAGGATTCTTTTGTTTGAAATCTGCATTTACATACTGGTCTCTTTCCATCTCCATATAAGCATTTAAGACAGATACAGCAATACTTTTCATAGCTGTATTTAAGTTACTTTCAAATATAGCACTTGCCAATTCTTCAAAGTCTACGTTAATATTTAATTGAGTCATATATAGTCACCTCTACAATTTTTCTTAGTCGATTACATTGTACTAAAGTGAGCTATATATGGCTCTTATTTTATTACACAATTATATGGACATATTCGACGTCTAGTAGACGTCTCAAATGTTTGTGTGAACTTTGGTAAACCGGACGAAGAGAAATTAGCAACGATTTCAGTTGAACAAGCAAAAGCTTATGTTGCAGAGGGACAATTTCCTGCAGGAAGTATGTTACCTAAGATTGAAGCTGCGATTCAATTTGCTGAAATGGGTAAAGAAGCGATTATTTGTTCATTAGATGATGCAGTTGAAGCATTAGAGGGTAAAGCAGGTACACGTATTTTATTAAATGTTGATCAATCATAAATGAGTTACTTAGAATCAATTATTTGCGAATCGTTCAAATGGTTTTCATTTGTTCGATTCGTTGTATTATTATATTAAAAGACTAAAAGACTTGGAAGAAAGGTGGTATAAGATGACTGAACCCTATCGCATACATAGAATCAAAGAAAATTGGGGCGTAATTTTAGCAATTGTGTTTATTGCTTCTACCTTACGTGCACCACTCACATCAGTAGGGCCTGTAGTTGATGAGATTAAGCATGTAATGGAAATTAATAACAGTGTTGCTGGCATCTTAACTACTATACCGCTCATTATTTTTGCGATTGTTTCTCCATTAGTATCGAGAGTAACTTCACGTTTAACAATGTCTCGTACAATTTTGTACTCTACAATATTATTGATTATTGGATTGTACTTACGTGTAGCTGGGGATTTTAGTTTATTCATTACTGGTACATTAGTATTAGGGATAGCAATTGCATTTGGTAACGTTGTATTACCTAGTTATGTGAAATGGTATTTCCCGATGCAAATTGGTATAGCTACGGGTATCTATAGTGGGACTATGAACTTTACAGCAGGCTTAGGTGGAGGATTGAGTTTCCCATTATCTCAAACACCGCTTGGTTTTAGGTTGTCATTGTCATTTTGGATTATTCTAGGGATTATCGCAATTATTTTATGGATACCGAAAGCACGTAAAGGTGCAAAATTAGAAAAACAAACAATTGATGAAACACAAGTCAAACATCACAAAAAAGTTAATATTGTCAAATCTAAATTAGCTTGGATGGTGGCTTTGACGATGGGCTTCCAATCCATGGTGTTCTATACTGTTGTTGCATGGGTACCATCGATATTAGTGGATAGAGGTGTGGATCCATCCACAGCAGGCTATTTATTAATGCTCAATCAATTTTCCCAAGTACCTATGACATTTTCATTTCCAATTATTGCATCTAAATTGAAAGACCAACGTATATTGGTTGTTATTATCACAATCTTATTCTTAACTGGTTTTGGCTTATTCTTTACACAGTCATTAGTATTACTTGTTATCGGTATGGTCATTGCTGGTTTAGCAATGGGCGCTTGTTTCAGTTTATGTATGACATTCTTTTCCATTCGTGCACGGACAAGTGATGGTAGTATTTCATTATCAGGGTTCGGCCAATCAGTAGGCTATTTAATCGCAGCGATTGGACCATTTTTAATTGGATACTTACATGATTACACAGGAAATTGGATATCAGGTATTATTGCATTATTGTTAATGTCATTACTATTCTTTATTTTTGGTTATCCAGCAGCTAAAAATAGAGTTGTAGAAGATGAATCGTAGAAAAGACTTAAATTTAAAAAGGTACGACACCAACGCTTTAGGTTTGGAGTTGTACCTTTTTGATTTATCTAATGAAAAGATGTGTTAAAAAATTTATGATATTTCATTGTTATCATAGTGGTTTAAAAGTGTTTTAATCGCAGTTTCTAGGTCAAGGTTTTTAATGTGGCCTTGGGAAATAAGGTGAGCTGCAAATGCAGCTAAAAACGTTAAGATGTTTTGTTTTTGGACGGCATAACCCATAATTCCGATTCTCCATATTTTACCTTTTAACTCTCCGAAGGAACCTGCAATTTCTATTCCATAATTTTTTAATAAACCATCTCTGAATGTTATATCATCTATGCCATCAGGGATATTAACGCATATCACCATTTTCATTTCGTTTGATTCATCACCATAAATTTCTAACCCTAGTGCTTTCAAAGCTGATTTTAAACCTTCTTGATGGCATGTATGACGCTGAGCGCGTGCTTCTAGACCTTCAGATAGTGCTAACCTTAGACCAGTATGAAGCGCATATATTGAAGTTGTTGCTTCAGTGTGGTGATTTAAACGCTTTGGACTCCAATAGTCTTGTAACTGTGTTAAATCTAAATAATTGCTTCTGATAAAATGATGTTGTTCTGTTGCTTCAGTAGAACGAATACCAAGTTCTACACGTTTGCGCGCATTGATAGCATCACTAAATCTATCATTGAAAGTGATTGGGGTAATACCTGAAGGAATAGATAAACATTTTTGAGCGCCACCAATGACTGCATCTAATTCCCATTCATCAACTGGAATAACCATGCCTTGGTATGTGGCAACAGCATCTAGAACAGAATATATCCCTCTTTCTTTACATGCACGACCAAGTTGATCAATCGGTTGCAATCTACCAGTCGATGTTTCACCGTGAACAATAGCGAGTACTTTCGGTTGATATTGATCTAGTGCTTCAATGATTTCTGACTGTTCAAATACCTCTCCCATTGGTTTATAAATGCTGTGGACGTTACCACCAGCACGTGTAACCAGTTCAGCGAATAAATAGCCAAAACGTCCAATGACTGGGACTAAAACATCATCGCCAGGCTTCACAATACTGGAAATTACAGCTTCTAAGCCAGCACGACTTGTACCATCAATAGGAAATGACCACTGGTTTTTTGTTAAAAATGATTTGCGGATTAGCTCCATCGTTTGATTCATAATGTCAACAAATTCGTAGTCAAATTGACCTAAGATAGAGTTTGACATTGCTTGTGAAACACGGGGGTCTACGCTAACAGGGCCGGGTGTCATTATTAATCTTTTGTTGATTTTTAAATCATCCATATTTATTACCTCATTTCCTTTTAATTCCGTCATTATATATTATACTTTATTAAAGCTGATATATATTCGTCAAAATCGATAATAATTTAACAATCATTTATCTGAATATTACAAAAATAAAGTGGATAAATAGAAATTATCTTATATACTTGTATGTAGATAAAATGATTTTCCACAACTTCATTATTTATAAATGTTTGAAAGAAGATACATAAAATTGTACACTATATAAGCATGCCAAGGGTATGCACACACTATGGGTCGCTGTGAGCATGCGCTTAGGCATGTTTCCAGACTTCCTCATAGAAGCAAGCTACTTCCTTTAAGGAAGTGGCTTGTATTTTTTTACGATAATCACTTGAATGATCTTGGTTTTTTATTAATCATATCTCTTTGTATCGTAACGATTTTCTATTACAATATGTATGGATGTTAAAAGTTGGAGTGACAATGGATGATAAATGTAAAAGAACCTAATCCAATATTTTTGGAAAATGAATCTTCTGAACGTGCCGTATTGTTATTACATTCGTTTACAGGAACAATCAGAGATGTGAAATTATTAGCAACAAAATTAAATAAAGCGGGTTTTACCTGTTATGTTCCTGCCTATAAAGGACATGGTTTATTACTCGAATCATTGATGGCTTATGACGCAGAGGATTGGTGGCAAGATGCGTTAGAAGGGTATCAATTTTTACAAGATAAGGGCTATTCGAATATAAGTGTATGTGGCATATCGTTAGGTGGTATCTTGTCTTTAAAATTGGCAGAAGAAAAACAAGTTAGTTCTGTTGCAGTCATGTCGACGCCGTTTAGTAAAGATGATGCAGGACTTGCGAGCAGACTGGAATTTTATGGCGGACGCATGGGTAATTTAGTAGGTTTGTCTCAAGAAACAATTCGACAACAAATTGACCAAATTGAAAACTATACCACTGGATTTGATAAATTCAAAAAGCTTGTTGATGATGTGATGGCGAATTTAAACCGGATATCTGCTCCTATCGCTATAAAATTTGGCGAACAGGATGAAAAAGCTTATGAAGTTAGTGCAAATTATATTTATAATCAAATTGCACATGAAGATAAAGAAATTCAAGGTTACGCTACTTGTAAACATTTAATGACGTATGGAGAAGGTCATTTAGAAGTAGAACAAGATATTATTGCATTTTTTGAAGATTATACATAAGCCATGAAAATATTAAAAAGGATGATTTCTACCAAATGGAGTAGAAGTCATCCTTTTTTGTTCAATATGTTTCAAATTAAGTTCTCCAAAATGTTGTACAATCCGCTTTGTCATCGATATTGAATTGAATAATGGACTTCAATAATGCATAGTTAACGTCTTGAGTCCATTTAATACGAAATAAATTATTGGTTTGTGAATATCCAGCTGCTTCAATTTGTTCCGTAAATTCAGCCATTCCTTTAGCTTCGGGTGCTACTGAGAAATGCTGTTTGGACTTACTAAAAGCGATAATAAACGTACCGTGATGTGTATACATCGGTTGATTCCATTTTACAGTTGTTTCGAGTTCAGGAAAGGTCTCGGAAATCCAATTAAAGATAGCTTTCATCGTGGCTGTTTGTTTGTCATTATCCAGTGACTGTAAAAAATCATTAAATTCAGTCATACAATATCTCCATCCTTAAAGTGTGAATTTTATTATATAGCGTAAGCGTATTATATCAATTACATGCAAATATATCACTTTATAGGTGAGTGAATTTAATCTAAATTTCCAATTTGAGTGTATCAACAGTTTATGATAATTTCAGAAATCTCATTTGACATTTTGCTATGTTACATATAAAAATACATCCCATAATTGAAGGGATGTATTGATGAGCATAGATATGTGTTGGCATATCGTTGGATAACAATGCGCACTAACTTAAGACATTTCAGTTTGCGATTTAGCATAAAAGAAGTCAATAATGATACCGATTAGCAAACATACTATAAATGGTATCAACCATGCTAGTTGGATATTCGCTAATGGGAAATGCGCATATACAACATTAAGTACTTTAATTAAATTAAAATCACTTAATATTTGTAATAAAGAAATAATCAATGTTGCAATCGTTGGTATGATAAAGCTATATTTCATTTCAAATGAGATAAATATACTCAATAACGAAATAAGCACTAATACGATAGATGTTGGATAAATAAATGTAAGTAATGGTACAGCAATTTCCAAAATAAGCTCTAATCCTAATGTAGAAACAATAAAACCTAATATTGAAAAGATAAGTACAAATAATTTATAAGAAATTTTTGGTAATTTTTTCATTGCAAATGCTGAACAAGCATTCACAAGTCCAATACATGTTGTTAAACAAGCTAATATCACAATGATTCCAAAAATTAAGTTTCCTAAAGCACCAAACACACGTAATGAGTTAAAAGTTAAAATATCTGTGCCATCTTTAAAGCCTGTTTGATCAGTTGTTGCACCAACATAGGCTAAAGCAAAATAAATGATAAATAACAGTACAGCCGAAATAAAGCCAGCTTTCACAACATTTTTAACTAATAATTTTGGCTCGTTAACACCATTTAATTTAAAACTTTGTACAATGACTACTGAAAAAGCGAGTGCAGCAACGAGATCCATTGTGAAGTAACCTTCTAAGATACCTGACACAAGTGGAGTTTGTGCAAAGTCGCCACCAGCTTTACCAATTGAACCTTCAGGGTTAATAATCACTAAAATACATAAAATAGCGATAATGCATATTAAAATAGGTGTTAGGTATTTACCCAAATTATCTATGATTCGATTTGGATAAAGCGCAATCAAGTAAACAACTAAGAAAAAGACTGCTGAAAATATAATTAAAGTTAATTGATTATGTACAGGTAAAACATTTTTTGTACCAATTTCATAAGCGACATTTGCAGCACGTGGAATCCCGTATAATGCGCCAATAGACGCGTAAATACAGATTGCAAAAATCGTACCAAATACTGGATGGACTTTGTTACCAATACTTTCAACGCCACCGTTCATATAAGCTACTACGATGACTGTTAAATACGGTAATAAAATACCGGTGATTGAAAATCCTATCATTGAAACCCACATATTTTCTTGAGCTGTATATCCTAACATAGGTGGAAATATTAGATTTCCGGCTCCAAAGAAAAATGAGAATAACATAAGACCGGAAATCAGTATGAGTCTATTCATTTTAATACCTCTATTATTTTTAAAATTATTTGTTGCAAAACATACATTAATATAACACAAAAGTTATATGAATTCAATGAAATTTCAGAAAATTAAACCATGTAAGATGTTAAATTAAGTTGAATTTTTAATGTCATAATAATAAAGAAAACTACAATATCAAGCGTTTTAAACAGCTAACTATTGAGCTCAATTCAAAAAAATGTTATAGTAGTTTCCTATGTTACATAAACGCTTTAACGTAATAAAGAATAATAGGGTGTAAAGGATGTATGAACGATGCACAATGAATCACAATGGAAGTCCTCGCTCGGTTTCATATTGGCAAGTGCTGGATCCGCAATAGGACTAGGCGCAATGTGGAAATTTCCATATATGGCAGGTATATATGGTGGTGGTGCTTTCTTATTAATGTTTTTAATATTCACACTGCTTGTAGGACTGCCATTATTAATGATGGAATTTACAGTAGGTAAAATGGGCAAAACGTATACTACTAAAATATATGAAAAATTAACAAATAAAAAATGGTTAAATATTATAGGTTGGAATGGTAATTTAGCTGTATTTATCTTATTTGGCTTTTATAGTGTTATCGGTGGTTGGATTATCATATATATATTCAATGTATTATTTCAAATATTCTCGCTTAATGGTGATAAATTAGGGCACATAGCATTTGAATCAATTATTAGTAATCCATGGTTGACCATTACAGGCCAAGGAATATTTATCTTGTTAACGATGTTCATTGTAATGATGGGGGTTGAAAAAGGATTAGAAAAAGCATCTAAATTTATGATGCCATTACTATTTATCTTCCTTATTATTATTGTTGTTAAATCGTTATCTTTAGATGGATCATTTGAAGGTTTGAAATATATATTACAACCACGAATAGAAGACATTTCAATAGAGGGTATTTTATTTGCCCTAGGCCAATCATTTTTTACACTTTCATTAGGAACAACAGGCATGATTACATATGCTAGTTATGCACCTAAAGAAATGACGATTAAAACTTCGGCTGTTTCGATTGTAGCGATGAATATTCTAGTATCAGTGTTGGCAGGTCTAGCAATATTCCCTGCGATTTCAGCTTTTGGCTATAGTCCGACTGAAGGTCCGGGCTTACTTTTTAAAGTGTTGCCAAAAGTATTTGATCAAATGGCATATGGTCCAGGTTTCTATTTTATTTTCTTAATATTATTTTTATTTGCAGCACTTACTTCTTCAATTTCGTTACTTGAACTCAATGTGTCCAACTTTACTAAGAATGATAATTCGAAACGTAAATCTGTATCGTTTTATATAAGTATCCTTGTTTTTATCATAAGTATTCCCGCAACACTGTCTTTTGGAAGCCTAAGTCATATAAAATTTGCAGCAGGAACTATTTTTGATAATATGGATTTCTTAGTTTCTAATATTTTAATGCCTTTAGGTGCATTAGGAACAACACTTGTTGTAGGACAATTGCTCGATAAACAAGCATTAAAAGAACATTTTGGAAAAGATAAATTACGATTGTTTATACCTTGGTATTATCTCATCAAATTTATCTTGCCAATCGTTATTATATTAATATTTGTCGTACAATTTTTATAGAAATTAAATAACATTAATTCTTCACCCCTTATCATATCAATGTAAAAATTGATTATTGATAGGGGCTTTTTTGAATAATTTGTAAAGTGTAAATTAAGTTATTATATTTTTATTTATGTTGTTGACTATGTTTTATTTATTTAGTAAAGTCAAATTAAATTATTTATTTAAAAAAATTGTTGTATTGCTTTAATTGTTTTAAATAGATAATTTAATTTTTATAATTGTATGAAAACGTTTTCTGAAAGGAGTGGTAGTTTATGAAAGAGATTTTTGGTAAATTTTTCGAATTAGTGCCACGTTTTATTTTAAATTTATTCATTTAGCAAAAGGAAGTTTGTTATTTATTAAATTCTATTAACCAAGAGGTGTCTAGTATGGAACAGAAGAAAAACAAATATAGTATTCGTAAATTTACTTTTGGCGCATTATCTATATTGATTGGGTCTTTACTATTTCTAGGTGTAGACAGTGCGCAAGCTGCTGAAACAGAAAAACAAACAAGTGAAATGAGCTATCAAGACATTGGGGAGAATGTTGGGGAAACAAATAGTGATAACACTACTGGGGATAGTGGTGTGCCGGTTAATAAGAATGATAAACAAACTTCAGATAATCAAAGCTTACATAATGATACATTTACGACTGAAGTAGAAAACGAAAGTAACGAAAAAATTGACGTAGAAAATAATAATAGCCAAACAAAAAACGAGACATCAAAAGAAGTAGATCCAGAATACAACGAGCAAGATAAAACAAAAGATGAACCATCCGAAGAAGTAGATCCAGAATACAACGAACAAGATAAAATAAAAGATGAGACATCAAAAGAAGTAGATCCAGAATACAACGAGCAAGATAAAGCAAAAGATGAGACATCAAAAGAAGTAGATCCAGAATACAATGAGCAAGATAAAGCAAAAGATGAGACATCAAAAGAAGTAGATCCAGAATACAACGAACAAGATAAAGCAAAAGATGAGATATCCGAAGAAGTAGATCCGGAATACAAGGAGCAAGATAAAGCAAAAGATGAGATATCCGAAGAAGTAGATCCGGAATACAACGAGCAAGATAAAGCAAAAGGTGAGAAATCAGAAGAAGTAGATCCAGAATACAACGAGCAAGATAAAGCAAAAGATGAGATATCCGAAGAAGTAGATCCGGAATACAACGAGCAAGATAAAGCAAAAGATGAGACATCCGAAGAAGTAGATCCGGAATACAATGAACAAGATAAAGCAAAAGATGAGACATCAGAAGAAGTAGATTCGGAATACAATGAACAAGATAAAGCAAAAGATGAGAGATCAGAAGAAGTAGATTCAGAATACAATGAGCAAGACAAAGCAAAAGATGAGACATCAGAAGAAGTAGATTCGGAATATAATGAGCAAGATAAAGCAAAAGATGAGACATCAGAAGAAGTAGATTCAGAATACAACGAGCAAGACAAAGCAAAAGAGATGAAAGTAAATGCAGATTCATCGCAATCAGAAGTTCAAAGTGGTGTTAAATTTGGACAGTTAAAAAATGATGATTTAGTTAGTGAAGATCGTCAAAGCAATCAAAAGAACAACGATCAAGAAAAAAGTTTAGCTTTACTTAAGAAAAATGCAGTTGCTACAACAAATAATCAAGTGAATCAACAGAACGTTGAGAAAACTCAAACGCAACCTACAAAAAAAGCGAAACAAAGCCAATATAAAAACCAAGATCCTATTATCTTAGTGCATGGTTTTAATGGCTTTACAGATGATATTAAACCATCTGTTTTACCTCATTATTGGGGTGGAGACAAATTAAATATACAACAAGACTTAGAACAAAAGGGTTACAATGCATATGAAGCAAGTATTGGTGCTTTAAGTAGTAATCATGATAGAGCAGTTGAGTTATATTATTACATTAAAGGTGGCACAGTAGATTACGGTGCTGCACATGCTGAAAAATATGGACATGACCGTTATGGTAAAACATATGAAGGTGTATATAAAGATTGGCAACCAGGTCAAAAAGTTCATTTAGTCGGTCATAGCATGGGTGGACAAACCATTAGACAATTAGAAGAATATTTACGTAATGGTGATCCAGAAGAAATAGAGTATCAAAAACAACATGGTGGCGATATATCCCCAGTATTTCAAGGCAATAATGATAATATGATTAGTTCAATTACCACTTTAGCAACACCTCATAATGGTACACATGCAGCTGATCAACTAGGTAATGAAACGCTCATCAGACAAGCTGCGTTTGATTATGCGAAATTAAAAGGTAATAAAAATTCTAAAGTTAGCTTTGGCTTAGAGCAATGGGGTTTAAAACAAAAAGACGATGAAACATATAATCAATATGTTGAACGATTGAAAGATAGTAAATTATGGACGACAGATGATAATGGATTTTACGATTTAACAAGAGCAGGCGCAACTGAATTAAATAAAAAAACATCACTAAATCCGAATATAGTTTATAAAACATATACTGGAGAATCTACGAGAGATGGTTTATTTGGTAGACAAAAATCAGATATTAATATGTATTTACCTATGGGTATAACAGGTAATGTGATTGGAAAAGCACCAGAAAAAGAGTGGCGTGTCAATGATGGACTTGTTTCGACAATTTCAGCATTACATCCATTTAACCAAGCATATGTAGAAGCATCGAATCAGGTTCAAAAAGGTGTTTGGCAAGTAACACCAATTATGCACAATTGGGATCATGCAGATTTTGTTGGCCAAGATAGTAATGATACAAAGCGTTCACAAGCAGAATTAAGCCAATTTTATGAAGGCATTGCTTCGGATTTAGTAAGAACTGAAAGTGCTGAAGCATAGTTGAAACGGTGCGATTATATTTTATGAAGGTGAGGGAAAATGATGAGTGGAGACTTTTTTGATTTAGTAGGTTCATTATTCAATATATTGAAAACTTTATTTTCGTAAGTAATCGAAAATTGATAAATAAGCCAATAACGTTTAACTATCAATATATACTGAATATTGTTTAAGTCAATTTGATAGGATACATCAGAGCGAGGATAATTAATCAAAAGTTAGACTTTGATTTTATCTTCGCTCATTTTTAGTTGCGTAAAATGCAGTGTGTTCTATTTTCTTGAAAACAATATTTGTCTGACGAAAAAGGATAAAAGGTGAATGATACGATTGAAAAGGTGAAGAAAGTGAAACAAGACGCTAAATATGGATGGAAATAATATCAATGAATTGTAATGTGCAGCTATTGATTATGTTGTATGTCAAAAAGAGACTGATACATGTCGTATCAGTCTCTTTAAAGAGGTTAGAAATTATTTACCTGTGAATAAACCAACAATTTTTTTGATGATATCAATGATAAAGTCCATGTCCTTCACCTCACTTTAATTTGTTAACTTCACTATAAAAGAATTGTGCTAAATTTTGTTTAAAATTCCCTAAATAGTAATAAATTATTCCAAAATGGAAATTAATAAAAATATATAACAATAGCGCATTCAAAAGTGTATGAAAAGTGATTACATAATTATTTAAATTATAGAATCTTGCTTTCAAAGAAAAGTAACGGTTTCATTAATACAAAATTTCCGTAGAAACAAAGCAAACGTCAATTTCTATAAAATTCTATAGAAATTGACGTTTATTCATTAATTAAAGTCATTGTGGTTATAGAGACACATATTTTAAAGTATTGCTCATAAAATTCGTTTGAGACTGATAATTTTTTAAAATCTAAATAGTTGTATAAAAGTGACAAAGTGAATGTATTAAAATAGATTTTATATTAAACAATTTAAGCGAATGTTACTCATTAGTCAGTGATTGCGCCTTTTGAAGCAGATGATACGAGTTTGGCATATTTTGCTAATGTACCACGTGTTTCTTTTAGTGGAGGGGCTTGCCATGCATTACGACGACGTTCTAACTCTTCATCAGAAATATCAAAACTAATTTCTAAATTTTCAGCATCAATAGTAATGATGTCGTCTTCTTGAAGTAATGCCATTGGGCCACCTGCTTGAGATTCTGGAGCAGCATGACCTACTACTAGACCATGTGAACCACCTGAAAAACGTCCATCTGTTAACAATGCAACAGATTCACCTAATCCTTTTCCTACCAAAATAGAAGAAGCTGATAGCATTTCTGGCATACCAGGTGCACCTTTTGGTCCAGCATAGCGAATCACCACGACATCTCCAGGTTGAATATCGTCATTGAGTATTGCTTTTGTCGCTGCAGGTTCTGAATCAAAAACTTTCGCAGGCCCTTTAATATAAGTAACACTTAAACCTGAAATTTTGGCTACTGCGCCCTCAGGTGCTAGATTACCTTTTAAAATAACAAGTGGCCCTGTAGGATGTTTAGGCTGATCAAAATTAATGATTGTTTTATCATCAGAAAGACTAGGCTGTTGAGCTAAGTTTTCTGCAACTGTTTTTCCAGTAACTGTTAAACAGTCACCATGGATTAACCCTTTTTCATGTAATAGTTTCATTACGCCTGGAACACCACCTACTTCATCAAGATGTGCCATTACGTATTTACCGCTAGGTCTTAAATCTGCAATATGCGGTACGCGTTTACGTATTTTTTCAAAATCATCAAGTGTTAAATCTACATCAATTGTATGTGCAATAGCTAGTAAATGTAAGATAGCATTTGTAGAGCCACCTAACGCCATGACAACAGTAATCGCATTTTCAAATGCTTCTTTGGTCATGATATCTTTAGGATATATACCTTGCTCTAATAAATGATAAACAGCTTTGCCCGCTGCGCGACTATCTTTTGATTTATTTGTTGATACAGCAGGGTGAGAGGCACTTCCAGGTAAACTCATTCCCATAGCTTCAATAGCTGAGGACATTGTATTAGCAGTAAACATCCCACCACAAGCTCCGGCACCAGGACACGCAGCGCACTCTACTTTATGTAATGCTGCTTTATCTATTTCTCCATTATTGTATTGTCCAACACCTTCAAAAGCAGATACAGCATCCAAATCTTTGCCATTCAATTTCCCAGGTAATATAGTCCCGCCATATACAAAGACAGCTGGTAAATTAAGACGAGCGATACCAATCATACAACCTGGCATGTTTTTGTCACAGCCACCGATTGCTACAACACCATCCAAATTTTCAGCACTGACTACGGACTCAATTGAATCAGCAATGATTTCACGGCTTGGCAGTGAGAAGCGCATACCGTCAGTGCCCATGGAAATCCCATCTGAAACTGTAATCGTATTAAAAATCAGTGGTGAACCTCCAGCTTCGCTTATACCGCGTTTAGATGCACGAGCGAGACCGTCGATGTGCATGTTACATGGTGTAACTTCACTCCATGTACTAGCAACGCCAATCATAGGTTTTTCAAAATCTTCGTCTTCAAAACCAAGTGCACGTAAATAAGATCGATTAGGCGTACGGCTTACACCTTCACTAATCACTTTGCTGCGGATTCGTAAATCTTTTGGTTGTTGATTTTGCGACTGTTCCTTGCTCAAATAATCCCCTCCAAAATAAAAATCACATTATATTAAGAATAATCTGAAAATTTTAAAATAATAAGTATCTGATGCCATAACACCTAAATGTTCATGCATATCACTGAATCGTAAAGTGACTTCGATACTTTTAAAATATAGTAAATTAGCTATACAAATGTATAGACATACACAATATCTATTTATTTAATTGATGTCAATATCAAAAGATTGTCTATAATCATTATTACCCTTTATCATATAAATTAATAGAACATATTTAAGAAAGTCTTACAAAACTTGGAATAACTCTATTTTTATTGTTTAAAGTGAATGAACGAAGTTGATCAGTTATAAGTTGTCACTGACGATTGAACTAATGCATCAACATGCGTATAGAGCTTATTTTACAGCTATTGAGAAATGGAGGGAATTGCATGACTGATTTTAACGTACTAGAAAATTATTTAGAGATAGATACACATACATATGATGACAATCATTTAGAAAAATTGAACTATTATATTGAAAGGTATGTATTGAACGTTCCATTTGAAAATATTAATGTGCAGAATGGACAACCTATTGCTTTAGATAATCCATCAATGATAGATAAAATTGTAAATGAACATAGAGGAGGCTATTGTTATGAACAAAACAGATTGTTTTGCGCATATTTAACAAATAAAGGGTATAACGTGTCTATGGTGTCGGCGACAATTTATAATGGCTCAGGTTGGGCCATGGAAGGGTCACACATGGCATTAATCGTTACATTGAATCAGAAAAAATACTTAGTTGATGTCGGTTATGCGGATATACCTAAAGCAGCCATGCCAATCACAAATGATGAGGAAATTGTTTATGATGTAAATGGTGAGTTTAAAGTAAGCAAAGTAAGTGACCATACATTTGAAATGAAGAAGAAAGTTGATCATCAATGGCAGACGCAATATCAATTTAAGGATGAACCTAGGGTATTGGCAGATTTTGAACAAGGCATAGCATTTAATCAAAGTAATGAAGCATCTATTTTTGTTCAACAACTTTTAATTAGTAAAGCAACGACTTTCGGTAGAGTAACGATGTCGAATGATCATTTGACAATTACGGATCATGGTCAAAAAGAAAAGAAAAATATAACATCTGGAAACTATAAATACTTTTTGCATCGTTATTTTGGTATTAAAGATATAAATATAAAAACTTTTGACTGAAATATATAGTATTCAACGTTATGTTTCATTGAAATAACAAAAGGTTTACTTTGTAATAATAATGTCATATAAATTATATACAAAAGTATTAAATTAAATTGTATAATAGTAAACGTGATGGAAACGAAATGTATCGGATTTATATTGGGAGGTTTACATAAGTGCATAAAAAAATAATAGCAACTGTAATTGGGACAAGTGCGCTAGCAGCTATTAATTCTGCAAATGCAGATGCAGCTACAACTTACAAAGTCAAAAGTGGCGATTCTCTTTGGTCAATAGCGAATAAATATAATATTTCAATAGCAAAATTGAAATCATTAAATAATCTAACATCGAATGTGATTTTTCCAAATCAAACATTGAAAGTATCAGGGACTACAAGTTCAAGAACTTCAACAAGCAGTTCGAGTGCGACAACGTATACAGTGAAATCGGGTGATTCATTGTCATCAATTGCAGCTAAGCATGGGACGACATACCAAAAAATTATGAGTTTAAATGGACTCTCTAATTTTACAATTTATCCAGGATAGAAATTAAAAATATCTGGCTCAACTTCAACAGGTGGTTCAACTACGTCTGGTAATACAACAACGTATACAGTGAAGTCAGGTGATTCATTATCTGCGATTGCTGCTAAATATGGTACGACATATCAAAAAATCATGAGCTTGAATGGTCTTAAAAACTTCAATATTTATCCAGGGCAAAAATTAAAAGTATCTGGTACAGCATCATCAGGTGGTTCAACAGGTTCATCAGGATCAACTGGTTATAAAACACCAGTATTTAACCATTCAAATTTGTATGACTGGGGTCAGTGTACATGGCATGTCTTTAATAAGCGTGCTCAAATTGGTAAAGGTATTAGTACTTATTGGTGGAATGCTAATAATTGGGACAATGCCGCACCAGGAGATGGATACACAGTAGATCATAGAGCAACTGTAGGATCAATACTACAAAGTGATCTTGGATATTATGGCCACGTAGCATTTGTGGAATCTGTAAATTCAAATGGTAGCATTACTGTTTCTGAAATGAACTACAGTGCTTCGCCTGGGATTGCAACATATAGAACGATTCCAGCATCTCAAGTGAGTTCATATAAATATATCCATTAAGCGTGTCTAAAACAAAATATCTTTGATTAACGCATAAACGTCAATTTCTATTAAATCATATAGAAATTGACGTTTATTTTGCTTTTATGAAATTTTATAGCGCGTTGCTAGACGTTTCATGTTTATGGTTCTTGACGTAATGATTTTATACGTTTGGCAGTTGAGAATAACGTACTTGCCAAAGTGAATGTTGAAAATATTTTAGCAAACTTTTTTGGTGATTTTAAGGCAGTATAGAAATCTAAGACTGCACCCACACTTGTAATAGCCATACTCGTGTAAAGTAACTTTTTATTTTTTGATTGATATGCATACCAATTAAAACCTTCAACGGCGATGCCTATGAAGTTAATTGTATTTGAAATGCGATTAATTTTTGTTTTTTTAGCCATGAATGAAATCCTCCATTATATAAAATCCACTTTATTATTATAACATTAATTAGATTAAACGCTATTGTGAGAGATAAAAAAACAAAATGTGTTCAAGGAAGGGAATATGATAACATAAGCGTTGAAAGTATAAAAATAGTTTGTTTTGGGGAGTGGAGATGATAATTATGATTAAATGTGTATGCTTGGTAGTCGAATCAGACGACAAATTATTATTGGTACAAGCTAGAAACAGAAAAAAATACTATTTTCCTGGTGGGAAAATAGATCAGGGAGAGTCTCTAAAACAAGCTTTGCGAAGAGAATTGCAGGAAGAATTACAACTGGATATTTCGGAACAAAATTTTAACTATTTAGGTACTGTTGTAGGAGATGCTTATCCTCAAAAAAATACTAAGACGGAGTTGAATTGTTTTTCAACATCTTTAGATATTGATTGGTCATCGGTTAAACCAGCACAAGAAATTACTGATATAAAATGGATCACAAAAAATGAGACAGAAAAAATTGCGCCTGCTGTGCTTACATGGATTAAACATGCTAAACAAAAAATCGAGGCATCTAAAGCAGTGAAATTAAGACCGTATCACGCATCATTATATGCTGATTTAGTGAATTTTACATTGTCGACAGAAGACCGAAATTTCACCAAAACACCTTTAGAAAATATTGATTTGGCAAATCGAGATCAAGAACGTCACCCTACATTAGTGTATGATGGCAAAGATCATTGTGTTGGCTTTTTTACGTTACATGAAGGTGACGGAGTCAAGCCTTATACTGCAAACGTAAACGCAATATTTTTCAGATCTTTTAGTGTAGATAGTCACTATAGAGGATTCGGTTTTGGTAAAAAAGTGATGCGTGTTTTACCTCAATATGTCAAACAGTATTACCCCACAATCAATGAAATTTATTTAGCGGTTAATACAGACAATTATTTGGCTAGAAAACTTTATATTCAGAGTGATTATGAAATTGTAGGTGAAACGTTATTAGAAAATAAACCTGTATACATAATGAAGCAAAGCTGTTGAAATCGATGATTGCGTCATTAAAGCTAACAAACTTTGTTAGCTTTAATGACGCTTTTTTGCGTGAAGCGAACTTGCTGAAAGTGGTTGTGCAATAGAAGTGCCAGCTGAAAATAAGTATAATGAAAATCGATAATTTTAAAAGAAAGTCAAAAAATATATTAGAATTATTTAAATTCAAATGAATCAATTATGTTTGTTTAAATATGAAAATCTGTTATGGTTGGATATTAAATGTTAAATATATAAATAATAAAAAAATTAAGGATATGATTATTTTGAATGTATAAGTTATTAAACTGAATTGTTAATACATTGATTGGATTGAATAGGCAATGAAGATGGAAAGTTTTTATTTGAACCATTGATGTGCAGTTTGGTTTATGAAAATAATTTTTGAACTGTTAAGAATGGCTTTTGCAGGTGCTTCACATATGAGATTGTACGTAGAGCTTAATAGATATTATGGTTGAAAGTTTTTTATTAATGTTATCTGCTGTAATGAGCTTGGACGATACTTTGTAAAAGTTTAATTTTTGAAACTTTAGTATGCCTTAAATAGTAGAATTATTTCATTTTTAATAATCATTAACCTTAAGTTGAAAAATAAATATCAGCTTTGGCACTTCACATCCGATGTGGGGTGTTTTTCTATGTGTGTCGGAAGCAACCATTGCGATAGCCAAATATTATGATGAATATCAATTTAATTGGAGGTTAATCCATGCTTACAAAGCGTAACAGTATGAGTCCGTTTAATATTATTTGTAGAAGTTTTTATGAGGAAATAAAACCTTTTTCATATCAAAGATTATTAGATCTTGGGGAATGTTATTATTATTTGAAAGGTACGTCATTAGACTATGTTTCAACAAGTGCGATTACGAGATATGAAAATGAAGTTTACGATACATTTAAATCTAGATTTGACCATTTTGGTGAAACTGAAAAGGTGTGTATTGAAAAATTAGAAGTTGCACCTCCTTTCGAAAATAAAGGTATTATGACGATTATGTTTTGCGACATAATGTTAGCGTTATTAACGAGAAGTTTAGCGAATGAACACCATATAGAAATTAAATTTATAAATACCTCAGATTTAATTAAAGATGGGGAAATTGTAAATGTGTATCATAGTGTGATGCCCAAATATGAATTATCCTTAGCGCAACCTGATAGTTCGAGAATCGTGTTGGAAAGTAGGCGCACTAAAGCTAATATTGATTTTTATCAAGATGTTTATTATATATTTCCACTAGAAACGCGAGAAGAGGATATCACATATTATACAAAATTACGAGAACGTAAAATGCAATTATTAAATGAAAAATTGCAAGAACTTTAAATGATTCAGCTTAGTGAAAAAAACGTTCAAAAATTTTGAACACACACTTAAAATAGCGAAGCATATTTCTGTCATTGTAAGATAATAAAAAGTTTTGATTAAAAAATAGAAATGTATGTATCACATAATTATACAAATTTACAAAGAGAGTAGGACAAAAATCTAATTTTATTAACAAGATTGCGTCATCCCTTCCTGACAAGGATTGAAAAAACGAAAAATGATTACGTAGCACATGCATAAGTCCCACTAACTCAATAAATTGAGAAGTGGGACTTTAATTTTTTAATGTGAAGATTGATGCGTGTGTTTTGAGTGACGCTCTTTTTGATATTTAATTAATAGTGCAGTTATCCATGCAGTAATCGGGATGCTAATTGCAACAGCGATGCCTCCTAGTAGGATAGATATAAATTCTTGTGCAAAGATTTTAGAATTGATGATATGTCCAAAAGAATAATTCAATCTAAAAAACCAAAAGAATAATGTCAATTGTCCTCCGAAATAGGCTAGATAAATTGTGTTTGCCGAAGTAGCTAAAATTTCACGTCCTACACGCATACCAGATTGAAATAATGCTTTGCTTGTTAAGTCCGAGTTGGTTTCGTATAACTCATACATGGGTGAACTGATGGTGATTGCTAAATCAATAACCGCAGCTATGACTGCAAGTACTATTGTGAACACCATAAATTTCACCATATCAATGCCGATATTCATAGAAAAAATATATGTTTCATCTTGTTGTTCGGTTGTAAAACCTTGTAAATGGCCGATGGATATTGATAAATAAATACCAATAATCAAGCATAAAGTAGTAATGATCGTTGCACAAAATGCTGCTTTAGTTTTTGTATTGTAACTATTTAAAACAAATAAATTACATGCTGCAATTACGATACAAAATATAAGTGTTACGAGATAAATAGGTGCACCCAGCATAATTATAATGATAGTGATTAATAATATGACAAAATTCAAAAACAGTGTTAAATATGAGATGATACCTTTTTTTCCTCCAAATATTGCCATTAATAAGAAAAGTACAAGACCTAAGATTGTTATGACGCTCACTGATTAACACCTCGCATTTTAAACCATAATTGCATTAATAAAATAGTGATTGGAATCGTTAAAACAATACCAATACCACCAGTAATTGCCCGGGAAATTTCTAATGACCAATTCATGGAAATGGTATAGGTTACTGTATTTGCATTTTTAAGGTAAATAAGAAACATCGGAAGACTACCAGATAAATATGAAAATAATAAGATGTTCGTCATTGTCCCCATAATATCTTGACCAATATGACGGCCTGCGAGCGCCCATCGAGTCATACTTATATTAGGTGTTCTGCGCAATATTTCTGCCATACCACTTGCTATTGTGATAGCTACATCCATGACAGCACCAAGTGTTCCAATCATAACAGAAGCAAGGAAAACATCCTTAGGAGGCAAAGTTAAGAAACTCATTGTTTCAAATTTCAAGCCCGCACCATCTGTCAACGTAATCACTAATTGGGTGGCTCCAACACAAATAAAAGTGCCTAATAGTGTACTTGCTATCGTAATTGATGTTCGCCATCGCCAACCGGTAACTAAGAGCAAAGTAAATACCGTGGTAAAAATGACACCGATACTCATAAGTGCAAATAAATTTAAATCAGGAAATTTATTATGTAAATAGATAGCTAAAAGCACAACAATTGTATTGAAAACTAAAGAAAGAATCGATTGTAAACCAATTTTCCGTCCTACTAGTAAAACGGTTAATAAAAATATTCCAGTTATCAAAACGACGAGGCCATCTCGTTTCTTTTCTATGATATAAGCATCGTCTAGATGTTTGCCGATGTGTAACAACACTTTGTTGTGTTTTGAGAATGCTTCACTATCAGCTTGTGATGCTATGTAATGATGAGGAATCTTCGTCGTTTGGCCCTCAAATTTCCCATTTAAAATTTTAAGTGTTAGGGTTTGGTTGTATTTAGTATCTTTATTGTGATTATCATCTGTAACATGTGATGTGGATTTATTTTCGATCTTTGTAATTTGACCGATTGGTGTATCGTAAAATCTGGCATTGAAAAATGTGAAAATAAATACAGCCACAAATAAGATGACAAATATCAAGATGACCCAATCAAAAGGGCGTTTAAATAACGTTTTAAAAGGCATTGTTTTGTTTCAGTCCTCCCTATATAGACAATGCGATTATACGCTCCTAGCGAATTGAATTCAAAAATTTTATGCAGATGATTAATGATAGGTCGTGCTTCTACTTAATAATTTATCAATCATTTCTAATAAAAATTGTAAATCATGTTTTCGATTGTCTAGCCGAACAACTTGGCAAATAGTCCTTTTCAATGCTGTATGTTCTAATGATACTTCTCGCCATTTTTGTGGATTTTTTGAAAGCAAATGATAAGAAGCTGTGACGATGTAGCCACGTCCTTTGCTTAAGATATATTCAGCCAGTTGAGGATGTGTAATCGTTTGAATAGGTGTTTTGGTTGTTTTTACTAATGTTTGTCTAATCTTGGTTGGTAATGGGTATAATTCGTAAATAGATTTATTCGAAAATTGTACTAAAGGTGGGTTCGTAGCCATTGTGATCGGATCATCTTTAGGTGCATAGACATGGAATGTTTCTTCAAATAAAGGGCTTACCTTTAAAGAACGGTGCTGTTTGAGTTCATCTGACATAGCAGTGAAAGCAATATCTATTTTATCTGTGAGCAAAGCTGAAAAAATATCTTCTTCTTCCATTAAAATGGGTTGGATGATGGATGTACTTTCGTTTTCAAAGGATTGCATTAATAATGTAAGTACCTGTGTTATATAACTTTCAACATAACCAACACGTATAATATAATGCTCTGTTTCAGATTGATTATGAAATAAACGTACTGTGTTATCAAGCTGTTCGATAATCTTTGTTGCTTCAGAAAATAATTGTTGTCCTTCTTCAGTAATGTGTATGTTGCGCCCTTCTCTGTTAAACAACGTCACTTGTAATTCTTTTTCTAATAGTGTGATTTGCCTGCTGATAGCAGATTGAGCAATGTTAAGTTCTAGAGCCGCGTCTGATAAATGTTCTCTTTTTGCAACTTCTATAAAATATTTCAATTGTTTGATTTCCATATGACCATTCCCAACATATTAATATTATTCGAATTATTAGAATAATATCATCTATTTTATATATTGAATAGATTAATGTATTACTATATAGTTTACTATACTTATTTAATATTCAGAATTTTCGAAAAAGAGGTGAGGGTTATGTTCGAATATGGTAAGCAATTAGGATTATATGATAGTCGTGAAGAGCATGATGCATGTGGTATTGGATTTTATGCCAATATGAATAATGGGAGATCACACGATATCGTTGAAAAATCACTGGAAATGCTACGTAGGTTAGATCACCGTGGGGGAATTGGTGCAGATGGCATGACAGGTGATGGTGCCGGTATTATGACAGAAATTCCGTTTGACTATTTTTCTGAACAAATAAATTTTGACTTACCGGAAGAAGGTCATTATGCAGTAGGTATGTTCTTTTCGAACGTGAAGATAAAAAATTCAGAGCATGAAGCAACGTTCAATCGTTATTTTGAAAGCGAAGGATTAGATGTTATTGGTTATAGAGATGTGCCAGTAGATGTCAATGCCATTGCCGAACATGTAGCCCAAACGATGCCGTATATACAACAGGTATTCATCGCATTAAATGATGATGCTCATATAGAAAAAACGTTATTTTTAGCACGTAAACAAATTGAATTATATGCTAAAAAGCAGCAATTAGATTTATATTTCACAAGTTTATCTCATAAAACAATCGTCTATAAAGGGTGGTTGCGTTCTGATCAAATTAAGAAGCTTTTTCAAGATTTAAATGATGAACGTTATATATCGAAGCTAGGACTTGTGCATTCTCGTTTTAGTACAAATACATTTCCGAGTTGGAAGCGCGCTCACCCTAATAGATTATTAATGCATAATGGAGAGATTAATACTATTAAGGGTAATGTTAATTGGATGCGTGCAAGACAAAATGATTTGATTGAAACCATTTTTGGTGAAGACAAACATAAAGTGGAGGAAATTATTGATGAAGATGGTAGTGACTCTGCTATTGTAGACAACGCTTTAGAATTTTTATCTTTAGCTATGGAACCAGAGAGAGCAGCAATGTTAATGATACCAGAACCTTGGCTTTATAATACGGCGAATGACAGTAACGTCCGTGCTTTTTATGAATACTATAGTTACTTGATGGAACCGTGGGATGGTCCAACAATGATTTCATTTTGTAATGGAGAGAAAATTGGCGCACTTACAGATAGAAATGGCTTGAGACCAGGACGTTATACAATCACTAAAGATAATTACATTGTTTTTTCGTCAGAAGTGGGTGTTGTAGATGTACCTGAGGAACAAGTTGCTTTTAAAGGTCAACTAAATCCAGGGAAATTATTATTAGTTGATTTTCAACAACAAAAAGTAGTTGATAATAATGAATTAAAAGCACGTATCGCTGATGAATTACCATATGAGAATTGGCTAAATCAATTTAAAGTAGACTTAGATTTAGACAATGTGAAAGTGATTCCATCTAATTGGGATGAAACAACTTTAGCTAGATTACAAAAGCAATTTGTTTATACAAATGAAGAAATCAACAAATATATGACAGAATTAATTGAAAGTAAGAAAGATCCAATTGGCGCTATGGGGTATGATGTTCCAATTGCTGTTTTAAATGAAAAAGATGAATCGTTATTTAATTACTTTAAACAACTTTTTGCACAAGTCACTAATCCACCCATTGATGCATATAGAGAAAAAATAGTGACAAGTGAATTGTCTTATATAGGCTCAGAAGGTAATTTATTAAAACCTAATGAAGATGTATTGAATCGAATTCAATTGAAAAGACCGGTGTTAACAGAGGCACAATTAAAAGCGATTGACGATAGTAGGTTCAAAGTTAAGCATTTATCGACACTATATCACGAAAACTTAGAAATGGCGTTAGACAATTTAGGGGACCAAGCAATTCAATCCGTGAAAGATGGCAATGAAATTATTGTATTAGATGATCGAGTACTAGTTGAAGCACAAGGTTATGCAATGCCAATATTGCTTGCGGTAAGTCATGTACATCAATTATTAATTAGAGAAGGTTTGCGCATGCGTACAAGTATCATCGCACTTTCTGGTGAAACGAGAGAGGTGCACCATGTAGCGTGTTTATTAGGGTATGGTGCTAATGCAGTCGTACCATATCTAGCGCAACATACAATAGAAAACTTAGTGGAGAAAGGACGCTTAAACGGAAATATTGCCGAAAACGTTCAAACATATACGGATACATTATCAGAAGGTGTCATAAAAGTTATGGCTAAAATGGGGATTTCTACTGTTCAAAGTTACCAAGGGGCTCAGATTTTTGAAGCGGTAGGTTTGTCACAAGAAGTTGTTGACCGGTATTTTACAGGGACACAAACAAAACTATCTGGTATCGATATCAACTTGATAGATAAGGAAAATAAAGCCAGACAGTCATCTGAGAGCGAGTACCTTGAATCTGGTAGTACGTTTCAATGGCGTAAGCAAGGGCAACATCACGCATTTAACCCGACGTCCATTCACTTACTGCAACATGCATGTCGTTTAAATGATTATGAAAAGTTCAAAACGTTTTCAAATGAAGTCAATCATCAACGCACAGATCATATTCGTCACTTAATGGAATTTAAAAACCAAGATTCAATTGATATCAATGAAGTAGAACCAACGAGTGAAATCGTAAAACGTTTTAATACAGGTGCAATGAGTTATGGTTCTATTTCTGAAGAAGCCCATCAAACACTTGCTGAAGCAATGAATCAAATGGGTGGTAAAAGTAATAGTGGTGAAGGTGGAGAAAATCCTGAACGATTTGTAGTGGATGGCGAAGGTCGTAATCGTTCTAGCGCCATCAAACAAGTTGCTTCTGGAAGATTTGGAGTGACGAGTCATTACTTACAGCATGCTAAAGAAATACAAATTAAGGTAGCGCAAGGTGCTAAACCTGGAGAAGGCGGTCAGCTTCCTGGTTCTAAAGTTTATCCATGGATTGCTGAAGTCAGAGGCTCTACCCCAGGTATTGGTTTGATTTCTCCACCGCCACATCATGATATTTATTCCATTGAAGACTTAGCGCAATTAATTCATGATTTGAAAAATGCTAATAAAAACGCAAATATCACAGTGAAGCTTGTCTCTAAAACTGGCGTCGGTACAATCGCGGCGGGTGTAGCCAAAGCTTATGCAGATAAAATTGTGATTAGTGGATATGATGGTGGTACCGGTGCTTCTCCCAAAACAAGTATCCAACACGCAGGTGTACCTTGGGAAATTGGATTAGCTGAGACACATCAAACACTTATGATGAATAACTTGAGATCGAGAGTGATTGTAGAAACGGACGGCAAATTACTCACAGGTAAAGATGTAGCATATGCATGTGCATTAGGAGCGGAAGAATTTGGTTTTGCAACAGCACCATTAGTCGTACTTGGATGTGTAATGATGCGGGTTTGTCATAAAGATACATGTCCGGTAGGTATTGCTACACAAAATCAAGATTTACGCGCGCTATTTAATGGTAGGGCTGATCACGTGGTCAATTTTATGCATTTTGTTGCTGAGGAATTAAGAGAGATACTAGCCGAACTTGGTTTACGCACTGTAGATGATTTAGTGGGGCGTACGGACTTATTAAAACGAAAAGATGATTTATCTCAACGAAGACCTAAAGCTGCATCTATGAATGTTGAAGCATTATTATATCAGCACGAAGGTGAAAGATATAAAAAAATAGCGCAAAATCATCATCTTGATGAAGGTTTCGATTTAACACAACTATTACCTGATGCTCAAGCAGCAATTGAACAACAGAAGTCATTTACTGCTAATTATATAGTGAAAAATGAGCAACGAGATGTGGGTGTCATTACTGGCAGTATGATCACTGATATCTATGGTGCTGAAGGTTTGCCTGAAGATAGTATCAACGTCAATACGGTAGGCCATGCTGGTCAAAGTTTAGCTGCTTATATACCTCAAGGATTAACAGTACATCACACAGGTGATGCTAACGATTATGTAGGTAAAGGACTTTCAGGTGGTAAAGTGATTGTGAAGGCGCCGACGCAACAGCGAGAATCAGAAATTATAGTTGGTAATGTCTGTTTCTATGGTGCGTCTTATGGTAAAGCTTTTATTAATGGTAAAGCTGGTGAAAGATTCTGTATTAGAAATAGTGGTGTACAAGTAGTTGTTGAAGGTATTGGTGATCATGGTCTTGAGTATATGACAGGCGGTCGCGTCATTGTGCTGGGAGACGTCGGAAAGAACTTTGGTCAAGGCATGAGTGGTGGTGTTGCTTATATCTTCCCAACTGATATTGAAAAATTTAAGGATGAACATCAATTAGACAGTTTAGACTTCGACGAAATCACTGTTGCAGCAGAAGAAAATGTTGTGAAAGAGATGCTAGAAGATCATTTACTTTATACAAATAGTACTAAAGCAAAAACTATATTAGATAATTTTGAAGAAATGGCTAATAAAGTGGTGAAAGTTATTCCGAAAGATTATAAATTGATGATGCAAAAAATCGAATTACAAAAGCGTGAATCTAACCAGCAAGATGAAGCGTTACTGAATGCATTTAATGACAAGAGAACACATTTAGAACCAGCGCAACAATTAACGGCTGTGTATTAATTTGAAGGGGGACTGAGTATGGGAGAATTCAAAGGGTTTATGAATTATGATAAACAACCTTTGCATGAATTGTCTTTAGTAGAACGTTTGAAAGGACACGCACCCTTTCAGCAAAGGTTTACAAAAGAAGAAGCCTCGGAACAAGGTGCGAGATGCATGGATTGTGGCACGCCTTTTTGTCAAACAGGTGAACCATATGGTAGAGAAACAATTGGTTGTCCCATTGGGAACTATATTCCAGAATGGAATGATTTAGTGTACCAAAAAGACTTCGAAACGGCATATAAACGCTTGAACGAAACGAATAACTTCCCTGAATTTACTGGACGTGTATGTCCGGCTCCGTGTGAACAATCGTGTGTGATGAAGATAAATAGAGAATCTGTTGCGATTAAAGGTATTGAACGTACTATTATTGATGAAGCTTTTGAAAATGGCTGGGTCAAACCAACGATTCCCAATGAGCGTAAAGCAGCATCAGTAGCTATAGTAGGAAGCGGCCCAGCTGGTTTAACAGCTGCAGATGAATTAAACAAATTAGGTTATCACATAACTGTATATGAACGTGCACATGAAGCAGGTGGATTATTAATGTATGGTATACCTAATATGAAATTAGATAAAGATGTAGTGCGACGTAGAATTAAACTAATGGAACAATCTGGTATCACCTTTATCACTGATACGGAAATAGGGATAGATGTCAGTAAAGAAAGTTTAGAGGAACAATTCGATGCCATTATTATTTGTACAGGTTCGCAAAATGCACGTGATTTACCATTAGAAGGTCGAATGGGCATGGGTATTCACTTTGCTATGGATTACTTAACAGAACAGGGTGAGTATTTAAATGGTGAAATTGAAACGTCGTCAATATCTGCAGAAGGGAAAAACGTGATTGTCATTGGTGCCGGTGACACAGGTGCAGACTGTGTAGCGACTGCACTGAGGGAAAACTGTAAATCTATCGTTCAATTTAACAAATACACGAAACAACCCGAAGCAATCGAATTTGACGAAAATACGTATTGGCCATTAGCCATGCCTGTATTTAAAATGGATTATGCTCATAATGAATATGAGGCACGATTTGGTTTTGAACCACGTGCATATGGTGTTCAAACAATGCGTTACGAGGTTGATCGTATTGGTAATGTAACAGGTGTTTATACACAAATACTTGAAGAAACAGAGGATGGTATGGTTGTTGTCGATGGTACAGAACGTCATTGGCCGGCTGACTTGGTATTGTTATCAATAGGATTTATTGGTACTGAAACCACTGTTCCACATGCGTTTAATATACAAACTGAGAGAAATAAAATTGTCGCAGATAACAAAAATTTCAAAACGAATCAATCAAATATTTTTGCTGCAGGCGATGCAAGAAGAGGTCAAAGTCTTGTTGTTTGGGCAATTCAAGAAGGTAGAGCAGTAGCTAATGCTGTTGACGAATACCTAACTGAAAAAACATTGGTGTAACATTCTAATTATAATTGACTTTTTTAATGGGCTATAATATTATAATTATTGTGTTCATTTGGAGGAATACCCAAGTCCGGCTGAAGGGATCGGTCTTGAAAACCGACAGGGGCTTAACGGCCCGCGGGGGTTCGAATCCCTCTTCCTCCGCCATTATCATTAAATACCAAGACTAATAAATAATATAGTAGGCAAACGTTTATTTAATATAAAGTGTTTGTCTTTTTTTGTTGTTTATGGTCAATGATAGAAAAATAGACACGTGCTTAACATAGTCTTTGTTTGTGGCACATATCATTAAACTTATTGCTGTGATTACGCCAAACACAAAATAATATATATTTATTGAAGAAGGTCATCACGTAGAGATTGAAAATCAATGTCTATGTGATGACCTTTTTTAAGAAACCGAGTGAAAGCCTTTACAAAACTTGTCTATACAAGTTATAATCTGGATAATATTAAAGTTTAAGGGAGTGAATCATCATGGCTGTTAAAAAGAAAGATGTTCAAGATATAGTCGAAGCTATTGGGGGCAGAGAAAACTTGGACACAGCAACACACTGTGTGACGCGTTTGCGACTTGTTTTGAAAGATGATGATAAGGTCGATAAAGATCGACTGAGTAACAATGATTTAGTTAAGGGACAATTCAAAGCTGATAATCAATATCAAATTGTTATTGGACCAGGGACTGTTGATGAAGTTTATAAACAATTTATTGAGGAAACTGGGGCTGAAAGTGCCTCTAAAGATGATGCGAAAGCAGCGGCAGCTAAAAAAGGAAATCCTATACAAAGACTGGTTAAGTTATTGGGAGATATCTTTATACCAATTTTACCAGCTATCGTAACTGCTGGTTTACTATTAGGGATATATAATGTATTAACAATGGAGGACTTGTTTGGGAAACAAGCATTGGTGGCACAATATCCACAATTAGGGGACTTTGCAGATATTATTAATGTTATTGCGAATACTGCCTTTATTTTCTTGCCAGCTTTAATTGGTTGGAGTAGTATGCGTGTGTTTGGTGGGAGTCAAATACTTGGACTGGTATTAGGTCTGATTTTAATGAACCCACAACTCGCTTCACAATATGATATTGGGAAAGGCAATATTCCGGCATGGCATATCTTTGGTTTAGAAATTAAACAACTGAACTATCAGGGTCAAGTATTACCAATCTTATTAGCATCTTATGTATTAGCACAAATTGAAAAGCTCTTAAGTAAATATGTGCATGATTCAATCAAAATGTTAGTCGTTGGACCAGTTGCCTTATTAATCACTGGTTTCTTAGCGTTTATCGTTATAGGTCCAGTTGCCTTATGGTTAGGAACAGGAATTACAAATGGTGTGACATTTGTCTTTGAACATATCGGCTGGTTAGGTGGCGCAATTTATGGCTTCTTTTACGCACCTCTAGTCATTACAGGCTTACACCATATGTTCTTAGCGGTTGATTTTCAACTGATGGGAAGCAGTCTTGAAGGAACGTACTTGTGGCCAATTTTAGCAATTTCAAATATCTGTCAAGGTTCAGCTGCATTTGGTGCATGGTTCGTCTATAAACGACGCAAAATGGCAAAAGAACAAGGCTTGGCAATGACTTCTGGTGTATCAGGATTCTTAGGGGTTACTGAACCAGCATTGTTTGGTGTAAACTTACCGTTGAAATATCCTTTTGTTGCAGCAATTTTAACTTCGGGTGTTATAGGCGCTATTATAGGTGCAATTGGTGTCTTAGGTAATGTTGGCGTTGGTGGTGTACCAGCCATTATTTCTATTAAAAAAGATTTTTGGTTAATATACGGAATAGGTACCGTTCTAGCAATGGTAGTACCAGCGATATTAACTGTTATCTTCTCGAAGTTCAGTAAAGAAGAAGCGAAAGAAATAGTAGAAGAATAGGTAATTCGAATAGATAAGTACAACTAAACTCGCTAAGTTTGATTAGCGAGTTTCTTAATTTAAAATACAAAGATAAGGTGGTAATAATATGGTAGTCAATGATTGGAGAAAATCGGTAGTTTATCAAATTTATCCTAAGTCATTCAATGATACGACAGGTAATGGTGAAGGTGATTTAAATGGCATAATTGAAAAGTTAGACTATCTACAATATCTAGGTGTGGATTATATTTGGTTAACACCTGTGTATGAATCACCTATGAATGATAATGGTTATGACATTAGCGATTATTATAAAGTGAATGAACAATTTGGCACGATTGAAGATTTAAAAACATTGATTGCTGAAGCACATCAACGTGATTTAAAAATAATGATGGATATCGTCATTAATCATACATCTACAGAACATGAATGGTTTAAACAGGCATATTCAGATAAAAGTAATCCATATAGAGACTACTATTTCTTTAGGAGGTCGGCAGATAATCAACCACCGACAAATTGGGAATCGAAGTTTAGTGGTAATGCTTGGAAATACGATGACAAAACAGATGAATATTATCTTCACTTATTTGACGTAACACAAGCAGATTTGAATTGGGATAACCCTGAAGTGCGTCGTGAACTCTATAAAGTAATTAATTATTGGATTGATTTTGGTGTAGATGGTTTTAGATTCGATGTCATTAATTTAATATCAAAAAGTGAATTTAAAAATTCAGAAAAGATAGGAAAAGAATTTTACACTGATGGACCCCGTGTGCATGAATACTTACACGAAATGAATCAACAGACATTTGGAGATAAAGATATGATGACAGTTGGTGAAATGTCTTCGACAACGATTGAAAACTGTATTCAATATACGGATCCCGAACGTCAAGAACTAAGTAGTGTTTTTAATTTTCATCATTTAAAAGTAGACTATATTAATGGAGAAAAGTGGACAAAAGCAAAGTTAGACTTCCATAAATTAAAAGAAATATTAATGGAATGGCAAATAGGTATTTATAACGGTGGCGGATGGAATGCTATTTTTTGGTGTAATCATGATCAGCCCCGCGTAGTAACACGGTTCGGTGATGATTCGACGGAAGATTTACGTCAAAATAGTGCTAAAATGCTAGCTATCGCTTTGCACATGCTTCAAGGCACACCATATATTTACCAAGGCGAAGAAATTGGTATGACGGATCCTCACTTCAATGATATCGACCAATATAGAGATATAGAATCTCTAAATGCATATAAAAAATTAAAAGCTGAAGGTTATCCAGAAACAGAGATTCTAACGATATTAGGACAAAAATCTCGTGACAATTCTCGCACACCTGTACAGTGGACGAGCGGTGAAAATGCAGGTTTTACTTCAGGTACACCTTGGATCGATATTCCTAACAACTACAGGGAAATCAATGTTGAAGCAGCTATAGAAGACGATCAATCCATTTTGCAAACATATAGAAAATTGATAAAGCTACGTCACAAACATGATATTATAACTTATGGAAATATTGAGCCACTTTACATGGACCACGATGAATTATTTGTTTATAAGCGCCATTATAAGGCAGAAACATGGTTAGTGATTGCTAACTTCTCAAAAGATAAAGTTGAAATACCACAAGACTTAAAAGTTGATGGGGAAGTAATGTTACAAAATGGCTCGATTGTAAATGGTCTAATAGACGGATTTGGTGCCATCGTAGTTAGACAATAATTTTAATTAAAAGGCAGTGAGTGAAATCACATGAAACAAAAAAAATTTATTGCGATTTATGAAAATTTACGCACAGACATCATCGAATCAAAGCTACCATATGGTGCTCAATTGCCATCAGAAAACGAATTGGTATACGATTACAATGCCTCTCGTGAAACCGTGCGCAAAGCGCTTAATCTACTTGTTAGAGACGGTATGATTCAGAAAATAAAAGGTAAAGGATCAGTGGTAATCTATCAAGGTATTACAGAATTCCCGTTTGCGAATTTAACAAGTTTCAAGGAAGTTCAACAAGGATTAGGTCTGAGTCATGAGACTGAAGTTAGATTATTAGAACGCATACCTGCCATTGAAGTGCCGGAAGTGAAAAACGCTTTGGACTTGCGACAGAGTGAAACGTTGTGGCACATTATTCGAACGCGAAAAATTGATCATCGCTTAAAAATTATTGATGAAGATTATTTAGTAGAAAAAATTGTTCCTGATATAACAATGAACATTGCTAAAGATTCGTTGTATCATTATATAGAACAAACGCTGAAGTTAGAAATTAGCTACTCTAATAAATCTATCACCTTTGAATCATTTGGTGATTTAGAATGTGAAATATTTGGAGATGTAACGCCACCATACACTGCAACGGTCCGAGGTATCGTCCATTTAAAGGATACGACAAAGTTTCAATATAACATTTCTAAACATTTAGCCACTGAATTTAAGTTTAATGATTTTTCGAGACGTCACAAAATTTAATGAAATAAGTTATAAAATAATGAATTGTATGACTTGCAATCAGTCATTACCTTATAGTATGATATATCTTGCCGTGCTAGGTGGGGAGGTAGCGGTTCCCTGTACTCGAAATCCGCTTTATGCGAGACTTAACTCCTTCGCTAAGGCTACGTTTTTGTGAAGTCTGCCCAAAGCACGTAGTGTTTGAAGATTTCGGTCCTATGCAATATGAACCCATGAACCATGTCAGGTCCTGACGGAAGCAGCATTAAGTGGATCATCGTATGTGCCGTAGGGTTGCCGAGATTTAGCTGTCGACTTTGGTTACGTTTATGATACGTATTCGAAGCGAAGGTGCACGGCTTTAATTTTAAAATAAATACAATTAATCATATATTATGAGTGACTTATCTTTTGATAGCAGTCACTCTTTTTTTATATTAAAATAATAGCGATACATTCATTTAATTGATTGAACTGTAACGATATCATTCTGATTGTAACTGCCCAAAATTGAATTCAGTGAATTTGGAGGAACGACATATGCAAATTTATTTAAGTACATTAACTGAAAATGACTATGACGCAAGTTTAGACGAAATAAAAACTGCTTTTGAAAACGTCGCAGAGTCCAACCATGATGAGCAAGATTTAGTTTTGAAAATTAGAGCATCTAAAGAATATAATTACGAATTGGAAGTTGTTGCGAAGACAGATGAAGGTGATGTCATTGGACATGCAATGCTTTCAGAAATAGAGGTTATTAACGAAGAAACACGTTATACGGCGTTAGCGTTAGCACCTTTATCTGTATTGCCAGAATATAGAAGTAAAGGTATAGGTAAAGCACTTGTTCAAGCTGTGGAAGAACGCGCAAAAGCGCAAGATTATACGACTATTATTGTGCTTGGAGATCCTGAATATTATGGTATGTTAGGGTATGAAGAGGCAAGTCGCTATCAAATTTATAGTCCGTTTGATGTACCATCGAAATATTTTATGGTTAAATTCTTGTGGGAGCAACTTGCAGAGCAACCAAATGGTAATGTGGTTTATCCAGAGGCGTTTAATTAATATTCAAAATATAAAACACAGTGATATAATAGTTGTTGAATGTTATTGGAGGTGTGAAGGTGAATTATCAAGCTTTATATAGAATGTTCCGGCCACAGAGTTTTGAAGATGTCGTAGGCCAGGAACATGTAACTAAAACATTGCGCAATGCAATTTCAAAAGGTAAGCAATCACATGCGTATATTTTTAGCGGGCCAAGAGGAACGGGCAAAACAAGTATTGCAAAAGTATTTGCAAAAGCTATTAATTGTCTCGAACGCTCGGATGGAGAACCTTGTAATGAATGTGCTATTTGTACAGGGATTACGCGAGGAACGAATTCAGATGTGATTGAAATAGATGCTGCTAGTAATAATGGTGTGGATGAAATTAGAAATATCAGAGATAAAGTTAAATACGCACCAAGTGAATCAAAATTCAAAGTATACATTATAGATGAAGTTCATATGTTAACAACGGGTGCTTTCAATGCATTATTGAAAACTTTAGAAGAACCACCAGCACATGCAATTTTTATATTGGCGACTACTGAACCACATAAAATACCTCCGACAATTATTTCAAGAGCGCAAAGATTTGATTTTAAAGCAATTAGTCACGATGAAATTGTAGAACGCTTGCAATTCGTAGCAGACGCTCAAGATATAGAATATGATAATGCTGCCTTAGATTTTATTGCCAAAGCTTCTGAAGGTGGTATGCGAGACGCGTTAAGTATTATGGATCAAGCAATTGCTTTTGGTGATGATCATCTTACATTGCAAGACGCGTTAAATGTTACTGGTAGCGTAGATGCTCAAGCATTGAATGATTTACTAAAAGAGGTAGTTGAAGGAGATGTAAAAACTGCATTTTCAACTTACCATCAATTTATTGCACAAGGTAAAGAAGTAAATCGTCTGATTAATGATATGATTTATTTTGTGAGAGATACCATTATGAATAAGACATCTAATATAGAATCTGAATATGATGCACTGATGCATTTTGACTTGGAAACTTTGTATAAAATGATTGGTGTGATTAATGATACGCTTGTTTCAATCAGATTCAGTGTCAATCAGAGTGTACATTTTGAAGTATTATTAGTTAAAATAGCAGAAATGATTAAAGGTGAATCAGAAAATGTGCAAACTGTTGCTACTACTAGTGTAGCCAGTGAACCTAATAATGAAGTGTTGTTACAGCGAATGGAACAGTTAGAAAATGAACTGAAAACGTTAAAATCACAAGGTGTCGTAGCTAATAATGCTAAACCGCAAGCTAAAAAAACAGCTAGTAAAGGCACGCAATCGAAAAATGCGTTTTCAATGCAACAAATTGCCAAAGTATTAGATAAAGCTAACAAAGAAGATATTAAACAGCTTAAAGACCACTGGCAAGAGGTTATAGATCACGCTAAAAGTAATGATATGAAATCATTAGTAAGCTTACTCCAGAATTCAGAACCAGTGGCAGCTAGTGAAACACATGTACTGATTAAATTCGAAGAAGAAATACATTGTGAGATTGTAAATAAAGATGATGAAAAAAGAGAGAATATTGAGAATGTAGTATGTAATATTATAGATAAAACAGTTAAAGTAGTAGGTGTGCCAGCAGCTCAGTGGATGAGGGTAAGAACAGAATATCTTCAAAACCGTAAACAAAGTACGAGTGCGGAAGAAAACAGAACAGCGACAATAGCGTCTCCTGAAGAAGTCGACGTCGTTCAAAAGGCTAAAGACTTATTTGGGGAAAACACAGTAAATGTAATTGATGAAGAGTGATACATGACAATGAATAAAAAGGCATGTATAATGAGACAAAAGATGAATTACAATCAGATGAGATTGAAGTTTTTAAGGAGGATAAATATATGCGCGGTGGCGGAAATATGCAACAAATGATGAAACAAATGCAGAAAATGCAAAAGAAAATGAACGAAGAACAAGAAAAATTAAAAGAAGAAAAAGTACAAGGTACAGCTGGCGGTGGCATGGTAACTGTCACAGTATCAGGTCATAAAGAAGTTCTCGATGTAGAAATCAAAGAAGAAGCAGTTGATCCAGATGACATTGAAATGTTACAAGACTTAGTTATTGCTGCTACTAATGAAGCGATGAATAAAGCTGATGAACTTACTCAAGAACGCTTAGGTAAGCATACACAAGGCTTAAATATCCCTGGAATGTGATTGTATGCACTATCCAGAACCAATATCCAAACTTATCGACAGTTTCATGAAACTGCCAGGCATTGGGCCAAAGACAGCTCAACGTCTGGCGTTTCATGTATTAGATATGAAAGAAGACGATGTCGTTCAATTTGCTAAAGCTTTAGTAGATGTAAAACGAGAACTTACCTATTGTAGTGAGTGTGGACATATCACTGAGCAAGATCCATGCTATATTTGCCAAGATAAACAGAGAGATCGCTCAATTATTTGTGTGGTTGAGGACGATAAAGATGTTATCGCTATGGAAAAAATGCGTGAATATAAAGGCTTGTACCATGTATTACATGGTTCTATCTCTCCGATGGATGGTATAGGACCAGAAGATATTAATATTCCAAGTTTAATCAATCGCTTAAAAAATGACGAAGTAAAAGAGCTTATCTTAGCAATGAATCCTAATTTGGAAGGTGAGTCAACGGCGATGTATATATCGAGACTAGTCAAACCAATAGGTTTAACGGTAACTCGATTAGCGCAAGGACTTTCTGTTGGTGGAGATTTAGAATATGCGGATGAAGTGACATTGTCAAAAGCGATTATGGGCAGAACAGAGATGTAATAAGTGTTCAATTGTAAATTAAAATGAAACTAAGCTACCTTTTTTAAGGTAGCTTTAAATTTTTGAAAAGAAATTTAATAAATAGTAAAGTTTGTTTTATAGTGTTATTTAAACTGTTTATCAATATCAAAAATCATGATACGGAGATAAAGACGAACGATATGAATCATTAGAAATAAAAAGTATGTAAAATGAAGAAAGATCACATTTGATCATGAAGAAAAGTGTAAATTTTACTGTTGTTCAAAGTGTTTTAAGCGTGTATAGTATTTACTTGTCGGACGAAACAAAACGACACACATAACAATATTTCAAAACAAGCTTTCAAATTAATTTCAAAAAAGTTCTTGACTTTCAAAGTTAAAACCTGTAGAATTAA